>NZ_JAUORR010000001.1:0-408069 GCF_030547945.1 Photobacterium sp. 1_MG-2023 | reverse complement strand
TTCTTAATCGCTTCGATGTCGCCGGTGTCGGCAACAACAGTCGTCAGGGCGCGCAGTTGTTCAAGTTTGTTGCTCATCTCTGTTAAACCTTACTTGGTGTGTGGGCGAGAACCAATCCACATGCTTTGATAGACAAAATCACATTGCTGTGAACAGATGTGATGGTGCTGAGCAAATGGAGATACAATATTTGTGCTTTTCGCCACAAAAGTCAAATGCAACGTTTCAGATTAGGGCATTTAATCCCACTTTCATCTGACGCATTTCCCGTCGTTGCTGCCAACGAGCCTGGGTCCGCCGTGAAGCGCTTCTGTGCATCAAAAAGAGAACGCTGATCAATCCTGCATACATCATGAAATGCGCATGAATCGCTGGTTTTCGGCAAGGTGGCGGTGGGAACATCAGGCGTTGCTCTGTATCAACAGAAAGATAGAGGTTGTTATTCCGGTGCCCCCGGCTTTGGTGAGTTTTGTGGTGGTGTGGGTGAACAAAATTTTATTGATTGGTTTTTTGTTCACCCGGAGTTGCGCTTGTTACAGGACGCATTCGTTTCATCCGATCAGTCAATCGGTGTGGCCAGCTTATCTTTCACCGTTTTGGCTAAACTGGACAGGAGCAAGGCGCAAGAGACGGACCCGGCATCCAACACCTCGATGGAGCGTTCTCATATCCCGACGGCGATGATGTGTTCTTTGTCGAGGTGACACGAGAGGATCGGAGTGGTCAAGTGCGATGAGGGCGCGTTTGATATGGAAGCGTGTGATCAAACGTCGACTTTAATCCTTGATAGATTGAGCTTTTTGCACGATGAAAACAAAACACTGTGAATTTTTGGTCTCATTGATAACCAATGAAAAAACTGAAACTTAGGAAATTCTGCTCAAACAGCGCGCTTTGGAAAGGATTTGTGACGGGAGATCAAAGAACTCCCGTACTCGATGTATCACTTGGTTAACAATTGCCCGGCACAGACAAGTTACTCTGAATCCGACATATTTAACAGCGCCATTGCGCAGCTGGCACTGGTCGCTAGCACGTCGATCACACCGGTGCGTAAGGCACCAAGAATCGACAGCGCTTTGCGGCTCTCGCTCGCCATCGCGATAACATTGGGAATGCGATGCAGATCGGACATGGTCAATCCCACGACGCGTCCGCGCATCAGGGTGTCGGCCTGTTGGCCGTCAAGGCGGAAAAAATCGAAGCCACCGATATCCCCGACAATGCCATCATTCAGACGCGCCTCCACAAACTCTTTGGCGGTAAAACATCCGAGCTTCACCATGTGGCTGTTTTCGTCCATGTCACCGATGCCGACTAAGGCAAACTCCGCCTTACGTGCCTGATTCAGGGTTTCACTGATGTTGGGATGCGAGATAAAGACCCGCTGGGTGGCGTCGCTGTCGACATAGGCCGGCGCATACAGGGTTTCACTGGTGCCGCCGAATTTTTTGGCCAGCCGACGACAGATGTGATCGGCATTGATGGTGTCACCGCTGCGGTGCGTGCCGCCAATGGCGCAGACAAAGCGGGCGTTTCGGTGAGAGACGATACCCGGATGATCCGCCACGGCAGCCACGTTCTGGCCTTGACCGACGGCGACGACCATACCGTCCCGTAAATAACCATCGAGGTAAGCGGAAACCAGGGTTGAGACTTGCATACGCTGTTCCAGCGCGCTGGGTTGATCCAGTGCGATCAGGGCGCGTTTGAGATGAAATCTGTCCATCAATCGCTGCTCTAACTGAGCACTGTGGACCGGGTGAAATTTCACCGTGATTTCTACGATGCCTTCTTCACGCGCTTTTCTCAGCAGGCGGCTGACCTTCGGGCGGCTGATGCCAAACTTTTTCGAAATTTCTTCCTGTGTGGCGCTTTGCTGGTAATACAGAATCGCGATTTCTGTCAGCAGATCCGTGTCTTCAAGTTGATGGTCAAAAGGCGCGTTAGAAGTTGAGGGGGTCATAATGCAAGTCCGTACCAGAAGAGGCCACAGTGTAATGGATTCTGAAATACTGAACAAATGCATGCATCGCTAAACTTTGTCCACAGAGGGATTGGGCGGGATTTTTAGGGGCAGGTGTGATGGTTCTCGGTCTTTGCTTCGGCTCGTCGACGCCGTGGTCGCTAGCGAATCCAGTTGGCGTAATTCGGTGTAGCGCAGCGCGTTTCAGCAGTTTGATTTCGCCGATAATATTTCTACCGCATACCAAACCTGGACTTTCGAGAATGGTCCTGCTTAACCATTTAGCGAAGGGGTTTAGCTGTAATAATAAACAATTTCAACAACTTAAAAATCTTTACATTTTTGCTGGCGATGCTGAGGGCAGACCTATCGCACATCTGAAGAAGGCATTTGCTTGAATCAAGAAAGCAGCGGGAATTCTAGATAACTTTCGTGTCCACGACCTTGGCAAAGCCTTGCTTCAATCTTGATCAACAGCGGGAATGCCACACTCTATGATGTTTAGCATTTATTGGGGCATTAGAGCCCTCAAACTTCGACTAGTCATGCACATCTTGCTTCTAGCTGATTGAGGGAGGTGAGTGCGTATGTTGCAGAGTTTAGTTGAAAGGTGTGAATAAAGAACTTTCTTAAGTAGTCTAATACAGATAACTTAAGCCCATATTTCAACTGAAATAAGAGATACATAACATTTTAAAAGGTTCATATTTGCACAGGTTGTGGTTTGTTTATCATTATGGGAGTTGATGAATTTTTTTGATTGAATGTCTTTTATGAGTAATAACAACAAAAAACTTGCCAGTGACAGATTGGATACAGAAGAAGGTTTTTCTGAAATAGTTATAGCTTTAGTATCAGCCGTTGGAACAGACTTAAGTCGATTCATTAATCTAATGTCAGATGAATTAGAGCTGTACGACTTTAAACCTGAAGTTATTCGAGTTTCCTCCGGGTTCTTGCATGCACTGAAGCCTGTGCCCGAAAGTTTATCAAAACTACAAACTATTAATTACTTCATGGATCTTGGCAATGAATATCGTAATCTGACTGGAGATAATGCAGCTTTAGCATATGCTGCCATTTCCGAGATATCTCAACGGCGAACTGAAATTTTAGGGAATCTAGAGCCTCAGCCATTAAACAAGAAAGCATGGATAATTCGCTCACTAAAGCACCCTGATGAGGTTGCCGCTTTGAGGGAAACATATGGAAACAGTTTATTTGTCATAGGTATACATGCTAGTTACGAAAGCCGCTTTCAAACACTTGATAATAAACGTAGAAGTACTGAAGATAAGGATATTGTAAAGAAACTTATTTTAAGGGATGCGGATGAAGGGCCAAATAACGGCCATGGACAACATACGAGAGATACTTTCCATTTGGCTGATTTTTTTATCGATGAAGATCAAAACCTTAATAAGAATAGGGCAGATGTAGAACGAGTTTTTAAACTGATATTCGGATACCCATTTCTTACTCCTACTTTTGATGAATACGCTATGTACATGGCTTTTTCTGCATCTAGTCGATCTGCTGACCTATCAAGACAAGTTGGCGCAGTATTAACCAAAGATAATAATATAATTTCTACAGGAGCGAATGATGTTCCTAGAGCTAAAGGTGGTTTGTATTGGCCCTCCTTAGATAGTTCCCAAACACGGATAGTAGATAACCATGACGGCAGAGATTACATGCGTGGTTATGATGCTAACAAAAAAGCGATTCAAGAGGTTATTGATGATATTGTCGATAAACTGGATCTTGAAAACACTACCGAATTGAACAAGAAGCTGAAAAATACAAAATTGAAAGATATTACAGAGTATGGAAGAGTCGTTCATGCGGAAATGGAGGCGATTTTATCTTGTGGTAGGACCAACAATAGTACTTTAGATACAACTCTGTATTGTACAACGTTTCCTTGTCATAACTGTGCTAAGCACATAATTGCAGCGGGAGTATTGAGAGTTGTCTATGTTGAACCATATGCAAAAAGTAAAGCGTTTGAGTTTCACAGCGATGCAATTACAGAAGGTTACAGTGATGCAAAAGTGTCCTTCGAGCCATTTGTTGGAGTTGGGCCGAGAAGTTTCTTGAACTTCTTTTCTATGACTTTAGGTAATGGTCGAGAGATCAAACGCAAAAAATCATCAGGTGAGAATGTAGACTGGAGCCGAGAATCAGCTAAACTAAGGCTAAATCCTAACGCAATCCAATATATTGCAAGCGAGGAATTCTCCTCAGCTTTAACAAGTAAGCATTTCAAAATATATAATGATAAAAAATCCCTATTGAACAGGAACTTATGATGAAAAAAGTTGATAACAGAGCTCTGGTGGAACACTTGGAGAAAGCTGAGCAGAAAATTTCAGCTTGGCCTCAATGGCAACAACAAATTTTCAAGTCAAAAGTTACCTCTCAATCCTCTCATCTTTCGAGACAACAAGCTGTTAAAGAACCATCTACCTCTAACTAAAATCCTAGATGATTGGGTCGGTCACACCAGACTGACCCAATCGCTGTCACCCAGCGCTTACAGCACCTGATTCTAAATTCATAAATTTTCTATTGATTTGCTGTCGTTGTCCTCGATCCGGTCTTTAATCCGATTTTAGGCGGTTTGCTGTCGACGACGACAAAAATCACATCTAAATTTCCGCTAATCTCATCACTATTTACCCAGCAAAATCTCACTCCAGACTCATCGCAGATTGCTTCCAGAATCAGCTCTGGCTCATGAATTACCGTTGCTAGCATGAATACTAATCTGATGTTTAACCGCTGGAATCTAATGGATAGATTTCGATGAAGCAGGCGAAAAGGTGAGTGACCGGAAGGCATGACGGACTGGATATCGACCGGTCAAAACGAAAAAAGGCTCATGAATTTCTCCATAAGCCTTCTGGAATTTGGTGGCCCCTCCCAGACTTGAACTGGGGACCAAGCGATTATGAGTCGCCTGCTCTAACCACTGAGCTAAGGGGCCAAATGTGCAACCGATTATATGGGATGGGTGGGGTATTGTCTACCGGACAGGGGGTGACTTTTGTTTGTTTCTTAGGCAGTTAAATGCCTGCCGAGCCCTTGTGTGGCAAGGGTTGTGAGCTGAGTCCCATCGATATGCTGGCCAAGAAAAAGCGGGCAATGATGCCCGCTTTGTCATGTTTGATTGACCGAGAACCGGCTTACTCGTCCAGGAAGCTGCGCAGCACGTCGGAACGGCTTGGGTGGCGCAGTTTACGCAGGGCTTTGGCTTCGATCTGACGGATACGCTCACGGGTGACGTCGAACTGCTTGCCGACTTCTTCCAGCGTGTGGTCCGTGTTCATGTCGATACCAAAACGCATCCGCAGAACCTTGGCTTCACGCGGCGTCAGGCCAGCCAGTACTTCGTTGGTTGCCATGCGCAGGTTGGTTGCGGTGGCAGAGTCCATCGGCAGTTGCAGCGTGGTATCTTCAATGAAATCGCCCAGATGTGAATCTTCATCATCACCGATTGGGGTTTCCATCGAGATTGGCTCTTTGGCAATCTTCAGCACTTTACGGATCTTGTCTTCCGGCATTTGCATGCGCTCTGCCAGTTCTTCCGGCAGTGGCTCACGACCCATCTCCTGAAGCATCTGACGCGAGATACGGTTCAGTTTGTTGATGGTTTCAATCATGTGAACCGGGATACGAATGGTTCGTGCCTGGTCCGCGATTGAACGGGTGATTGCCTGACGGATCCACCAGGTCGCGTAAGTGGAGAACTTGTAACCACGGCGGTATTCGAATTTGTCGACCGCTTTCATCAGACCAATGTTCCCTTCCTGAATCAGATCCAGGAATTGCAGGCCACGGTTGGTGTATTTCTTGGCAATCGAAATCACTAGACGCAGGTTGGCCTCAACCATTTCTTTCTTCGCGCGACGAGCCTTGGCTTCACCAATGGACATGCGACGGCTGATGTCTTTGATTCGCTCAATCGACAGGCCGGTTTCGTCTTCCAGCATGCGCAGTTTGGTCGTTGCACGACGCAGATCTTCTTCGTAGTTTTTCAGACGCTCTGCATAAGGCTTGCCTGAGTTCAGTGCTTCGTCAATCCACGCAGAAGAAGATTCGTTACCGCTGAACAGCTGAACGAAGGTTTTCTTCGGCATCTTGCTGTTGTCGACACACATACGCATGATCAGGCGTTCGTTGGTACGAACTTTATCCATGGAATTGCGCAGTGAGCTGACCAGACGGTCAAACTGTTTTGGGATCAGACGGAACTGTTTGAAGATTTCAGACAGCTCACCAATGGCCACTTCGGTATCGGCATGATGACGGCCATTTTGATCAATGGCAGCAGCCATGCGCTCATAAGAAACACGCAGCTCTTTGAACTTCTCGCGTGCGACTTCCGGATCAATGCTGCCGTCGTCTTCATCGCTATCGCTTGAGTCGTCATCGTCGTCTTCAAGATCTTTGTCTTCGTCTTCAAGATCGGACTCACTCAGCTCGGAGCCAATGTGTGTCGCCGTTGGCGCAGACGTTTCTTCTTCGTTCGGGTCAACAAAGCCAGAAATGATATCAGTCAAACGCAGTTCTTCTGCTTCAACTTTATCAAATTGTTCAAGCAGATAAGAGATTGCTGATGGGTATTCAGCAACGGAACACTGAACCTGATTGATACCATCTTCGATGCGTTTTGCGATGTCGATTTCGCCTTCGCGAGTCAGCAGCTCAACCGTTCCCATTTCACGCATGTACATGCGAACCGGATCAGTGGTACGGCCAATTTCGCTTTCAACGCTTGATAATGCCTGCGCCGCCGCTTCGATGGCGTCTTCATCGGCATTATCTTCAGTCATCATGAGTTCATCGGCATCAGGGGCAGTTTCCACCACCTTAATACCCATGTCGTTGATCATCTGAATAATGTCTTCGACCTGATCAGAGTCAACAATGTCTTCTGGCAGGTGGTCATTAACTTCGGCATAGGTCAGATAACCTTGCTCCTTGCCCTTGGCAACAAGCAACTTTAGCTGTGACTGCGGATTTTGCTCCATAGACGATATCCAACTTAGGGTCTGAGTGAGAAAAAAGAATGCAGAAATGCAAACCAGTAATTATAACAAATGTCAGAATTGTTGACTACTTTTTAGTCGGGACGATTGAACAGCAATAGCTGGAGCTCCCGCTTTTCTTCGACTGATAAGCCGACAGTGTTCGATTTAGCCTGCAACTTCTCAATTTGTTGTGTGACGCATTGATCGATAACTTTATCCATCGCGTCTAGAAATACAGTGTGTAAACTATCTTCGTCATTGCCGAGCGGCATGTCCCAGGTGGCAAGCCGTGCCATCAGGGAACCTTGTTCCGTCTCTCGCCAATCTTCAAGCAACTGTCCGGTAGTGATATTGGGACGAAGTCGACATTTATCAACTATTGTCAGTAATAATTTTAATCCGGCCAGTTCTATGCCGGAAAAATCGGCCGTGTTCAGTTCCAACCCGTCGGCAAAGCCCGGGTTTTGCAGCAGCAGCGCAATGGCGACCCGCATGGGCGTGCGTTTGATGGTCGGCTGTGACACACGCACCGGTTTGTTGTCGCCATGTTCGCTGATCAGCTGTCTGAGTTGTTCCTCATCTGGTAGACCCAGCTTTTGCCCTAAAACTTTCCGTAAGTATAGCCGCAGCGTCCCGCCCGGTACTTTGTCGATCAGGGGAACCGCCAGCGTACTGAGCTTGGCTTTGCCTTCCCGACTGCTGGTATCTACTTGTTTCAGCAGGGTTGAGAACAGAAAATCAGAGAGCGTCATGGCGTCGCTGATTTGCTGCTCGAAAGCTTCCTTTCCGAATTTTCGTACATAGCTATCAGGATCTTCGCCGTCGGGCAGGAACATAAATTTCAGCTGGCGGCCATCATTCAGATACGGCAACGCTTGTTCCATCGCCCGCCAGGCTGCGTCCCGTCCTGCCCGGTCGCCGTCATAACAGCACACCACGGTGCCGGTCTGCCGGAACAAATGCTGAATATGATCGCCTGTCGTTGAGGTTCCCAGGGATGCCACCGCATAGTCGACGCCATATTGCGCCAGTGCGACAACGTCCATATAGCCTTCGACGACTAAAACGCGCTCAGGTTCCCGATAGGTCTGCATCACCTGATACAGGCCATACAACTCACGCCCCTTATGGAAAATCGGGGTTTCCGGTGAGTTGAGATATTTCGGGGTTCCGTCGCCCAATACCCGTCCACCGAATGCGATCACCCGGCCACGACGATCATGGATTGGGAACATGATCCGACCTCGGAATCGGTCATAGCGCCGACCTTGATCGTTTTCGATCAACATGCCAGCGCTGACCAGATCCTGCTGTGCCTGCTCGGTTCTGCCGAAGCGGTTGCGGACCTGATCCCATTGATCCGGCACATAACCAATGCCGAATTGTTTCACGATCTCACCTGACAGGCCGCGCCCTTTTAAATACTCAATGGCAACCTGAGCGTCTTGCTGACGTAACAGGGACTGATAGTATTGGGCGACCTGACCCATCAGGTCATAAAGACTTTGTTTTTCCTGTCGCTTGGCAGCGCTCTGGCCGCTTCCGCCTTGTTCACGTGGCACTTCCAAACCGAGCTGTGAGGCCAGATCTTCAACCGCTTCAACAAATTCGAGACGGTCAAACTCCATGACAAAGTCGAGGACATTGCCTTTGGCGCCGCAACCAAAGCAATAATAGAATTGCTTTTCGGGGCTGACAGAAAAAGAAGGGGTTTTCTCATTGTGGAAAGGGCAGCAGGCACCATAATTCTTGCCTTGCTTCTTGAGCTTCACCCGCGCATCAATTACATCAACGATGTCATGTCGTGAGATGAGGTCATCGATGAATGAACGAGGGATCTTTCCTGCCATACAATGAGTATTACCTGAAATTTGATCGGGAGAAATACAAACAAGCCGCGCATTCCCGGTAGGATAGCACGGCTTGCTGTAGAGCTGGGGGAGTTTTAGCCGAGCTTGGCTTTCACCAGTTGGCTAACTTTCCCCATATCGGCGCGGCCCTGCAGCTGTGGTTTGAGCACAGCCATCAGTTTACCCATGTCTTGCATGCTGCTGGCACCAGTGCTGGCAATCGCTGCGTCCAGCAGAGCGGCAACTTCGTCGTCGTTCAGAGGCTGAGGCATGAATTCTTCCAGCACGGTAATTTCAGCACGCTCAACATCGGCCAGATCCTGACGACCTGCAGCTTCATACTGAGCCACAGAGTCACGACGCTGTTTCACCATTTTCGTTAGTACTGCCACGATGTCGTCGTCGGTCAGAGTGATCTTCTCGTCGACTTCACGTTGTTTGATGGCAGCCAGAACCAGACGGATAGCACCCAGACGGGCTTTATCCTTCGCTTTCATAGCGGTTTTCTGTTCGTTCTTAATACTTTCGATTAGGGCCATGACGCTGTCCTTGTTCTCTGTAAATTAGTACAGACGAACGCGACGTGCGTTTTCGCGAGCCAATTTTTTCAGGTGACGCTTAACTGCCGCTGCTTTAGCGCGCTTACGTACAGTTGTTGGCTTTTCGAAGTGCTCACGACGGCGAACTTCAGAAAGGATACCTGCTTTCTCGCAAGAGCGCTTAAAACGACGTAGAGCTACGTCGAACGGTTCGTTTTCACGTACTTTGACTACTGGCATGTAATACTCACCTCAGAGTGATTCGGTTAACGCTGATGATCAAAATTATCAGCTGATTAAAAATGGTGCGAAATTCTAATCTGATCCGGGGCCGTTTGTAAAGTATTCTGCATGTCAGAACTGGTGAAATTCTGTCAACAGCGGTAACATGCCCGTCCGACGTTCCGCACCGGCTAACGGCATCGGTGCTGCACCGAGTGTTAGTCCGTATTAAGTATAGAGGTTGATATGCGTATCCTGGGCATCGAAACGTCCTGTGATGAAACAGGCGTAGCGATTTACGATGACGAAAAAGGCCTGCTGGCTCATGAGTTGTACAGCCAAGTGAAATTGCACGCCGATTATGGCGGTGTCGTGCCAGAGCTGGCCTCACGGGACCATGTCAAAAAAACCATTCCGTTGATTAAGCAGGCGCTGGCCGATGCAGGATTAACCCCGGCGGACCTGGACGGTGTGGCCTACACTGCCGGTCCGGGACTGGTGGGTGCATTGCTGGTTGGCGCGACGATTGGCCGCAGCCTGGCTTATGCCTGGAACCTGCCAGCAGTGGCAGTACACCATATGGAAGGCCACTTGCTGGCCCCGATGCTGGAAGACAATCCACCTGAATTTCCGTTTGTGGCATTGCTGGTTTCCGGTGGTCACACCATGATGGTGGAAGTGAAGGGCATTGGTGAATACCGTATTTTGGGCGAATCGATAGATGATGCGGCCGGTGAAGCCTTTGATAAAACCGCCAAACTGATGGGGCTGGATTATCCGGGCGGGCCTTTGTTATCAAAGCTGGCCGACCAGGGCACGGCAGGGCGCTTTACGTTCCCGCGTCCGATGACAGACCGCCCGGGTATGGATTTCAGCTTCTCCGGTCTGAAGACCTTTGCGGCGAACACGATTCGTGCGAACGGTGATGATGAGCAGACCCGTGCTGACATTGCTTATGCGTTTCAGGAAGCCGTGGTCGATACGCTGGCGATTAAATGTAAGCGTGCGCTGAAAGAAACCGGTTTTAAACGTCTGGTGATTGCCGGTGGGGTGAGTGCGAACAAGCACCTGCGCGCCGAACTGGAAGTCATGATGGAAAAACTGGGTGGCGAAGTCTTTTATCCGCGCACTGAGTTCTGTACCGATAATGGTGCGATGATTGCGTATGCAGGTATGCAGCGTCTGAAAAATCAGGAAATCATGGATTTGGGCGTGAAAGCGCACCCGCGCTGGCCAATTGATACCCTGAAACCGCTCCGCGGCTAAACCCCTTGCCGAGCTCAGTGCTCCGTCCGAATTCGGGCTGAACGCTGAGCTGATACAATCGCAGTCATTCACGGGTCATCCTAGCTTGTTCAAATGTTCGATCACTGCGTTAGATTTTTGATTGTAGAATGACTACTGATCTAAAAATCTGCTTTGTTCTCAACCATTTTTCTGCGCTATCTCTGACCTCTGACTCACTTTGATTGGTATTATTTCGGCAGAAATTTATGCCAGATTTTATATTCTTTGCCGTCGAGTAACCGGCGTACATTCTCGTGATGTCGCAGGATAATCAGGCAGGAGAGCATCGCCACCGGCATGGTGTACTGTGGTTTCACCCACCAGGTAAACATCGGGGCCAGCAGTGCAGTGATCATTGAAGCCAGCGAAGAATAGCCACAGACGAGCGCCACGACCACCCAGGTTCCAATTAACATGCCGCTTAAATCCCAGCCTATCGGCGCGAGTGCGCCCAAGGCAGTCGCCACGCCTTTCCCGCCCCGAAAATGAAAGAAAATCGGGTAGATATGTCCCAGACAGGCGGCGATCCCGATGATCCCCAGCAGAAACGGATTGATGCCAAGAAAGTAACTGATCCAGACCGGCAACATGCCTTTCAGGATATCGCAAACCAGCACCATAGCGGCGGCACCCCGGCCACCGATACGCAGCACGTTGGTGGCTCCGGGATTCCCTGAGCCGCTGTCACGGGGATCCGGTAAACGGAACAGGCGGCAGATCAAGACAGCACTGGAGATCGATCCCAGCAGATAGGCAGCAATAATGATCAGCAGCACCAGCGGTGTCATAGCGGCTCCTGTGGATCCGTGACGGCGTCGTCATCCGGATCAATTCGGTGTTCGTGACGTGTCACGTCTGATGACATTCTTGAGAACAGCTGTGGTATAGTGCATCAGCTTTCAGCGGCCTGGCGTGTTTTAAACGCCGGGCAGCGCTTATGTCATGAAAAGTGACAACAATGTCCCGATAATACGCACTTTTGCTCACATTGGGTATCCGACCTCTCAACAAATTAGCGATGGAACATGGATTCAGTATTTATCGAACATCTGGACGTCATTGCCTCGATTGGCGTGTACGACTGGGAACAGGAAATTAAGCAGAAGCTGGTGTTGGATTTGGAAATGGCTCACAACAACCAGCCAGCCGCGCTGGCTGACGATGTGAATCTGGCACTGGACTATGCGGCGGTCAGCCAAACCGTCACCGACTTTGTCGAACAGGGACGCTTTTTATTGGTTGAGCGCGTGGCAGAAGAAGTGGCCAGCCTGATCATGAACCGATTCAATGTGCCTTGGATTCAGGTCAAAGTGACCAAGCCGGGCGCCGTGCCAAACGCGCGTGGTGTGGGCGTGGTGATTCAACGGGGACAGCGTGACTGAGGTTTATATCAGCATCGGCAGTAATCTTGACCGTGAGTACTCGGTACGCGCGGCCATTGCCGAGCTGAAACAGTTGGGGGCTGAATTTCGGTTATCGCAGATCTTTGAAGCGGAGCCGGTGGGTTTCGACGGGCCAAGTTTTTTGAATTGTGTTGTGGCATTCAAGACCCAACTGTCGCCGGATGCGCTGCAGGCGCAGCTGAAAACACTGGAACGTCAGTATGGCCGGTTACCGGATGCCCCTAAACATCAGAGCCGGACGCTGGACTTGGATCTGTTGCTGTATGGCGATCTGATCCGGACGGATGCGCCCGTGCTTCCCCGTGATGATATTTATAAGTTTGCATTTGTCTTGCAGCCGCTGATGGAGCTCTGTCCTGAACAGGTGATTCCCGGCGATGGCAGAACCGTGGCAGAAATCTGGCGGGAATTTGAACACCCGCAGGTGCTTCGGCCGGTCGTCATCAAGATTTGACCCGGAATTGTCTTTGCTGCCGGAACTGACTGCGTCAGCTGCGGTCAATCCGTTGACGATCAAACACCAAAGGTCACAGACCTGAAAAAAAGAAAGGAAAACAATGAGTCATTTTGAAGCGTTCATGTTGGCATTGATCCAAGGCTTGACGGAGTTTTTACCGATCTCCAGTTCGGCCCATTTGATCCTGCCGTCTCAGGTTCTCGGCTGGGCGGATCAGGGTATGGCGTTTGATGTTGCAGTCCATGTGGGGACGTTGGCGGCCGTCGTGCTGTATTTTCGTAAAGAAGTTGTCGCGTTGCTGGTGGCTTGGGTGCGATCGCTGATCACCGGTAAATGTTGCCGGGAAGCCTCACTGGCCTGGATGATTGTCCTGGCAACGATTCCGGCCTGTGTGTTCGGCTTTTTTATGGCTGACATTATTGAGCATTATCTGCGTTCAGCTTGGGTGATTGCGATCACGACGATCGTTTTTGGTCTGCTGTTGTGGTGGGTGGATCGCCGGGCTCCGCAGAATATGGATGAATACGCAGCTGATCCGAAACGTTCACTGTATATTGGTCTGGCGCAGGCTGCAGCCATGATTCCGGGCACTTCCCGCTCTGGGGCCACCATGACCGCGGCACTGTATCTGGGGTTCACCCGTGAAGCGGCAGCCCGGTTTTCGTTCCTGATGTCGATTCCAATTATCGTGCTGGCGGGGACCTATCTGGGCACCAAGCTGGTGGAAAGCCCGGCACCGATTGATCTGGGCGGTCTGGGCATCGGTGTGGCGGCCTCTTTTGTCAGTGCCTATGCCTGTATTCACGTGTTCCTGAAACTGGTGACCCGACTGGGCATGCTGCCGTTCGTGATTTACCGGTTATTGCTGGGCTTTGGTCTGATTGCTTTTCTGCTGAGCCAGCAGTGAGCCTGATTGGGCCATTTGTGATGAAAGCCGGACAGTGTGCCGGCTTTTTTGTACGCGGAGTTCAGGATTGGTTCACGCCATCATGAGCTGGCAAACCCGGGAGTCAATCTAGCGTCCCAAAACGTGTGCGGCAGCCTCGGTGCGGCGTATGGCCAGTTGTTCCTTGATGGCTGCGCCCTGATATCCGGCCTCGACAATGGGCTGGACTGCGACGGCCTGAGCCGCTGCAAAGACAGCCAGCAGCACATCTGCCTGTGGGTAGGGATCGTTTTCAAAGCCTGTCCGGCCCCGGACATCTGCCCGGCAGCACAGGGCCAACTGTGTCACGCGTTCTGGTTTTCGCCAGGCATCGATCTGGTCGAAGATTTTGATGAACGTGGCCGGACGCAGCTCATCGGCTTTGTGGATCTTGGTGTGCTGGGCGCAGACCATTAAGGCGGCATCGCGGTAATGATTGGGGATCCGCAGCCGCTGGCACAGATTGCGAATCACATCCAGCCCGAGCTGGCAATGCAGTTTATGGCTGGGCAGTTCCTCGACCGGTGACAAGGCTTTGCCGAGATCGTGGACTTGGGCACAAAAACGAATCACCGGATCCGTGCTGAGCAAAGACGCCTGATAAGCAACCATCAGGGTGTGCACGCCGGTATCGATTTCCGGATGCCATTTGGCCGGTTGCGGGACGCCAAACAGGGCATCAATTTCTGGCATGACCACGGCTAAGGCGCCGCACTGGCGCAGAACCGTCAGGAAGATGTCGGGCCGGGCGGTGTTCAGGGCACGCTCCCATTCCTGCCAGACGCGCTCCGGGGTCAGGGCTTCCAGCTCACCCTCGGCAACCATTTCCTGCATCAGTGACAGGGTTTCCGGTGCGACCGTAAACCCCTGTGGTGCGAAGCGGGCCGCAAAGCGGGCCACACGCAAGACCCGCAAAGGATCCTCAACGAATGCCGGGGAGACATGACGTAACTGACGCTTTTCCAGATCGCGCTGGCCGTGATAGGGGTCGATCAGCGTTCCGTCATCTGCCTCAGCGATAGCGTTGATGGTCAAATCCCGGCGCATCAGATCCTGCTCCAGCGTGACTTCCGGCGCCGCATAGCATTCAAAACCTGTGTAGCCTTTGCCCGCTTTCCGCTCCGTGCGGGCTAAGGCGTATTCTTCTTTGGATTTCGGATGCAGAAAAACGGGAAAATCACTGCCGACCTGGCTGAATCCCTGTTCCAGCATCTGCTGTGGTGTCGCGCCGACGACCACCCAGTCTTTATCTTTGACGGGCAGATTTAACAGCTTGTCCCGAACAGCGCCGCCCACCAGATATATTTCCACGATTCTCTCCTCGTCTTTGTCAGTCTTGCGTCCGAAGGGTATACAATCGGTGTCACGAACGCTAATGTATCTCAGTTATTTTACTTCATCCCGGACGAAGACATGTACACGGCATTTTTTGGCCTGACCGAAGCCCCTTTTTCTATTGTGCCCAGTGCACGCTTTCTATTTCTCAGTGATCGTCATCGGGAAGCACTCAATCATATGCTGGCCGGACTGGCGGACGGTGGCGGTTTCGGCCTGCTGACCGGTGAAGTCGGGACGGGCAAAACCACAGTGCTTCGGGCGTTACTCTCAAAGCTGGGTGAAGACACTCAGGTGGCTGTGGTACTGAACCCGGCGCTGTCGGCGCACGAGCTGCTGGAAAGCATCTGCGATGAGCTGGGATTACCGGCTTCGCCGAAAGATAGCTATAAAGCCCTGACTGACCGCTTGTATGCGCATCTCAAACAGAATGATCAGGCAGGGAAGCATACCCTGTTGCTGGTGGATGAAGCGCAGCACCTGCTGCCGGATGTGCTGGAACAACTGCGGTTACTGACCAATCTGGAAACGGACCAGCGCAAACTGCTGAAAGTGGTGCTGGTGGGCCAGCCGGAATTGCAGCAGTTGCTCCAGCAGCCTGGTTTACGGCAACTGGCACAGCGGATCACGTCCCGCTATCACCTGTTACCCCTGACAGAAACAGAAGTGGCTGCTTATGTTCGCTTCCGGCTGGAGCAGGTGGGATGCGCGCAGCCTGTCTTTACGCCTGCCGCACTGAAAACGCTGGCCCGGGTGTGTCATGGTATTCCGCGACAAATCAATCTGGTGTGTGACAAAGCCATGCAGCTTGCCTGCAGGGACAGTCGTCAGCAAATCGCACCGGAGCACATCCGGCAGGCCAGTGAGCTGGCACTGGGCTGGGCTGTTCCGCAGCCGGTAAGTACGCCCGCCGCGGGTCAGCGACATTGGAGATGGGTGATCGCCGGGTTGCTGGCACCTGTGCTGGTGGCCAGCGGCTATTATGGTGCGGGCTGGCTGACAGAAAACAAGCTGGGCGTGGTGATTCAGGCGCCGGCTGTTGTGGATCTTGAGTCTGGCGAAGCGACGCCTTCCGCTGAAACACTTGCGGCGCGAGCATCGGCCGAGCAGGAAAAACGCTGGCAGCAATTACTGGCGATGCAGCCGGATGAACGGGGCGCGATGCAGCGTTTATACCAGTTGTGGGGATATGAGGTCACCCCGAATCTGGCCAATTGCCTCAGCAGTCAGCGAATCGGGCTGGTGTGCCAGAAGCGGGAAGGGGATCTGGCCGAACTGAGCCAGATTAACCGGCCAGCAGTGCTGCCGCTGACCCTTGAGGACGGCACCACCGATTACGCCGTTTTGTATGCACTGTGGCCCGGTGAAGCCGAACTGATGCTGGGTGACGAGCGGGTTCGGGTGAGCCGGGCCTGGCTTCAGGCGCGCTGGCAACAGCAATATACCCTGATGTGGCGACCCCCGATGGGCGAGAGCAGTAGCATTCGTTATGGTCAGCAGGGGTCGCGTGTTGCCTGGCTGGATCGCCAGCTCAATCGGCTCCTGGGAGAGCCCGGTGGCGTCAGCCGTCAGTTTGATCAGGATGTGCTGGAAAAACTCCGCCGGTTCCAGCGGGCACAGGGCCTGTATCCGGACGGGATTGCCGGGCCGATGACCCTGATGGTACTGGATACCGCGCTGGGCTTGCCCGGCCCAGTCCTCCATCAGCAGTACCGCACCGATGCCGAACCTGCACATGAACTGGGGCCGGTCGCTTTCCTGCCGATGCCCAAGCTCACGACAGAGGCATTACCGGATCTGATTCAGACCGGTTATTCACCGTCTGGTGATGCACAGCCTGAGCGGAGCGCGTCGGACAGCACCCCGGATGATCAGTGGCCTGAACTGGCTGAAACACCTGTGGAATATGACAGCGCTCGGGACAGCAGCTGGGATCTGGATAATCTGGATCTGTCGGAGTTATCGCCAGAGCTGGCCAGCCGGTTGCATCAGGCCATTTCGGCTACAGATCAGCCGAAAGGTCAGGGGCCTTCCCTGATTGATTCACACATGCTGGAAAAATCAGCTCGGGATGAAACACAAGCCCCGGCAGAGGATGAGCTGATGAGTGTTGAGCAATTACCAGTACGACTGCAAAAGCAGTTACCCGCGATTGATCTGCAAACCCATATCTATTCTTCCAGCGCGAACAGCCGCTGGATTAAGGTGAATGGCCGCGAAGTCTATGAAGGGGATGAAATTGCACCGGGGTTGATTCTGGAGCAGATTGGTCCGAGAAAAGTGGTGCTGGACTTCCGAAACCAGCGCTTTGAAATGGCCGCACTGTCGCAGTGGCCTGCTGGTTAAAAATCGAGAGGCAAAACGGACAGCTACAAAAATGGCAGCCTTGGCTGCCATTTTTCTGTGTCGGAATACGGGTTCCGTTGACGGGGGATTATGCCCAGCCGTTGTTGCGCTTTTTGCGGCGCGGGATCAGGTGTGGCAGAACCAGGCCAAACAGCAGGCCACCACCGGCAACCATACCGCCGTAAGTGAACCACTTCATCAGCAGGTCGTCCGCTTGCGTATCCAGCTTGGCGCGCAGTTCACGGATTTCAGCCTGTGACGTCGACAGTTGTTCATTCAGGCTGGAATTTCGGTTTTCCAGATCGGTGATCTGCTCTGTGCGGCTTTCCAGAGAAGACTGAAGCGTCGCATTGCGCTCGTCACTGGATTGTTTGGCATTGGCCAGTGCTTTTTTCACTTCACTCAATTCTTTTTCAAGCTTCGGCAGGCGTTCTTTCAGGCCAACCTGATTGGAAATGTAATCACTGTTGACCCAGCCGGTGCGACCACGGTCATCTAAAACCTTGGTGAAACCTGTTTCTCTGTTGGTTTCCAGCACGGTGACTTTGGTGCCGGCATCGACGCTGCCTAAAATTTTGTATTGCGTACTTGGTCCGCGATGCATGTAAGTAAACAAGTCATCGGAGATATAACGCACCTGCTGAGCGTGTACCTGAGCGGCCATCAGCACGGCGACAGCGGCAAAAATTAAGCGGAAAAGTTGCTTCACTCTGGGATCCTTGAAGGAGCTTGGTTAATCGTTGGAGCACAGATACTAAAAATTTTGCGTCTTTTGCGCAAGAGAAGAGGGAGGCATAGCCTCCCTCTTTTGACCTTGTGCTACTTTTTGGCAAAGTTGACTGAAGGTTGACTGAAATCAGCCAAAAGCCGCTTGCATTACGTAGAAGAAAATGACTGACAGCAGCGCACCTGCAGGCAGGGTGATGATCCAGGATGCCACGATGTTACGGACAACGCCCAGATTCAGTGCCGCGATACCGCGTGCGAAGCCGACACCCAGGACAGCACCCACCAGTGTTTGTGTGGTGGAAATCGGCAGACCTGTGCCCGACGCCAGCACAACGGTTGAAGCCGTTGCCAGCTGCGCGGCAAAACCACGGCTAGGGGTCAGTTCTGTGATCCCGGTACCGACGGTTGCCATCACTTTATGGCCCATGGTCGCCAGACCGACAACGATACCCAAACCACCCAGCGGCAGAATCCACCAGGCAATGGTCGCTTTCTCAGCCAGTTCGCCCATATGCTCAACCGTGGACACAACGGCAGACAGCGGACCAATCGCGTTGGCAACGTCATTTGAGCCGTGGGCGAAAGCCATCGCACAGGCCGTCACCACCATCAGCAGGCTAAACACACGCTCAACGCCCGCGTAACCATTGCTTCCGACAGATTGCTCTGCGTCTTTGTAATTGCGCTGAATATACAGATAACCGAAACCCATCACGATCAGAGACACCACGATTGAAGCCGCCCAAGCTTCTGTGTTGCTCAGATGCAGGCCCACGTGCTTCAGACCTTTTTTAATGGTCACCAGCGCAATAACCATTGCGGTGATAAACATATAGACAGGCACAAAACGTTTGGCGTTGATCAGCGGATTATCGGTATCGAAAATTAATCGCTGCGCACTGATAAAGATGACATAGGCAAAAATACCTGAGATCAGTGGCGTGACGATCCAGCTGCCTACGATGCCCTGTACTGAACCCCAGTCGACAGCTTCTGTTCCGACAGAGACACAGGCAAAACCGATGATGGCACCAATGATGGAGTGTGTGGTCGAAACCGGCCAGCCCATGTAGGAGGCCAGCAGCAGCCAACAGCCAGCAGCCAGCAGTGCCGACATCATGCCGTACACCAGAATTTCAGGCTGTGACGTATAGTAAGAGGTTTCAATCACCCCTTTCCGAATCGTTTCGGTCACTTCGCCGCCCGCCAGATAAGCCCCGGCGAACTCAAAGATCATGGCGATGATGATCGCCTGTTTCACCGTCAGTGCTTTGGAGCCGACCGAGGTACCCATTGCGTTTGCGACATCGTTGGCACCGATACCAATCGCCATAAGAAAGCCAAAGAGGGCCGCCACCATGATAATCACGGTGCCATAATTAGCCAGGATTTCCATTGTAAAACCTTGTGTATTTACTCTTGCTCGTTAAGAGCGGGATAGCATAATTTCGAGTCGTGAACCGACGCGTTGCGCCTGATCCGCAATACCACCAATCCATTCGAAGATTTTGTACATAAACATCACGTCGACGGGATTGTATTGGTCTTCGACCTTGCGTAACTGCTGCCGCAGGGTGACCTGCATGCTGTCAGTATCATCTTCGATCACATCAAGCTGGTTGATCATTTCAGCAACCAACGTGACTTCGCGGCCTTTGAAACCGGTTTCCAGCAGTTCATCCAATTCGTGAATAACACGGCTGGCCTGATTCGCGGCATCAAGGCAACGTTGAACATAGGCGAGAAAGTCTGCGTAAAGGTTCTCAGGGATGTCTAACTGGCGTCCGTAAACGCGCCCTGCGATATCCTTGGCGAGGTTGGCAAGTTTGTCCTGCTGGGTCAGAAGGTCCAGCATGTCAGTCCGGTCGACTGGCATGAACAGACCGCGGGGAAGCTTCAGGCGGATTTCACGTTTCAGCACATCTGCATCTTTTTCAAGCTGCGAGATTTGCTCACGGTACTGTCCGGCTTTTTCCCATTCTTTGGCGTGACACGCTTCAAAAAACGGGACAAGCAGTTCACAACATTCATTCACACGAGTGACGTGGCGTTGCAACGGTTTGATTGGGGATTTCGCAAAGAGCCCCATAATTGTATTTACTGGCATAGCCGATCAACCTAAAGATACCTGTGATAAAGGCGAAATCTTGAGCGATGAATCTGAGCCTGTTGCGCGTTGGAGACTTGTTCGGGACATCAGCAACAAGCCGATGTGGCAGCAGAAAGCAGGAGGGGCGTCGCAAAATAAAAGCCTGAATGACGTCGGAGAAGCGATCATAGTCGTCACAGTTCAGGTTCTGAACTGAACGAGCGCTTCACTGCGTTACTCATCATTTATTTAGACGCACTAAACTCCATGATTCGTGCCTTGATTAGCGCTTTATCCAGCACTGAACAGAACAAATAGTCCAAAGGTCAATAGGCCCTATGGCGCGCATGGTAACGTATAACTTAGTACAGGGAAACACATTTTGTACGGCGATTTCGGGAGATTTCCTGCTTGCTCCCGGCAGGATAAGCAAATATCCTTGGCTGGCTACCGTTTATAGGGACAATTATGGAAACCGAGATAGAACTGAAGTTTTTCGTCTCAGCGGACTTTTCGAGTCATTTATTGCGGAAAATTGCGCAAGCCAAGATTTTGCAGCAGAGCAGTAAACGACTGGGTAACATTTACTTTGATACCCCTGAGCAAATTCTTCGTCAGCATGATATCGGCCTTCGGGTGCGCCGGATTGATGATGTCTATATACAGACCCTCAAAACAGCAGGACGCGTTGTTGCCGGTTTGCACCAGCGCCCGGAGTACAATGCTGAACTCAATGGCTCGCAGCCGGACTTATCCTTACATCCTGCAGATGCCTGGCCGGAGCATTTCGACATTGCTTCTATATCCAGCCAGATCGCCCCTCTTTTTTCGACTGATTTTGAACGCCAGCAGTGGCTGATTGCCATGCCGGACGGCAGCCAGATTGAACTGGCTTTTGATCAGGGGGAAGTGCGTGCAGGTGAGCGGAGCGAACCGATTTGCGAAGTGGAGCTGGAACTGAAATCCGGACAGACCGATGCGCTGTTTACACTGGCTCGCGATCTCTGTGATGAAGGCGGTATGCGGCTTGGAAACCTGAGCAAAGCCGCTCGTGGTTATCGTCTGGCGGCTGACTATCCCGGAGATAATGTTCATCCGCTGTCTGAGGTGATGCTACCCGGTGATGCCTCTGCTGAGCATGCGCTGATGGTTTCACTGGAGTCTGCACTGGCTCACTGGCATGATCATGAGCAGATTTATGTTGAGCGCCAGCCATTAGAAGCCTTGATTGAAATCCGCCATGCGATTTCTCTGATCCGTCAGGCTTTGGTGGTCTTCGGGACCATGATTCCACGCCGGGCCAGCGCGCAGTTGCGTCAGGAACTGAAATGGCTGGAAGGTGAGCTGGACTGGCTGGAAGAAGCAGGGGCGCTGGATCGCTGGCTGGCTGAAAAAGGCCATGCGCTGAAAAAACTCAATGCCCGCAAACCGTTGGTGAAAATGCTGAAAGCGCAGCATGAAGATCTGCCGGACAACGAAGCGGTGTTGCGGCTATTCAATTCCAGCCGCTACTGTAATTTACTGCTGAATCTCAGCAACTGGTTATTAAGCCGTGGCTGGCAGCCATTTCTGGATGAGAAAGCGCGGGACAAGCTGGCGGCGTCGGCCAAATCGTTCGCGGATATTTCTCTGGCCAAAGCCTGGGAAGAGTTGGGTGAAGCGTTCAGTGAAAAGCGACACCTGAACCGGGCCGATTATCTGGATCAGCAACCGCGCCTGTTGCGAAATCTGGTCGGTGGTTTGTGTTTTGCGTCGCTGTATGACGCGGAGCGCCGCGAAGCATTCCGCAGTCCCTGGCTGGATATTCTGCAGGGGATGGAAGATCTGAAACAGTTGGAGCCGATTCGCGCACTTCAGCCCGAATTTGATGATGAAGATGATCGGAAACAAATCGATAAATGGTTGCACCGCAAGGAAGATTCTTTGCTGCATGCCATGGATCAAAGCCGGCAGATTGGACTGACGCAACAACCTTACTGGCCCTAAGCCATCGCCGGTATGATTAATCCGGCTCTGAATCTGAACGCCCTGTCTGCGTTGCCTCGGAATCTGAGGACAATGCGCCGGGCGTTTTTCGTTGCTGTTTCTCGCGTGCCGCTCTGTCCAGTTTGCGCTCCAGCGCATCGATTCGAGTCAGTAGCTTTTGCTGGCTCTGAAGCAGTTGTTCGAAATCCTGCTGATTGGTCACGGGTGTTGCCTGTTTATGTTTGCCCGGCTCAGAAATAAAGGAACTGATCAGGCCCGCGACCATACCGAACAGCCCCACACCACAGGTAATAATGACCGCTGCCAGTAATTTTCCCAGCGTGGTCACCGGATAATGATCGCCGTAACCCACGGTTGAAATCGTCACAAAAACCCACCACAGCGCATCATCCGCACTGTGAATATTTGCCGCCGGATCTTTACTTTCAATGATAAGGATCAAGGAGGAGCCGACGGTAACCAGTACAGTGAGCAACAACACAATGGTGGCGATGGTCGCTTCCCGGCGGTAAGTCAGGACGTGCTGCAGCACCTCCTGACCGGATCGGAGCAACCGGATCACCCGGAAGATCTGAACGACTCGCATAAACCGCAGGGGTTCAATAATAGGGATACTGGCCAGATAATCCGGCCAGTGGGTTTTCAGGAAGGCGCGCTTGTCCTGACTCCGGAGCAGATCCGCTGTCAGCTGTAGCCAGAACACCAGACAAATCAGGGTATCGACGGTGATAAAGAGCGAATAAACCCGGTCATCGCGCGGGATAAAGAACAAACTGGTGACCAGCGCCAGCGAGATAAACGAAAGCACGAGTGCAACCAGACTCATCGGGTTCAGTTCATGTTTGACACCGTCGATATTTTTCATCATTCCATTTTAGTTATTCATGACAGGCATATAAGATACAAAATTACTGCGGGCTCTCTGAATTTACTGGTGTTACTCAGGAAAATGCAAGTGTGTTGTTGCGTGTGAATGCACACTTTCGGATACCGTTGCAGTGCAGAGACTGTGCCATCGCAGCAGACGCCAGGCGTTCGAGGATCGAACTGCTGACACAGACAAAGGGGATTCATCCATGATGGTCGAAATGACGTTCAAACCTTGGGAGCGCGGGGTGAGTAATCTCCGGCTGGTGCCCAAGCTGGTCTTGCTGATGGTGTTCAGCACAGTGTTATTGATTGGTAAACAATTGTGGGATGCCCGTACCTTTTATCATGCCGTGGTTGATATGCAGCAGACGCAAGCCAGAGAGCAAGCGATCAGTCAGGCCGGGATGTATCGGGCTTTGCTCACTCAGGGTGAATCCGGTGTTCGTCTGATGCAGTCTGCGCTGGCCGCGCAGCAGCGCGAGGACGGTGCTTATCTGTATCTGATTCAAACCGAAAGCGGACAGGTTTTGGGTCACCCGACTGCGAAGCGTCTGAATGATTTATCGGCGGCCACACAAACCGATCAGAAACTTGGACAGGTTTTGAAATCATTGTCGTCCGCACAGGCATTGACCCTGGGCGACAACCAGCGGTTTGAATACGCTGTACTGCTGGACGGCAACAGTGGCTGGGTGTTGGTGGCGTCACAATCCGGCGCGGAAGCCGACAATTATTATCAGGCTTATCTGGTGCAGATGGCCTGGCAAACCGCCGGGATGATCGTGGCGTTCATGGTGTTGCTTCTGGGCGCAGCCAGCCTGATGCTGCGTCAGACCCATTATCTGGCCGATGCCATTCAGCGCATGGCCAACCGGGACTTTTCTCAGCCCGTGGTGATGCACTGCCGCGACGAATACGGCGATCTGGCCCGTGAGCTGGAACGCACCCGGCTACAACTGAGCGATGTTATTCGCAGTCAGCGTAGCGCTTCAACAGAGCTGACAGAGCTGGCCGATATCATGTCGCTGAGTATGCAGGAAACCAAAGCGTCGGCGCAGGAAGAATTCCACGAGATCGATCAACTGGCGTCTGCAATGGGTGAAATGACGTCGACGGTTCAAACGGTGGCTGAGAATGCCCGTGAAGCGTCCGGTGCCACTGAAGGAACTGCGGCGCAGGCGCATCAGGGACAAGAGTTCGTGGCGAAAACCATTACTACTATTCATCAGTTATCGACCGATATCCGGGCTTCGGCTGAAGTTGTCAGTCAGGTGGAAAGCCGGGTGGAGCAAATTGGCTCGGTGATTGTGACCATTCAGGGTATTTCCGAACAAACCAATCTGCTGGCGCTGAATGCGGCAATTGAAGCGGCCCGTGCCGGTGATGCCGGGCGGGGGTTTGCTGTGGTTGCAGATGAGGTCCGCAATCTGGCCCAGCGAACCCAGACGGCAACGGTGGAAATTCAGGACATGATTGGCCAGTTGCAGGGGAGTGCCAAGCAGGCGGTCAGTCTGATGGAACAAAGTGTGGTTGAAGCGGCGGAAGGTGTGGATCTGGTCACCAGTGCGGGTGGCGAGCTTGATAAGATTGTCGAGCAGGTTCAGCGGATCAATGACATGAACTTCCAGATCGCGTCAGCATCGGAGCAGCAAAGTACGGTCGCGGAAGAAATGAACCAGAATCTGAACAATGTCAGGGAGCTGGTGGAGGCGTCTGTTGTGGTCGTGACGGAGCTGACGGAAACGGCTGACACCATGAAAGGCCACGCCGCCGATCTGGAGCAGAAAATACAGGCCTTCCGCGTCTGATTCATCTCAAATTGACACGGTAGACACAACGCCCGCCTTTTGGTGGGCGTTGTTGTCCTGATCCGTTATCTTATATCAATCGCAGTCAATCACTGGTCATCCTAGCTTGTTCAATTGTTCGATCGCTGCGTTAGATTTTTTGATTGTAGAATCAGGACTTATCTAAAAAATCTGCCTTGTTCTCAAACATTTTTCCTGCGCTATTTCTGATCATTGACTGACTTTGATTGGTATTATTGGCGCTGCCTGGCACTTCTGACGGCCGGGCAACACAGCGATGTCGGGTGGACAGCCCCTATGAATTGCCAAGGAACCGATATGACACATGCACTGCTGAAACATGCCGCCGAACGCGCTCTGGAAACGTTGCAAAACACCCAGCCGGAGTATATAGAACAATGGCCGTCATCTTTACAGGACGAGCTTGCTCAGGTGCTGGGATACAGCGATTTTATTCAGGACGCCCTGGTTCAGGACGCGGCTCTGCTGCCTTGGCTGGCCACGCAACTGCATGTGCATGAGCGCAGAGCCCTGTATCGCCGTGAGCTGAAAACAGGGCTGTCCACAGTGACGGATGAAGCGGCGTTCATGCGTGTGCTGCGGTCGTTCCGGCGCCGCGAAATGGTGTGGATTGCCTGGCGGGATTTCACCGGCCGGGCCACGTTGTCGCAAAGCCTCTCTCATTTGTCATTCCTGGCTGAAGCCCTGATCATGGAAGCCTATCACTGGCTGTACGCGCAATGCTGTGCGGAATATGGCACGCCATGTAATGCTGAGGGTGAGCCTCAGCCAATGCTGATCCTGGGGATGGGGAAACTCGGCGGCGGCGAGCTGAATTTCTCTTCTGACATCGATTTAATTTTTACCTATCCGGAAAACGGGGAAACTCAGGGTGGACGCCGTAGTCTGGCCAATGCGCAGTTCTTTACCCGGCTGGGGCAGCGGCTGATCAAAGCGCTGGATCAGCAAACCGTGGATGGATTTTGCTACCGGGTGGACATGCGTCTGCGTCCGTTTGGGGACAGCGGTCCCTTAGTCATGAGCTACGCTGCGCTGGAAGATTATTATCAGGAGCAGGGGCGGGACTGGGAACGTTACGCCATGATTAAAGCCAAAGTCATGGGGGATGAAAGTGCCGGGCATTATCAGGCACTGCGCCAGATGCTGCGCCCTTTCGTGTTTCGCCGTTATATTGATTTCAGTGCCATTCAGTCGTTACGCCGGATGAAATCCATGATTCGCTCGGAAGTCCGTCGCCGGGGCCTGACCCATAACATCAAGCTGGGGGCGGGCGGCATCCGTGAAGTGGAGTTCATTGCGCAATCCTTCCAGCTGATTCGTGGAGGCCGCGAGCCCAGTCTGCGTCAGCGTGGCTTGCAGCCAACGCTGGATGCGGTGAATACACTGGGCCTATTGCCGTCGTCGCAGGTCGCGCAGCTTCATGATGGTTATGCTTTCCTGCGTCGGCTGGAAAATCTGTTGCAGGCGCTGGGAGATAAGCAAACGCAAACGCTGCCGGATACTGCACTGGATCAGATTCGCCTTGCCAAGGCGATGGGTTATGACGACTGGGCCACGCTGTCTGCGGCAGTGAACCAGCATATGTCTGCGATTCATCAGGTGTTTGAGGACATTATCGGTGCCGATGACGAAGACACGCATGACACCGCCGCACAGTCTTATCAGGAACTCTGGACGCTGATTGACGATGATGAAATGCTGGCATCGATTCTGACCGATGTCGGTGCGCCTGCAACAGACATTCAGATCACAGTGCTGGGACGGATACGCGATGATCTGGCGAAACGGACGATTGGCTCGCGTGGACGGGAAGTTCTGGCCCGGCTGATGCCGGAAGTGTTCTCCCGGATCGTCACCCGGGAAGATGCCGCGCTGGTGCTGGAACGCGTCGGGCGTCTGATTGTTCGTATTGCCACGCGGACCACCTATCTTGAGTTGCTGAGTGAGCATCCGGGGGCGCTGGATCATCTGGTCCGGTTGTGTGCCGCCAGTTCTATGGTTGCCGAACAGCTGGCGCAGTATCCGATCCTGCTCGATGAACTGCTGGATCCGCAACATCTGTACCATCCGGTGCCGCTGGATCAGTATCAGGCCGAACTGCAGGAATATCTTGCCCGGATCCCGGAAGAAGATATGGAACAGCAGATGGAAGCCATCCGCCAGTTCAAACAGGCCCAGTTGCTGCGCATCGCCGCGGCAGATATTGCCGGCGTGCTGCCTTTGATGAAGGTCAGCGACCATCTGACTTACCTGGCGGAAGCCATTATCGGTGCCGTGGTCAAGCAGGCCTGGCATCAGATGGTGGCCAAGTATGGCGAGCCGTCGCATCTGGCGGAGCGGAACAGTACCGGATTCGGGGTCATTGGTTACGGAAAACTCGGCGGGATTGAGCTGGGCTACGGATCTGATCTTGATCTGGTGTTTTTGCATGACTGCCCGGCGGACGTGTACACCACGGGCGATAAAAGTATTGATGGCCGACAGTTTTATCTGCGTCTGACTCAGCGGATTGTGCATCTGTTCTCGACCCGTACGGCGTCTGGGGTGCTGTATGAAGTCGATGTGCGGCTGCGTCCTTCCGGAGCTTCGGGCTTGCTGGTCAGCCCGCTGGATGCCTTTGCAGATTATCAGGCGAAAGAGGCCTGGACCTGGGAGCATCAGGCACTGGTCCGTGCCCGGATGGTCTATGGTGATGACGTGCTGCGGCCCGGTTTTGATCAGGTGCGGGCTGCGATCCTGTCGCAAACCCGCGATCCCGAGACCTTGCGTCAGGCTGTCGTGGAAATGCGGGAGAAAATGCGCCAGCACTTGGGGCAGAAAAAGGCCGGTCAGTTTGGCTTGAAGCAGGATCCGGGCGGGATCACCGACATTGAATTTATGGCGCAGTATCTGGTACTGCGCCATTGTGCGCGCCAGCCGAAACTGTCGCGCTGGTCTGACAATATTCGTCTGTTCGAAACCATGGCAGCCCGTGGCGTGCTGGAAGAAGCGCAGGCGATGGCACTGATTCAGGCCTATTGTACGCTGCGCGATGAAATTCACCGTCTGAATCTGCTGGGTCAGGATGCCTATGTGGACGAGCAGGCGTTTGCGGCCGAGCGTGATGTGGTGACGCATCTGTGGCAGCAAATCTTCGAGATCTAAGTGAAGGGTCAACTGACTGTTAACTCGGTGCCAGCGGCATGCCCCCAGGTGTATGCCGTCCCGGCTTTTATGATAAGATTCTGCTGTTTTTACCGTTCCGGAGAGAAGAATGAAACTGACACTGCCTGATTATGACCATGCCAGTGTGCTGGTTGTGGGTGATGTGATGCTAGATCGCTACTGGACTGGCCCGACAGGACGCATTTCACCGGAAGCGCCTGTGCCTGTTGTGAAAGTAGACCAGATTGAAGAACGCCCGGGCGGTGCAGCCAACGTGGCAATGAACATTGCGGCTTTGGGCGGCCATGCGCGCCTGGTTGGTCTGACCGGAATTGACGATGCGGCCCGAGCGCTGAATGAAAAGCTGGCGTCACTGAAAGTCCGTTGTGATTTTGTCTCCCTGCCGGATTATCCAACGATCACGAAACTGCGTGTGATGAGCCGGGGCCAGCAACTGATCCGTCTGGATTTTGAAGAAGGTTTCCATGATGTCGACGTCGATTTGATTCTGCCGCGTCTGGAGCAGTCGCTGCCGAATGTCAAAGCGATGATCCTGTCTGATTATGCCAAAGGTGCACTGGAACATGTGCGTGCGATGATCGAACTGGGTCGTCGTCACGGCGTTGCAGTCTTGATTGATCCGAAAGGGACGGATTTTGAGCGTTACCGTGGTGCGACCATGCTGACGCCGAATCTGTCTGAATTCGAAGCGGTGGCAGGCAAAGCGAAAACCGATGAAGAACTGGTTGAGAAAGGCCTGGCGCTGATTGACCAGTTTGAACTGGAAGCCTTACTGGTGACTCGCAGTGAGCATGGCATGACGTTGTTGCAAAAAGGCCAGGCGCCGCTGCACATGCCGACTCAGGCGAAAGAAGTCTATGACGTAACAGGTGCGGGCGATACAGTGATTTCGGTGCTGGCTGCTTCTCTGGCTGCCGGGAAATCCCTGTCTGATGCCTGCAAACTGGCGAATGCTGCGGCTGGCGTTGTGGTTGGGAAGCTGGGAACTTCGACCCTGTCGACAATCGAGCTGACCAATGCCGTCCACGGCAGTCAGGACAGTGGCTTTGGCGTGATGGCGGAAAGTCAGCTCAAACAAGCGGTTCTGGCAGCAAAAGCCCGTGGTGAGAAAGTCGTGATGACCAACGGGTGTTTCGACATTCTGCATGCCGGTCATGTGGCTTATCTGACGGAAGCGGCGAAACTGGGCGATCGCCTGATTGTGGCCGTGAACTCCGACAGTTCCGTGCGTGGCCTGAAAGGGCCGGGTCGTCCGGTCAATCCGGAAGATCGCCGTATGGCGGTACTTGCCGGACTGGGTGCAGTGGACTGGGTCGTTCCTTTTGCTGAAGAGACCCCACAGCGGTTGATCAGCGAAATTCTGCCGGATTTACTGGTGAAAGGCGGTGACTACAAGCCAGAGCAGATTGCGGGTGGCAAGGAAGTGATTGCTAATGGCGGGGAAGTGCGTGTGCTGAATTTTGAAGACGGCTGCTCCACCACCGAAATTATCGAAGCGATTCGTGGCGGCAAAGGTTAATACCAATCGCAGTAAGTCACTGGTCATCCTAGCTTGCTAAAATATTCGATAACTTCGTTAGATTTTTTGATTGTAGAATAACTACTTATCTAAAAAATCCGCCTTGTTCTCAAACATTTTCCCGGCGCTATTTCTGATCATTGACTTACTTTGATTGGTATAAGACACCTGCCCGGTTAGTCGCCATCGTGTTGCTGACCGGGTATTTGCAGAGATAAAAAAAGCGCCTTACGGCGCTTTTTTGTTGGCTGTGACCCGTATCAGGGCGGGTTATCGCTTCGGTTATTTCTTCTTCGCTGGGATCAGGCCCTGGTTGACATCCAGCACATCCTGCTCATTCAGAGAGCCCACCGCTTGTCTCAGCTGCAATTGGCTGAGGATGTATTCATAACGCGCATTCGCCAGCTGGCGGTTGGCATCATAAAGACGACGGGTTGCATCCAGCACATCGACAATGGTCCGGGTGCCGACATCAAAACCAGCTTCAGTCGCTTCCAGTGCGGAACGTGCAGAAATCACGGACTGCTCGTAGGCTTTCAGTGCCCCGATGGACGCATTGATGTTGTTATAAAAGGCACGGACATTTTTCACCACACCCCGATACGTTTCTTCCAGGGACTCGCTGGCGGAAACATAAGCGTATTGCGCCTGTTTCACTTCAGAAGTCACGCGCCCCCCGGTATAGACAGGCAATTTGAGGTTGATACCGGCTGAAATCGTCCCTTCATCACTGCTCTGGCCTTGCTGCATATCGTTGTACTGATAACCCGCATCAAAACTCAGTGTTGGCAGGTGACCGGTCTCCGCCAGTGAGATTCTGTCACGGGAGATGTCTTGTGAAATGCGTTGGCTGAGGAGTGATAGGTTTTCACTTTCGGCATTTTCCAGCAAGGTTCTGACCTGATTTTTCGGGCTGCTGGCAGAAAAACGTTTTGTATCCAGCACAGCCAGGTCTTTGTGTGCCTGACCCGTAATTTCACGCAGGTTCTCATAGCTGTTGGTCAGTGCGTTTTCTTTCAGAATTTCATCAGCCAGCACGCTGTCGTACTGTGCTTGTGCATCATGGACATCGGTAATGGCAGACAGGCCGACTTCAAAGCGCTGTTTGGTTTGCTCTAACTGGCGACCAACAGCGGCTTTTTCTGCCCGAACGAACTCCAGATCATCCATTGCGCGCAGGACAGAGAAGTAGGCGTTTGCGACCCGAAGGATCAGGTCCTGCTGAGCAACCGCGTAGCTGGCGTCGCTCTGACGAGCCAGTTTTTCACTGATATCCAGGTTCACCCAGCTGGCACGGTCGTACAGCGATTGGCTCAGCGTCAGGCCACCGGTGAAGCCTTCGTCATCATAATCCAGACGGGTGGCTTGTAGTCCCGCACTCAGATTGATTTGAGGCAACAGATTACTGCGGGATGAATTAATCGCTTCGAAAGCGGTATCTTTATCAGCCGCGGCCCGGAGCAGCTGAGGGTCGTTTTGTTTGGCTTGTTCGTAGATATCGGCAAGATCGTCGGCAAAAGCAAATGGGGTAAGACCACCCAAAGCTAGACCGAGATAAAGCGGAAGCAATTTTTTCATGAATGCTTTTCCTGAGTCCTGACAAATTATGTGCAACGTTCAGTTTACCTGATGATACCTTGCTTGAAACTGATCAATTGTGATTTTTTTGCGCAATTTTAACCTGATCGGCTGCTTTTACTTGATTGTAATTGCGAACTTTTTGTACAGATGTCGCAATGATAGCGAATATTTAACATCATAGCCCAGCAAAATTTCACATCTAACTTTTCCTGTTTAACATTTGATTCATGCTAAGAATAGGCCCGATTGGGCGTGCTGATGAAAAATTACTGCAACATTTATCAAAAAAGTTGAGTTTACCCATTGCCACCTTGTGGGGATGAATGGAAGAATGGTGCATTGCTCAACGAGCTTCAGACCAGTCGTTTGGGTGTCTGCAAGGAGAGGAAAGATGACTGAACCACACACGGAATCGGCGGAAACATTCGGGCAGAGTGATGTCGAAGTGACTGCTGAAACGGTGCTTTATCAGGGATTTTTTCGTTTAAAAGCGTTTCAGTTTCGCCATCGCCTGTTTGCTGGTGGCTGGAGCCCGTCCCTGAACCGGGAAATGCTGGACCGTGGTCATGCCGCAGCGTTGCTGCCTTATGATCCGGTGCGGGATGAAGTGGTCCTGATTGAGCAGTTTCGGATTGGTGCGCTGGCCGGTGACTGCCAGCCCTGGCAACTGGAGATCGTTGCCGGGATGATCGAACCGGGCGAGACGGCGGAAGCCGTGGTCAGCCGCGAGGCGGTTGAAGAAGCGGGGGTGACGGTGGATCAAATGACCTACGTGACTCGCTATCTCTCCAGCTCGGGTGGCTGCTCAGAAACGCTGAGTGTATATGCTGGTTGTATTGACAGTCGGTTGGCGCAGGGCATTCACGGCCTTGAAGATGAAGGCGAGGATATTCGTGTCCACGTCGTCAGTCGTGAACAAGCCTATGCGTGGGTAGCGTCTGGTAAAATAGAAAATGCAGCCAGCATCATTGCGCTACAATGGTTGCAACTACACTATCAGCAATTACAGGCTAAATGGGTTAAGGAAGGGTTGTGAACAACAGAAGGTACACCGTCGATCTCGCAGGTATCATGCGTTTATATGAAACCAATTATGCGAAGTTGCTTCCATTGCTACCAAAAAGTGAAGTGGTGGGGGATGAGTGTGCCTATCAGGTTGGCAGCCATGACTATAAGCTTCGCATTCTGGAATCAACCCGCTACACCACGTTGATTCAGCTGCAAATGGAGACCGATACCGGTTTACCGGAATACCTGATCCCGACCTTCAAAGTACGCTTGTACCATGATGCCAGGGTGGCAGAAGTGTGTTCCATTCAGCAGATTTCGCGTCTGAAGCCAAGGTATGATTACCCCAATATGCGGATGCACCAGAAAGATGAAAAACATCAGGTCAATCGCTTTTTGGGAGATTGGCTGGCTTACTGCCTGAAGAACGGTCTCAGTAAGCAATCGGTTTATTAACGACTTCATTCAACAAGGTTTTGACGTTTTGCAGACCTACTCTCTGCCGCAAGAAAATTCAGATAGTGTGCTGTTACTTCAGCTGACCGATACTCATTTATTTTCGGATGAGACGGGCAGTCTGCTGGGAGTTGCAACCAGAGACAGCTTCCATGCCGTGCTTGAAGAGGTGGCGGCTCAGTCACGTCCGTTTGATGCAATCATTGCAACCGGCGATATTTCCCAGGATCATACACCGGAATCCTATCAGCGCTTTGCCGATGGGATCCAACGCTGGACGCAGCCGTGTTTCTGGTTGCCGGGTAATCACGATGATCAGCCGAGCATGAAAACTGTGCTGCCTTCAACACAGATCAAATCTTGTGATCAGGTGTTGGCAGGTGAACACTGGCAGGTGATTTTGCTGGACAGCCAAGTCGTCGGGGTGCCGCACGGGGAGCTCAGTGCGGTGCAGCTGGACATGCTGGATCAGGCGCTGTCTGGTGAACCGGACCGTCATGCGCTGGTGTTGTTGCATCATCATCCGTTAGCGGCCGGCAGCCGCTGGCTGGATCAGCACCAGTTGAAAAACAATGATGCATTCTGGCAGGTCGTGTCCCGCTATCCACAGGTCAAAGCCGTGTTGTGCGGTCATATTCATCAGGAACTGGATGTGCTGCATCAGGGCGTTCGCGTGCTGGCAACGCCATCGACCTGTATTCAGTTTAAACCGGACTCTCAGGATTTCGCGCTGGATAAATGCAACCCGGGTTGGCGCTGGTTATCGCTTCTGCCGGACGGTGCCATCGAGACTCAGGTTGAGCGCGTTTGTCGCCGGACGTTTTCACCTCAGTTTGATGCGGCAGGTTACTGATGAAATCACTGCTGCTCTATCTTCACGGTTTTAACAGTTCCCCCAAGTCCCTGAAAGCCCAGCAAATGGCAGCGTACTGCCAGTTGGAACGCCCGGACATCAGAGTCGAAATCCCGCAACTGCCTTGTTATCCGGCGCAGGCGGCTGATTTCATTGATGCACTGGTCACTCAACTGAAACCCACCCACCACATCGGGTTGGTGGGCAGCTCGCTCGGGGGCTATCTGGCTACCTGGCTGAGCCAGCGTCATCAGTTGCCGGCAGTGCTTGTGAACCCGGCGGTCAGGCCGTTTGAATTACTGATGGATTATCTGGGCGAGCAGGTGAACCCCTATACGGGAGAAACCTATGTCCTGATGCCGCATCATATGGATGAGCTGAAAGCACTGGACATTGCCGGATTGAATCATCCTGAACTGCTGTGGCTTTTGCAGCAGGAAGGGGATGAAGTGCTGGACTACCGTCAGGCGGTTGAAAAATACGCAGCCTGTCTGAATACGGTAGAACCGGAAGGGGATCACAGTTTCATTGGATTTAATCGATATCCCGCCGATATTGTCCGCTTTTTAGGTTTATAACTGTTTTTCAGTGTGTGCTTCGGCACACTTTGTTTATCTGGTCTCAGCGAGCCTCAGCTTGACATCAAGGCTGAGGTTACTGACTATTGTGGCAACATTTTCTCGTAACTTTCCGAATCTATGACAGACCAAAGCTATAACGCCGGAGCCATTGAGGTTCTGAACGGCCTTGAGCCGGTTCGCCGTCGTCCCGGCATGTACACCGATACGGCACGGCCTAACCACCTGGGTCAGGAAGTGATCGACAACAGTGTCGATGAAGCCCTGGCTGGCCATGCCAGGAAAGTCGAAGTCATCCTGCACGCAGATCAGTCACTGGAAGTGATTGATGACGGGCGGGGGATGCCGGTCGATATTCACCCTGAAGAAGGGGTTTCCGGGGTTGAACTGATCCTGTGTAAACTGCATGCCGGCGGTAAATTCTCGAATAAAAACTACCAGTTTTCCGGTGGTCTGCACGGGGTGGGTATCTCCGTGGTGAATGCCCTGTCGAAGCGGGTGGAAGTCACCGTGAAACGTGACGGCCAGGTTTATCAGATTGCTTTTGAGCATGGCGATAAAGTCAGCGAGCTGGAGGTGATTGACACCTGCGGTCGTCGCGCCAAAGGCACCCGTGTGCATTTCTGGCCGGATGGTCAGTACTTTGACAGCCCGAAATTCTCGCTCAGCCGTCTGAAAAGCGTGCTGAAAGCCAAAGCTGTGCTTTGTCCCGGACTTGAAATCGTCTTCACAGACAAAAACACCGACGAAACACTGCGCTGGTGTTACGAAGATGGCCTGAACGATTATTTGTACGAAGGCGTCAAAGAGTATCCGCTGTTGCCTGAAGCCCCCTTTACCGGTGTGTTTTCCGGTCAGACGGAAGCGGCAGACTGGGCGGTGGTGTGGCTGCCGGAAGGCGGAGAGCTCATCACCGAAAGCTACGTGAACCTGATTCCAACGGCGCAGGGCGGTACCCACGTGAACGGCTTACGTCAGGGGCTGCTTGATGCCATGCGTGAATTCTGCGAATTCCGGAGCCTGCTGCCGCGTGGTGTGAAGCTGACGGCTGAGGATATCTGGGAACGCTGTGCTTACGTGCTGTCGGTGAAAATGCAGGATCCGCAGTTTGCCGGTCAGACCAAAGAACGCCTGTCGTCGCGTCAGTGCGCGGCCTTTGTTTCGGGTGTGGTGAAAGATGCCTTCAGCCTGTGGCTGAATGAGCGTCCGCAGATTGCCGAGCAACTGGCGGAAATCTGTATTGCGAACGCCCATCGCCGGATGCGTGCCAGTAAAAAAGTGGTGCGCAAGAAAGTCACCAGCGGCCCGGCACTGCCCGGTAAACTGGCAGACTGTTCGCAGCAGGACCTCAGCAGAACTGAACTTTTCCTGGTCGAGGGTGACTCGGCAGGCGGCTCGGCCAAGCAAGCCCGTGACCGTGATTTTCAGGCCATCATGCCGCTGCGCGGTAAGATCCTGAATACCTGGGAAGTATCTGCCGATCAGGTACTGGCCTCTCAGGAAGTGCATGATATTTCGGTTGCGCTGGGCATTGACCCGGACAGCGACGATCTCACCGGCCTGCGTTACGGCAAAATCTGCGTGCTGGCCGATGCGGACTCCGATGGTCTGCACATTGCCACTCTGCTGTGCGCCTTGTTCATGAAGCACTTCGAATCGCTGGTCCGTGCCGGACATGTTTACATTGCGATGCCGCCGCTGTACCGGATTGATTTGGGGAAAGAGGTGTATTACGCCCTCGATGAAGCCGAGAAAGAAGGCATTCTGGATCGACTCAGCAACAAGCGTGGCAAAGTGAATGTGCAGCGCTTTAAAGGTCTGGGTGAGATGAACCCGATGCAGCTCCGCGAAACTACCATGGATCCGAATACCCGGCGTCTGGTTCAGCTCACCATTGATGATGATGAGCAGACCACCCAGATGATGGATATGCTGCTGTGTAAGAAGCGTTCAGAAGACCGCCGCAGCTGGCTGCAGAGCAAAGGTGATCTGGCCGACGTAGAAGTCTGAGCCTCGCCCATTCAAGATTGATCTCTGCCGGGCGATCCCGGCAGAGCAAAGACACGGATTTTAGCCACCATGACTGATGTCTCAATGGAAGGTATCGAACAGCTTCCGCTGCGTAAGTTTACGGAAGATGCCTATCTGAATTACTCCATGTACGTAATCATGGACCGGGCCCTGCCATTTATTGGTGACGGCCTGAAACCGGTTCAGCGCCGGATCATTTACGCGATGTCAGAGCTGGGCCTGAGTGCCACAGCCAAGTATAAAAAATCGGCCCGGACTGTTGGTGACGTGCTGGGTAAATACCACCCGCATGGCGACTCGGCCTGTTATGAAGCCATGGTTCTGATGGCGCAGCCGTTTTCTTACCGTTATCCGCTGGTCGATGGTCAGGGGAACTGGGGTGCGCCGGATGATCCCAAATCATTCGCAGCGATGCGTTATACCGAATCGCGTCTGTCCCGATTCTCTGAAGTGCTGCTCAGTGAGCTGGGTCAGGGCACGGTAGAGTGGGGGCCGAACTTCGATGGCACCATGAAAGAGCCCCTGACGCTGCCTGCACGCCTGCCGCATATTCTGCTCAATGGTGTGACGGGGATTGCCGTGGGCATGGCGACGGACATTCCGCCGCACAATGCCCGTGAAGTGGCCGATGCTGTGGTGCATCTGATTGAAAATCCACAGGCTGATCTGGATGATCTGATGGGCTTTGTGAAAGGTCCGGATTATCCGACAGAAGCTGAGATCACATCCGCCAAAGAGGATCTGAAAAAGATCTACCGCACCGGGAAAGGCAGCGTGAAAATGCGTGCCGTGTGGAGCAAAGACAATGGTGAAATCATCATTACTGCGCTGCCACATCAGGTGTCCGGTTCGAAATTGCTGGAGCAGATCGCCGGATTGATGCGGGCCAAGAAACTGCCGCTGGTCGATGACCTGCGGGATGAGTCGGATCATGAGAACCCGACCCGAATCGTCATTGTGCCGAAATCAAACCGGGTGGATTGTGAACAGCTGATGGAGCATCTGTTTGCGTCTACGGATCTGGAAAAAAGCTACCGTGTGAACCTGAACATGCTGGGGCTGGATGGCCGTCCGCAGGTGAAAGGTCTGGTGACTATTCTGTCTGAATGGCTGACGTTCCGTCGCGACACGGTTCGCCGTCGTCTGCAGCATCGTTTGGACAAAGTGCTGGCCCGTCTGCACATTCTGGAAGGTTTGCTGGTGGCTTATCTCAACATTGATGAAGTGATTGAGATTATCCGCACCGAGGACGAGCCGAAAGCCGTACTGATGAGCCGTTTCGGCCTGAGTGCGACCCAGGCGGAAGCGATTCTTGAGATCAAATTACGCCAGTTAGCCAAACTGGAAGAAATTAAGATTCGTGGCGAACAGGATGAGCTGAACAAAGAGCGTGAGAAGCTGGAGCAACTGCTGGGCTCCGAGCGTCGGATGAACACGCTGCTGAAGAAAGAAATTCTGGCGGATGCCGAGAAATACGGTGATGAGCGTCGCTCACCCCTGGTCGAGCGTGCAGAAGCCAAAGCCATGACAGAACGCGATCTGATCCCAAGTGAAGCGATTACTGTTGTGCTGTCCGACAAAGGCTGGATCCGTCATGCCAAGGGGCATGACGTGGATCCGAGCAGCCTGAATTACAAGTCTGGTGACAGTTATCTGAGCCATGCGCGGGGCAAGAGCAATCAGCCTGCGGTCTTCATTGGCAGCGATGGGCGCAGCTATGCGCTGGAGTCGCATACACTGCCATCGGCCCGGAGCCAGGGTGAACCGATCACCGGACGCCTGAATATTACTGCGGGCAGCAGTGTTCGTCAGGTGCTGATGTCAGAAGAAGAGCAATACTGGCTGATGGCCTCAGATGCGGGTTATGGTTTCGTCTGCAAAGGCAGCGACATGATTTCCAAAAACCGTAACGGTAAAGCCCTGCTGACCGTACCGGCGGATTGCGAAGTGATGCCGCCGCAGCCGATTAAGGATCTGAAACATGATCTGGTGCTGGCGATCACCAATGAAGGTCGGATGCTGATCTTCCCGATTCAGGATCTGCCGCAGCTGGGTAAAGGGAAAGGGAACAAGATTATCAATATTCCTTCCGCTCGTGCCAAAGCAAGAGAAGAGTTCCTGTCGCACTTGCTGGTGCTGCCTGCGGGCTGTGAACTGACGCTCTATGCCGGGAAGCGCAAACTGGGGCTGAAGCCAGCCGATCTGGAGAACTTCTACGGCGAGCGCGGTCGCCGTGGCGCCATGCTGCCACGCGGCCTGCAGCGTGTGACCAGCTATGAGATGGTACGACCGGCTCAGGACAGCGACGACAGTTGATCGTTTCAGTCACATCCATTGAACAGGCCTCAAATATGAGGCCTGTTTTGTTTATCGGGGTGTTTGAACTGGTGTCAGAATCGGATAAAAAAGCGGTTTTTTGGGTGTAATTTCCCATTGACTGAGTATACTAGCGCACGCTTGTACGCTGAGGAGAGTTTGATGATTGCTGTATTTCGACTGGTGGCCATTGCGTTGTTTGCCATCGTCATGTTTGTATTTGGGTGCGGTTATTGCCTGCTGAGTCCGAGAAATCCGAAACATGTTCACACGTTTGCCCTGTTATTCGCTAAAATGTCGCGGATCCTCGGTATCAAGCTGGAATTACGTGTGGCCGACTCGGCCAGAGAAGTGGGTCCGAGCATTCATATCGGTAACCATCAGAACAATTATGATTTGTTCACGATTTCCGGGGCTGTCTTGCCGCGTACCGTGACGGTTGGCAAGAAAAGCCTGCTGTGGATGCCATTGTTCGGTCAGCTGTACTGGCTGACAGGGAACATTCTGATTGACCGCGCCAATCGCAGCAAAGCGATGGGGACGATCAGCCAGGTCGTTGAAAAGATTAAAGATCGTAATGTATCGGTGTGGATGTTCCCGGAAGGCACCCGGTCTCGTGGCCGTGGCTTGCTGCCGTTCAAAACCGGTGCATTTCATGCGGCGATCAGTGCTGGCGTGCCTGTGGTGCCGATTGTGTGCAGCAGCACGGAACATGTGAAGCTGAATCGCTGGAACAATGGTGTGGTCATTGTTGAGGTGATGCCGCCGGTTCAGACGGAAGGCATGACCAAAGAGGATGTCCGTGATTTGTCTGTACGCTGCCGGGATCTGATGGTTGCGAAGCTGGATGATTTGAATGCTGAGGCTGCGTCACGTTCATAATCAGGGATACACTGAAAATCAGATTGTCAGGAAGACAGGCCGTTATGGCCTGTCTTTGTTTTTAGCGCACAGCAGTGCGTGGTCGGAGGGTAAGCGATGAGCCGGGAATATGTGATATTAGTCAATCAGGACGGTGAACCGCGTGGCCTGGCTGAAAAAATGCAGGCACACCGCGACGGCGCACTTCATCTGGCCTTTTCGGTGCTGTTGTACCGTGAGACCCCGTCAGGCCGCGAATTTCTGCTGCATCAGCGGGCACAGGGGAAGTACCACAGCGGCGGGCTGTGGACCAATACCTGTTGTTCGCATCCGCGTGAAGGCGAAAGTCTGCAACAGGCTGCGACACGCAGACTGGGTGAGGAAATGGGGATCACCAGCGTGCGTGAGTTTGATGAGATCGCCCGTTTTATCTATCGGGCAGCACTGGATAATGATCTGGTCGAGCACGAGCTGGATCATGTGCTGGTGGCGCATGCTGATCCGGCTATTGTGCCAAATCCAAATGAAGTGATGGCGTATCGCTGGTGGCCGGAAGCAGAATTGTCGGCCCGGTTAACCCAAACGCCAGAGGTATTTACGGCCTGGTTTGCAGAAGTCTATCGCAGGACACTGGCCTCATTCTGAGGTGCTGACTATGGCGGGAGATGAAGGCGGAAAACCCGCCTTCAGGAAGTGATATCAATCGCAGTCAATCACTGGTCATCCTAGCTTGTTAAAATGTTCGATCACTGCGTTAGATTTTTTTGATTGTAGAATCACGATTTATCAAAAAATCTGCCTTGTTCTCAAACATTTTTTCTGCGCTATTTTTGATCACTGACTGACATTGATTGGTATGAATCAGGCTTTACGCACTGCAATCGCTTCAATTTCAATTTTCACATCTTTCGGCAGACGTGCCACTTCAACACAAGAGCGTGCCGGATATGGCGCATGGTTTTCGTCAAAGAACTGGCCATACACTTCGTTCACAGTGCCAAAATCATTCAGATCTTTCACAAACACCGTCATTTTGACGATATCAGAGACTTTCAGGCCTGAAGATTCAACCACAGCCTTCACGTTTTCCAGCGACTGACGTGCCTGCGCTGCGATATCGTCCGGCACTTCACCTGTGGCCGGATTCACTGGGAGCTGGCCTGAAGTCAGAACCATGTTGCCCAGATCTACGCCCTGGACGTAAGGGCCAATGGCAGCAGGAGCTTTGTCGGTGTGCAGTACTTGAGTCATCTTCGATCCTTATTGGCTTTATTCGGGAAGAAAGACCCTAGTTTGCAACGGCTTTTCGGGCAGGTCAAAAGGTTTGCGGGCCCGAGTGGAAAAGGCCCGCTGACGTTAACGAAATGCCGGGTCATTATTCATGTTCTGAATCATCTCCGGAGGCGACTGGCGCTGATAAATCACGGGCTGGGGTTGTTTCAGGGCAATGTCATTCTGCTCTTCTTCCGTGGCGGGAAAAGTACCAGACACCGGGGTCTGGAAACTCCCCAATGGCGATGGCGTATTGTGCGTGCCTGCAAATGGGGCGAAGCCCGCGACGTTTTGCCGTGCCTGTGTATTGCGGGGCAGGCCCAGCTTGTCCGGGACATCCGTATGCCGGTTGATCTGGCGGACATAATCCGACACCTGGATACCCGCCAGTGCGTCATTGGCTGCGGTTGGGCTGATCCCCAGCTCTGCCAGCCAGTCGAAGATCAGGGTGGCAGGAACAAACTGGCTGTAGCGGTCTGCAGCCCTCAAGTTGCGCAGATCTTCCGGATTATTGACGATGGCCACGGTGATCCCAACCACTTCGCCTGCCTGATTGAAAACCGGGCCGCCGCTCATGCCGGACATCACCGGCGCATCACTCAGCGAATACAGACATTTGGTGTTGGTATCAATCACATCCTGCAGATATTTCCCCTGTCCCTGAATACTGGTGCCCAGCAAAGAGTGACCCAGATGGGTAACCGGCTGATCGGGATAAATCAGCCCCCAGGTCGGGATGGTGGCTGAATCGGCTCGGATCAGGGCCAGATCGCAGAGCGGGTGATAAATCACATCCCGGTTCCAGGCATACCGAGCGACGTGTTTGGCCGTGACCTGAAGTTGAGGCGTAATGGGTACGGCAGAGCCAAAACCACCCAGTAAAATCGGTACGCCAATGACTACTTGCCGGTTGGCGGCGTGGGACGGCGCCTGCGTGACGTCGCCATTGGCCGTGATACAACTGGTCAGGAAGATGACCAGTCCCACGACCAGAGATTGACCGGCCTGAAATTTCAGCAACCGGCGACAAAACTGCGCATTCAAACTCATGCAATGTCCCCGAAACGAGCTTTTGATGAAAACAGAACGAATCACGTGCTGTTTTCCTGAGTCTAGTGAGCGGGGACAGGCGGAATTGTTGTTGAACTGAGAAAGGCGGGTTTGTAGGGGAGAAAGCCTGAAAAACAATAAAGCCGACTCAGGGCTGAGTCGGCTTTCTCAGTTTTGCCATCCGGGAAACCGGGGGATTAGTGGTAATCGGTCACGATATCGCGGGCAAAGACTTTCTCGCAGTATTTACACTTCAGGCGAATTTCTTCACGTTTCGTCAGCACTTTGAAGCTGCTGTCGACGGGTTCGTTATGGGTAATACAGTTGGAGTTCGGGCATTTGAAAATGGCATGGATCTGATCGGGCAGCGACAGCGTCAGTTTCTTCACAACCTGATAGTCTTCAATCTGATTGACGGTCGCATTCGGCGCATATAACGCCAGCTGATTGGCCAGTTCCTCATTCAGGAACACGTTTTCAATTTTGATCAGATCTTTGGTGCCCTGCACGGAAGACGGCAGATTCAGACCGATGGTGACGCGTTCTGAAGCTTGGTGCAGTTGAAATAACCGCAGCACTTTGATGCCGATGTTGGCAGGAATGTGGTCAATGACAGTGCCATTTTTAATGGCTTCGACCTGAAGCTGAGTATCTTTTGTCATGATGGGTCTCCTGCTTAAATTGTTTCGTTCAGGACCAGGGCCAGCAGCGCCTGGCGGGCATAGACGCCGTTCTCCGCCTGCTGGAAGTAGTATGCGTGCGGGGTTGTATCTACATCTGTCGTGATCTCATCCACCCGTGGCAGCGGATGCAGGACTTTGAGATTGGCGCGCGCATTGGCCAGCATGTCCGCGTTCAGAATGTAAGCCGCTTTCATATGGGCATACTCGGATTCATCGAAGCGTTCTTTCTGCACGCGGGTCATGTACAACACGTCCAGTTCCGGGATCACTTCTTCCATTTGGGTGTGCAGGCTGTACTGAATCCCGGCGTCGTCCAGTTCTTCGCAGATATAATCCGGCATCGCCAGCACTTCCGGAGCGATGAAGAAAAAACGGATGTTGTTGAACTTAGACAGCGCCTGGGTCAGCGAGTGCACGGTGCGGCCATATTTCAAATCACCGACAAAGGCGACATTGAGGTTATCCAGACGGCCTTGTGTTTCGGCAATACTGAACAGATCCAGCAAAGTCTGCGTCGGATGCTGATTGGCACCATCACCGGCATTGATCACCGGCACTTTGCCGGAAAACTCGGAGGCCAGACGGGCCGCACCTTCCTGCGGGTGGCGCATGACGAAGGCATCCACATAAGAGGTGATGACCTGCACAGAGTCAATCAGGGTTTCGCCTTTCTTGGCCAGTGAGGTATTACCGCCGCTGTCAAAACCAATCACGCTGCCGCCCAGCCGCTGAATGGCGGTTTCGAAAGACAGACGGGTCCGGGTCGATGGCTCGAAGAAGCAACTGGCAATGACCTTGTGTTTCAACAGCTCAGGATTCGGGCTTTTCTTCAGCTGGGTTGCCGTTTCCACGATAAGCTCGAGTTCGCTGCGGCTAAGCTCGGGGATTGAAATAATGTGCTTATGGTATAGCGAATTCGCCATGACGCTTTCCCTCTTTTAGGCTGGAACGAGTTGCTGCAAATCTGTCTCACCTGACGTGCAGGCAAAAAAAAGCCCCCTGAGATCAGGAGGCTTCTGGATTCAGATCCGGAGAAACAAAAACGGCATCGCTCGCCGTCAACCGGCGGCATCGCAACGGATTGTGCAGTGCGTTTGGGGCCATTTTTTGCTCTCGCTGGACAAATTGCGGAGGATTATACCGTCATTTATCCGGGGCGCAAGCGTTTGCCTGCTGGCTTGGCGGATTAACTGCCCAGCGTGGCGACCATCACAGCTTTGATCGTGTGCATTCGGTTTTCTGCCTGATCAAAGACAATCGAGTGTTCCGACTCAAACACGTCTTCTGTCACTTCCAGACCGGAAAGCCCATACTTTTCTGCGACTTCCTTACCGACACTGGTTTCGTCGTTATGAAAAGCAGGCAGGCAGTGCATGAATTTCACTTTAGGATTACCGGTGGCCTGAAGCACCTGAGTGTTGATCTGGTAAGGCAGCATGGTTTTGACCCGTTGATCCCAGGCTGAAGCTGCTTCGCCCATAGAAACCCACACATCGGTATACAGGAAATCACAGCCTTGAACGCCTTCCTCAACGGATTCGGTCAGGGTGATTTGGGCGCCGGTCTCTTTGGCAATCGCCTGACACTGACGGACCAGCTCGGCTTCCGGCCAGTAATCTTTCGGCGCCACCAGACGGAGATCCATCCCCATTTTGGCGGCGCCGACCATCAGAGAGTTGCCCATATTGTTTCGCGCATCGCCCAGATAGGCGAATTTGATGTCCTGTAAATTTTTTCCGGTGCTGTGCTCTTGCATGGTCAGAAAGTCGGCCAGAATCTGGGTGGGATGAAATTCATCGGTCAGACCATTCCAGACCGGTACACCCGCGTATTTTCCCAGCTCTTCCACAACCGCCTGACCAAAACCACGGTACTGGATGCCGTCATACATGCGGCCCAGCACGCGCGCGGTATCTTTCATTGATTCCTTGTGCCCGATCTGACTGCCCGAAGGGCCCAGGTAAGACACGCGTGCACCCTGATCAAACGCTGCAACTTCGAAGGCGCATCGGGTCCGGGTGGAGGACTTCTCAAAAATCAGTGCGATGTTTTTACCCGTCAGCTGGGGTTGCTCGAAACCACCGTACTTGGCTTTTTTCAGCTCTGCGGAAAGAGACAGCAGATACCCGATTTCTTGTGAAGTGAAATCCAGCAGCTTGAGAAAATTCCGGTTGCGCAGATTAAATGCCATCGTTTGTCCTCGTGTTCATGACTTCAGCGAACACTGAATCGCAGTGTTATGTGTGAAAACGTGTATTTTATGAATAATTATCCATAAAATATGAAATTGTATATGGTTGTGTCAATCGAAAAAACAACCTGAAAATCGGCGGGGCGAATCCCTTCTTGAACCGGCCTGTATTGAGGATGGAAATCCGCGAGAATCCGTGCCATATTGGCGGCCAATTTCGTACATACTTTGGTCGGCAGACCTTACTTGGAGAGACCCCATGTCTTATGCAGAATTGATTGAAGAGCAGAAGGAAGAGACTCGCGAGATTATTGAGTCCCTGCTGGAAGATGGCAGTGATCCTGATGCGCTGTATTCGATTGAGCACCACTTCTCTGCGGATACCTTTGCGCAGCTGGAAGGCGCGGCTGCAGAAGCCTTCAAAATGGGCTATGAAGTCATGGATGCAGAAGAGCTTGAGCTGGATCCGGAAGACGGTGGCGGTAAAGTTGTCTGTTTTGATGCCGTGATGGAATCTGCGCTGGATGCCGAACTGATCGACGCGCAGGTACTGAAGCTGGTTGAGCTGGCGCAGAAATACAATATTGATTACGACGGCTGGGGCACTTACTTTGAGTCCGGCGAAGACGATGAAGGCGAAGACGCTTAATTTTCTTCGCTGACAGGATAGGTTTCACCTGCCATCAGGGGCCGTAAAGACTGGCCATGATTCAAAAAAATCCCCCGACTCGTCGGGGGATTTTTTTATGGGCTGCTTCTGAATTTCCGGGGAACATCTGACACTGAAGATTGTGTTGGAATCATCCCCGCGGTTGCCGCTTACAGGCTGAGGTTACGCTCGAAAAGAACGATATCCACATCTGGTTTTAAGGTATAGAGCTGCGCCAGTCGGCCTCCGGATTTCACTTTTTCACCCAGCGCTTCAAACATGCCGCTGGCCTCGATTCTTCTGACCAGGCTTTTACGCTGGATGGGCTTGGCAATGATGGCTTCAATGGCGGACTTGAGCTGCCCGATGGTGAATTGTTCAGGCAAGCAGTAGACCGGGATCATCGAATACAGGGCCTTCTGCTGTAAGCGCTCTCTGGCTTTTTCGATGATGTGTTTGTGATCAAATGCGACGGCAAGATCAGGTAAGTCACTCAGATCGACCCATTGAACGTCATCCACGGCGTCGATTTGTGTTGCAATCTGCTGTGGAGAAATTAAAGCATAATACACCAGCGTCACGCTGAACCCCCTTGGATCGCGGTTGATCCCGGAGAAGGCTTGCAACTGTTCCAGATATTGAGGTGCTACGCTGGTTTTCTCTTTGATCTTCCTGAGTGCACTCATCTCTGTATTGTCGTCTGAATCGACATCCACAAAGCCGCCAGGCAATCCCCACCGACCTTGAAAAGGCGCATTGGCTCGTTTCACCAGCAGCACTTTCAGGCTGCCCTGCAAAATTGTAAACAGCACACTGTCCACCGTGAACAGTGGGTTTTTGTATTGATTTAAATCGTAATCAAGTGCCATGAGAGTCTTATTTTGTGTCTTTCCGACACAATAACGAATTCTGACTGCTCATTCAAATGAAGCGGGAGAAGGATAGAAAACTGAACCAATAGTGTCCCTGAGACATAAATTTGTTGATCCGCAGAATCTTGTTTGCTACCTTGTTTGTGTCTTAGGGACATTATATGTAGGGATTTATGAAAATCATCAGTTTTGATGGTGCTGGCAACACCAAAGAAGTGGCATATGAAGCGTTTACATTCTCCGGTGGGGAGGAGCACATTCGTTTCGAGCCATCGGATTTTGCTCAAAGTGAGAAGATACAGGTGATTGTCAGAGCCTCGGATGCCTCACAGATCATGCGACTCTTCCTTGCTGTCGATGCATTAAAAAGGTTGCGTATGGAACGAACATCAATTGAGTTGCTCTTGCCCTATTTTCCTTATGCACGTCAGGACCGGGTCTGTGTTGCGGGGGAAGCGCTGGGCGCAAAAGTCATGGCCTCACTGATCAACTCGCTTCACCTCAATCAAGTCACCGTGTGGGATGCCCATAGCGATGTCGTCCCGGCGTTATTGGACCGGGTTGAAAATGTTTCGCAGGTCACACTGATTGAACAGTTTCCAGCTTTGCGAGCGCAACTGAGCCGCGGTGAGCTCGCTCTGGTGTCGCCGGATGCTGGCGCCAGCAAAAAAACGATCAAAATTGCGGAGCACTTTGGCGGTGAACCTGAAGTGATTCAGGCACAGAAAGTTCGTGATCTGAAAACCGGAGATATCCTGCAAACTCAGGTACTGGGCGAGGTCAGGGGAAAAGACGTGCTGATCGCCGATGATATCTGTGACGGAGGCCGAACCTTCACCGAGCTGGCGAAAGTGCTGAAGGCACAAGGGGCCAAGTCGGTTGCCCTCTATGTCACTCACGGCATCTTTTCTCAGGGGCTGGCTGTTTTTGCTGGTCTGATCGACACCATTTACACCACGAATTCTTGCCGTGACAAAGCGGACTTTATCCAGCACAGCGATGTGCAACTTGAAATGATTGAACTTTAAGGAGCACCTCATGACCATTACCGCAGCCAGCATGCAGAAAGATGTGTATAAAGAGTTTCACAGCCGTGCCTATCACCCGGATGTCACAGAAGTCTATGCAAACTATACGTCCCGCAGCGGCAAGTTAAGCAATGTCGAAAATAACGACACAGTAGCCTTTGTCGGCCTGCAATACTTCATCAAAAGTTACCTGCAGGAAGAGTGGCAGGCCTTCTTTGCGGCAGACAGAGAGAGTGCAGTAGCAAACCACAGACGGATTATGAGTGCCATGCTGGGCTACCCTGTGGATGTCAGCTATCTGGAAGCTTTGCATGATTTGGGCTATTTGCCGTTAAGGGTGAAAGCGTTACCGGAAGGCACGCTGGTGCCTTATCAGGTGCCGCCAATCACCATTGTAAACACCAAACCAGGCTTTGAGTGGCTCACAAACATGATTGAGACCGTCCTCAGCTGTGAAAACTGGCCGATTCAAACCAGCGCCACCACGTCTGTGGCATATCTGAAAGTCTTCCGGGAGTTTGCGGAAAAAACAGGACTGCCAGCCGAGTTCGTCCCTTTTCAGGGCCATGATTTCAGCTTTCGCGGCATGTTCGGTAAACACGCCGCGGCGATGAGTGGTTTCGGGCATCTGGCATCGGGGCTGGTGGGAACCGACACCATTCCTGCGGTGCTCTTTGCAGAAAAATATTATGGTGCAAATGTGGATGAGGAGCTGGTGGGATGCTCAGTCGATGCGACGGAACACTCAGTCACCTGTTCCTGGATCCTCGAAGGCGAAATTGAGTTTTTCCGTTATCTGATGCGGGAACAGTCACCGACGGGCATTCTCAGTGTGGTATCAGACACCTGGGATTTCTGGAAACTGGTGACGGACTATCTGCCACAACTGAAAGAAGAGATCATGGCCCGCGAGGGGACTGTGGTGATTCGCCCGGATTCCGGCGATCCGGTGAAAATTCTGACGGGTTATCGGATGTCGCCCGTGTCTGATTACAGTGAACGGGTTAACTCACAGCAAGCCGCAGAACAAGCGGCTGTGCGTGAAGGGTACGAAGCCTATCGTTGGCAGGGGGAATACTTCGGGGTGGTCGAAGGCGACACGCAACGGCTCGAGCACTGTGAAATCAAGGGACTCATTGAGTGCTTGTGGGACACCTTTGGTGGCACATTCACCGACAAAGGCTATAAATTGCTGGATGATCATATCGGTGCCATTTATGGAGATGCGATTACCCTGACCCGCCAGCGTCAGATTCTGCAGCGGCTTATGGACAAAGGGTTCGCTTCCAAAGTGGTACTGGGAATTGGTTCATTCAGCTATCAGTATGTCACGCGGGATACCCATGGCTCAGCGGTGAAAGCAACCAGCGTTGTGAAAGGCAACCAGCGGGTTGCGATTTTCAAAGAACCTAAAACCGACAGTAAAAAACGATCGGCAAAAGGTTTACTCAAAGTGGATCGTGTCGATGGCGAATTGGTGTGCTTTGATAACGTGACCGAAGCCGAGGAGCAGCAAGGATTATTGCAGGTTGTTTTTGAAGACGGACAACTGGTGAAAGAGACGACACTTCGCGAGATCCGGGGGCTGATCAGCACGCAGATTTAGCGGGCATCATCAGCTCAATATGCCGCTCAGATAAGAGCGGCATCGATAAGAAAAACGCGACTTCATGGCAATATTGAGCAGTGAAATTGTTTCTGTCCAAACCACTTCACCATCCGGATTTCACAGGCATCATGCCCGGTGTTGCCCATAGGTTCCTCAATATGGTGAAATCCTAAAGACTCGTAAAGCGCGATGGCTTCTACCAGATTGGCAGTCGTTTCCAGGTAGCAGGCACGGTAACCCTGTTCCCGGGCGAAACGCAGGGCTTTCACCGCAAGCTTTCGCGCCAGCCCTAAACCGCGAAGCTCCGGCAGAAAGTACATTTTCTGCAATTCGCAGACATCCGCTTCCCCAGCCAGTGCGGCAATACCACCCCCGCCCAGCACCCGGTGGTGATGTTCGATCACCCAGTACTCATGCCTGTCCGCCTGATAGACTTCACTCATGCTGTCGAGCGTCGGATCGGCGACACCATAGCCTTTGTCTGCGGTCAGGCCATATTCAGCCGAGACTTTTCGGATCACGGCGGCAATCGATGCGTTATCCAGCGGCGTTAACGGCCGGATGGCGTAACCCTGCTGACGGCTGGCCATGACCATGGATTTTTTGTATCTGGCCAGACTGGCACCCAGCGCTTCAATCTCATCCAGATCCATCTGATCCAGAAAACCTTCCACCTGAGTATTCAGACTGTGGTGCAGTGCGGTCAGTTTCGTCTGCCCGGCAGGGGTCAGCGTGGCAATCTGGCTTCGTTTATCGTCGGGATGCGGATGAAAGCGGATCAGGCCCAGGTTGCTCAGAACAGCGAGTGTACGGCTGGCATTGGACTTATCGACATTGAGCAGACTGGCCATATCACTGACGGTGCAGGGCGCCGCTTCCAGTTCGATCAGTGTGTGGGCCTGAACTGGAGTGAGGTCTATATTGCCGCACTGATTATCCAGCATGCCGAGCTGGCGAACCAACTGGCGGGAGAGGTGGCGCAGGGTTTGTGCATCCATGTCTGTGTTCCATTCGGTTGTTGTTCGCAACCGAATTTAGTTGCGGATAACAACAATGTCAATGAAAAACAGAATGATGATGGCAGTGAAACGCTGTATGTTGTGCCTCACGTTTTTCACGACGTTGCCACAGGGTTTCATGCGCCAGATATGCCAGCGTATTAATTGAGGGCTCAATCAGCGCCATAATGCCGCCAATCATCCAGCTGCCACTGAGCAGGGAAGCCACACTGAATGCAACACTGAAATGGACCACGGCAAATGTCATGGTCTTGTTTGATGGTTTCCCAAACCGGGATGTTTTCAGAGATGGCCACTGCCAGACTTTCTCGTGAAAGTAGAAGGCGACTGTGTTGACCATAGGTTCAATCATGGCGATCAGGCTGCCCAGAATCACATCGCCGGTCAGCAGGTAAGCGACGGTGAAGGCAACGGTAAAGTGAATCACGGCGAAACTGATTGTTTTTTTCATGGCAAAACCCTCTGTTTGATGTTTTCAGTATGGGTGTACCCGGTAAATAAGTAAAAACGATTGGTTCTATCATATTAATCGTCATTAACTATTGTTTGATACGAATCAACATGAATAATCTTTTCGGGTCGCCTTATCTTTTCTGGCTTCGATGAAAAATGGCGACGATACGCTTTATTGTGCTTTATGTTGCATTATGATGGCGTCGAATGAACGACCTGCCTCCTCAGGTAGATGTGATTGCTTGCGAACAGCTAGGAACGATAAGAATGAATAATAAGGTTATATTTCACGGTAAAGGTGGCGAGTTTTTCGGCATCTGGATTGTTAATATTCTGCTCAGTGTTGTGACGCTTGGGATTTACTCGGCGTGGGCAAAGGTCCGGACAAAGAAGTATTTTTACGGCAACACGGAGCTTGCAGGTGATCGCTTTGATTATCATGCCACCCCGACGCAAATCCTGATTGGCCGGATCATTGCTTTTGTGTGTGTTTTGATCTGGGCAATCGCAAATGCAACTTTCCCATTGGTTGCTTCATTACTGATGCTGATTTTTGTGGGCTTCACCCCCATTCTGGCCCGAAATAATGCCCGGTTCGATGCGCGGATGAGTAGTTACAGAAATGTCCGTTTTAACTTTACGGGAAGCGTGAAAGGCGCTTACTGGGCGATGATGGGGGCTGGTCTGATCGGGATGATTCCGCTTGTGTTCTTGGCGATCATCACGGCGCTTGTCGCAGCGCACTCTGTCGTTTTGGTTATCATTTGTGGCATTTTGACTGTTGCAGCCTATCTCTTTCTATTTGCTTATGTGAGTGCAGCAATGACCCGTTATTTCGCAAACGGGTATCAGTATGGCGATCGGCCTTTCCGCGCAGAAATCAGCACTGAGTTTTTTATCAAAACCATCTTGCTGGGGGCATTAATGGGCGCTGGCCTGACTATCGTGATGATGGCTGTCGCCGCCATTATCGCTGTAGTGATTGCTTTCTTGACGATGAGTTCGGGTGAAATGGGCACTGTGATTGATCAATTCTGGTTTATGGTGGGCGGGATGTCTGGCATGGTGTATGTCATTTTACTGATGGCCTTTATTGCCGTATTTGTGCAGGTGCGTGTCCGGAACTACACCTTTGCGCAACTGGTCGTCTCGGGAGACCCGGAATACGGTTTTACGTCGACCGTCCGTACGCGCAGCTTCGTTTGGCTGATGATTACCAACTTCCTGGCGCAGGCTTTCTCTCTGGGCCTGGCACGGGCATGGGTGATGGTCCGCACAACGCGCTTCCTGTGTGAGCATACGTCTGTGGTCGGGGATCTCTCGCTGCTGACGGCCAAAGGTGAGGTCATGGATGAGGGCGCAGCCATTGCGGATGAAGTCGCGTCTGCCTTTGATATTGAAATGGGACTGGGATGATCATCTCTGGCTTTTGTTATCCGCCGCTCAGTGCTGAGCGGCAGGATGCAGAATTGGAATTGGGAGCTTCGGGTGAACTGACGTTACGTTGCGGGGAATACACCACGCAATGTGCGGCCTCGCGTGCGAAGCTGACTGAGCCATTAGGAAATCTGCCTGTATCGGTGACATTTCCGGATGGCTGGTTGTTTAAACCCAACGATGATCAGACTCTGAAGGGATGGATTGCGCAGCATGCGCCACATCAGAGCCGTTGGGTGCACCGACTGGATCGCCACTGGCTGGCGATCCTGCTCAGTATCGTGCTGACGGTACTGGCGGGCCTGGGAGGGTTCCGTTATGGCATTCCTGCGGCGAGTCATTATTTTGCCCGGATGTTGCCACAAGCGGTGCCTGTCTATCTGGGTGAAAATGTCCTTGAGATCTTGGATGCGCATCTTTTCGAGCCGTCGGATCTGACGGAACCGGAGCAATGGGAGATTCGAGACCGGTTTGCTTTGTTGCAGGACAATTTGCCCGCTTTACCGGTTGAACCGAAGATCGTGTTTCGCACTTGGGAGCATGGCCCCAACGCTTTTGCATTGAGTGACGGGACCATTGTCGTGACGGATTCGCTGGTTGAGCTGGCAACGACACCTGCCGAACTGGAGAGTGTGCTGCTGCATGAAGTCGGCCATGTGTACCACCAGCATGTGATGGAAGCCGTGGTTCAGTCGGCTCTGATATCTGTCTCGGTTGCCCTCCTGACCGGGGAAAGTTCAGGTCTGGTGGATAACCTGACCGGTACCGGCGTTTTTATTGCGTCTTCCGGTTACTCCCGGGATGCCGAGCGCGAGGCGGACCGCTTCGCTGCTGAGCAGATGATCCGGCAGTATGGCTCAACGGAGCCCATGGTGGCGATGTTCAATCGTTTTATGGATCACGATGGTGACAGCGAGTTGCCGGCATGGCTGCAAAGTCACCCGGAGCTTTCTGAGCGTATTCAGAGCCTTCAGCAAACATCCCGCGATTAACAAAAAAAGCTATCCGGTGATCCGGGTAGCTTATACCAATCGCAGTAAATCACTGATCATCCTAGCTTGTTCAAATGTTCGATAACTGTGTTAGATTTTTTGATTGTAGAATAACTACTTATCTAAAAAATCTGCCTTGTTCTCAAACATTTTTCCTGCGCTATTTTTGATCACTGACTTACTTTGATTGGTATTATTGATTCCTTTCTATTTTCGTCTTCCTGCTTTTCAGCTCAACTCTGATTTCTTGTGCAATGACATGAGGAAAAACATTTCAGCCTGTGAAAACGGTCAAGAGCAATTTATTGCATTCTTGTGTCTATCGGTTTGAAAGTTAGTCTCCGGTGGTTCACGCGGATGAACACGATGTTCAGAAATCACAGGAAGAACGCTCAATGAAAAAACAAATGACACTGGCCTCAATGCTGTCCACTTTTGCTGCCGCTTGTCGTCATCCTGCTGGGTCTCATGAATGATATCCGTGTCGCAATGCGTGATGTTCGTGGGTGAATGTACGGGCAGGAACGAACCTTTATGTTGTAACCAATTGATTAGCATTTAAAATCCACCGAACTATACATCTTGTTGGTTATGCGCTTGCTGTGTTGGGATTGGCGCAGGCCTGTTTATCCAATCATGTCACCTCATGGAAGATAGTGATGATCTCATTTTCAAATATCAGACAAATTTTGATGCTCATGTCTGTGATTGCTCTGGCTGCCTGTCATGGTGGAGACGGGCAGTCAGAGCAGTCTCCTGCTGTCACCGCATCCACTCAGATTCAGGGGCAGGTTTTTAAAGGGCCAGTGGCATATGCGACGGTACGCGCTTTTGATGCCATCGGAAACCCGCTTGGTGAAACTGTCACTGACGATAAAGGTTTTTATCGGTTGTCTCTGGATATGTCTTATCAGGGGGTGATCCGGATTACTGCCGCTGGGGGAAATTACATTGATGAAGCAACCGGCGAACTCACGTCACTGACGGACAGTTTGAGTGCAGTGAAAGTGCTGTCGGAAAGCGAAGCGGTGATGAACGTGACCTTGCTGACCGAGTTAGCGGCCCGTGAAGCCAATCTGGGTCTGTCGATGGATCGGGTCGCATGGGCAAATCGTCATGTTGCGGAATCCATGGCATTGGATCTGGATATTGTGAGTGAAGCCCCCGTTGATTTGCTGGATACCGCGCATCAGGGACAATCCGGCCTTCATGTTGATTATGCGCTGGTCATTGCCGGGATGACGAAAATTGCACAGGCTGAAGGCATCGGTCTTGGGGAAGTGTTGAACGGTTTTCGTCAGGACTTTGCAGATAATGGCAATCTGGATGACCCTCAAGTGCTGAATCAACTGCATGCGGGCATCAATGATTTTCTCGATTCTCCACTCAACCGGGTTGTACTGGACCGGAGTCAAACATCCAAAGACAAGGCGTTTTACCGCAATACACCGCCAGTGGTAGAAAAACTCGCAGCGTCAACGCTGATAGAGGGGGGCGTCTATGAAATTGCGCCTGAGATTACGGATAATCAAGGTGCATTGGGGTATCAGTGGCAGCAAATCAGCGGTCCTGAGGTGTTCATGCAAGGGGCTGAAACCGCTGCGGTTTCCATCAAAGTACCGGCACCAGAGACAAGTCAATTCTTCGTGCTCAAATTAACGGTCACAGACGTTGAAGGCTTATCAACGGAACAGCACTATTCTTTTCGCATATCTCCGGTTCCGGTGATTTCAGGCATCGCTTTTAAAGGTCCGTTAGCGGGTGCAAGGGTGATCATTTATCAGCCAGATGGCACGGTCATCGGAGAAGCGATCACCGCAACTGACGGTCGCTATCGCATCAAGAATTATCAATTTTATGAAGGCATTATTATTGCTGAAGTGACGGGGGGCATATATGAAAGTGAGGCGACAGGTCAGTCCGTCACTCTGGAACAGCCCCTCCAGGCAGCAACCTATACGTCTGCGGCCAGATTGACGACATTGAATATTACGCCGTTGACTGAACTCGCTGTTCGCCGGGCAAAAATGCTCGGGACAATGCTGACGAAAAATACCGTTGAGCAAGCGAATCGGGATATTGCGTTCGCCTTTGGTCTGCGTCGCAGCCTTGTTTTTTACTCGCCCACGAATTTGCTGGATCCGTCGGGCATCTTCAGGAAAGGGGATAGCACTGAGCATGCTTTAGCGATTGCAGCCATGATGGTTGCGATTAATACAAATGCGTACAGTTTAACCGACTGGCTTGAAATGGTTTCCAGAGACTTGTCGGACGATGGCCGGCTGGATGATGTCAATTTGCAGAAAGTGCTGTACCAAGGGTTGAACGACTTTATCCGATCGCCGTTGAATGTGCTTGGTGTGACCCCCGAAGACACACAGTTGGATGAACGGTTTAGCGGGATCGCGCCGCCAGAAATTATTTCAGTGACGGGGAACGATGGTTTTGAGCGGCAACTGACTTCCGCGACGGTTCAGGTCAAAGACACTTCGGGTGTGAGCTATGACTGGTATCAGACTGAGGGTCCTCACGTCACGCTCTTTGATCGTGATAGCAGCCGTGTCACATTCAAATTTCCGAACATTGAAGAAAACTCACCAGAAACGATCACATTGGCTGTCACGGTGGAAAACAGCGACGGGCTGATGAGTTCATCGCAAATCACGCTACAGATCCAGCCCTATACTGAGGTTGCGTTCGATAAAATTATCGATTCACAACTGCGTCGCTGTGTTGAGGATCTTGCCCCGAAAGTTCGTGATATCGGGGATTTAAACCAGCTTGAATGTGGTCCTGATTATGCGGGGATCAGTCAGTTCGATGGCTTGGCACAATTTACCCATCTGAACCATATCGGGGTGCTGGCGAAAAACCAGATCACGGATGTTTCCGCTTTGGTGTCATTGAGCACACTGAAAAGTCTTGAGCTTCAGCAAACGGTCATGACTGATTTGACTGTGCTGAAAGCGCTGACCAGCCTGACGGAGCTGGCTTTGACCCATAGTCCATGGCTGACCGATATCAGTGCGCTGCCTCAACTCACTCAACTGAATGGAATCAACTTGTATGGCACAGGCATCAGTGATGGTCATATTTTTCTGCGAATGAATGAGCTACAGAAAATTGCGATAGGGAACACTCAGATCAGCGACTTCAGCTTTTTCAGGGAAAAGTCCAACCTGATTTCCCTTGAGCTTGCTGATTCAGGATTGACTCAGCTTGATCCAATCGGACTGGCGGTTCAAACCGAATTAAAAACACTGGATATTTCGGGCAATCCACTGACAGATATTTCGGCCCTGTCAGGGTTGACGAAGTTGCAATGGGTGAACTTATCAGACACCGATATCTCAATGTTGCCATCGCTGGAACAGTTGAGTGAATTAAGAAATGTGTATCTGAATCATACCCATGTCACCGATCTTTCTGCTTTGCGCGTGTTACCGGAACTCATGCATATTTCTTTACAGGGCTTCAAGGGGACAGATATCAGCCCGTTGATTGACCTGAAGCAAAAGAGACTGTTCAGTTCGCTGTCTCGGGTTGATCTCACCGGTGCGGTTCATGTGCCTTGCTCGCAAATGACAACGCTCAAGCAATTGAATGTGAAGATTTTTGTCGACGTGAACCCCGGTGTGACCTGTGCTGCGGATTAGGGGGCGATGTTTGCGCACAAAAAAGAGGCCATTCGGCCTCTTTTTTCATGTCTTGCTGTGAACTGAAACCGCTTACAGCGCTGCGATGGTCGCTTTCTGCTCTTCCAGTTTGAACAGGGTTTCTTTGTAACCTTCCAGCTTCTCGCGCTCTTTGGCCACCACGGCTTCCGGCGCTTTTGCGACGAAACCTTCGTTACCCAGTTTGCCTGCGATGCGTTTGATCTCGCCCTGAGTCTTGGCCATTTCTTTGTCAAGACGTGCCAGCTCAGCGTCTTTGTCGATCAGACCCGCCATCGGAATCATCAGCGTCGACTTGCCGACCAGTGCTGTGGCACAAGCCGGTGTTTCTTCACCGGCAGCCAGTACACGCAGACTTTCCAGTTTCGCCAGCGCAACCAGAACAGCCTGGTTTTGCTGCAAACGGGCAGCGTCTTTGTCGTCGGCGGCTTTGAGCATCACATCCAGGCCTTTGCTTGGTGCAATGTCATATTCGGCGCGCAGGTTACGAATGCTGGTGATAAAGTTCTTCACCCATTCGATGTCAGCCAGTGCATCGGCATTGAAGTTCGCGTCATCATACTGAGGCAGTGCCTGTGTCATGATGGTGTCGCCTTCGACGCCTTTCACCAGTGGCTTCACGCTCTGCCAGATGGTTTCTGTGATGTACGGGATCACCGGATGGGCCAGACGCAGGGTCTTCTCCAGCACAGTAATCAGGGTACGGCGGGTCGCGCGTTGCTGCGCTTCAGTGCCTTTCCACAGAACCGGTTTGGTCAGTTCCAGATACCAGTCACAGAACTGGTTCCAGATGAACTCATAGATACTGTTGGCTGCCATATCCAGACGGAAGTTTTCAATGTGGCTGTTGAACTCTTTCGCAGCCAGCTCGAACTGAGATTCGATCCACTTGTCTGCCAGAGAGTATTCCAGCTCAGCGCCTTCGGCAAAGCCGCAATCCTGATCTTCGGTGTTCATCAGCACGTAACGGCTGGCGTTCCACAGCTTGTTACAGAAGTTCCGGTAACCTTCCAGACGCTTCATGTCCCAGTTGATGTCACGGCCGGTCGATGCCATGGCAGCCAGGGTGAAACGCAGGGCGTCAGTACCATAAGGTTCAATGCCGTTTTCGAATGTTTTACGGGTGTTTTTCTCGATCTTCGCGGCCAGTTGCGGCTGCATCATGTTGCCAGTCCGTTTCTGAACCAGAGACTCCAGATCAATCCCGTCGATCATATCGATTGGATCCAGCACGTTCCCTTTCGACTTCGACATCTTGTCGCCGTTTTCGTCACGGATCAGGCCGGTCACGTAGACGGTTTTGAATGGAACCTGTGCTTTACCGTCTTCATCTTTACAGAAGTGCATGGTCATCATGATCATGCGGGCAACCCAGAAGAAGATGATGTCGAAACCGGTCACCAGCACATCAGACGGGTGGAAGACTTTCAGATCATCGGTTTTCTCCGGCCAGCCTTGAGTCCCGAATGTCCACAGGGCAGAGGAGAACCAGGTATCCAGCACGTCGTCGTCTTGTTTCAGCACGATCACAGGTGCCAGACCGTATTTTTCACGGACTTCTTCTTCCGTGCGGCCAACATAGACGTTGCCGTCATTGTCGTACCAGGCCGGGATGCGGTGACCCCACCACAGCTGACGGGAAATACACCAGTCCTGTACGTCGCGCATCCACGAGAAGTACATGTTCTCGTACTGCTTCGGCACGAATTTGATGTCGCCGTCTTCAACCGCTTTCACTGCTGGTGCGGCAAGTGGTGCAGTGCGCACGTACCATTGGTCGGTCAGCATCGGCTCGATCACCACGCCGCCACGGTCGCCATATGGCACGGTCAGGTCGTGATCTTTGATTTCGTCCAGCAGGCCCAGGGCATCAAATTCAGCGACAATGGCTTTCCGCGCTTCAAAACGTTCCATGCCTTGATAGGCTGCAGGCATGTCGGTCGCGTAAACGTCCGTGGGTTCGCCGTTGCTGTTGAATACTTCAGCCGTATCACGGATGTTAGCGTCGAAAGTCAGAATGTTGATCATCGGCAGACTGTGACGCTTGCCTACTTCGTAGTCATTGAAATCGTGCGCCGGGGTGATCTTCACACAACCGGTGCCTTTTTCCATGTCTGCGTGCTCATCGCCCACGATAGGAATCCGGCGGTTCACGATTGGCAGCAGGATGTGTTTGCCAATGAGATCCTGATAACGCGGATCTTCTGGATTCACTGCAACGCCGGTATCACCCAGCATGGTTTCCGGACGTGTGGTGGCAACCACGATGTAATCTTTGCCATCCGCAGTTTTTACGCCATCGGCCAGCGGATAGCGGAAGTGCCACATGTGGCCCTTCTTGTCTTTGTTTTCAACTTCCAGATCTGAGATTGCCGTGTGCAGTTTTGGATCCCAGTTCACCAGGCGCTTGCCACGGTAGATCAGATCGTCTTCGTACAGACGGACAAAGACTTCACGCACGGCATTGGACAGGCCGTCATCCATGGTGAAACGCTCACGATCCCAGTCGACCGATGCACCCAGGCGGCGCAACTGCTTGGTGATGGTGCCGCCGGATTCGCCTTTCCATTCCCAGATCTTGTCAATGAAAGCTTCACGACCGTAATCGTGCTTGGTTTTGCCTTCTTCAGCAGCGATCTTACGCTCCACAACCATCTGGGTGGCAATGCCTGCGTGGTCTGTACCGACCTGCCACAGGGTGTTTTTGCCTTTCATACGCTCACAACGGATCAGGGTATCCATGATGGAATCCTGGAACGCGTGGCCCATGTGCAGGCTGCCTGTGACGTTCGGCGGTGGGATCATGATGCTGTAGGCATCTTTCGTCGTGTCACCGTGAGGCTTGAAGTAACCAGCCTCTTCCCAGCGCTGATACAGCGCTTGTTCAATCGATTGTGGGTTGTATGTCTTTTCCATAGCGCTCTTGATGGATCTCGGTGGAATTAGGGCGACTCAGGCGCAGCGGCGGTCTGTAATTGGATGCCAGCCAGGCGATACGCTTTAAAACGTTCGCGGGCCTGCTGCTTGAGTTGTTCATCGCAAGGAACGAAGTCTACCACTTGTGCAAAGGTCACGGCAAAATTTGGTGCGTCTTGTCCCAAATTTATCAGCACGGCCCGTCGGCCACTGTGGCGCATACCGGGCCAGCCGATTTCGACCGGGGAGCCCTGACGCGGACCTTCCCCAATGAGATTATGGGGGACAAAGTGATCCGGTTCCTGTTGCCAGAGGTATTCGTCCAGCCATTCGGCCTGTTCGCGGCTTTCAGCGAGCAGATAAACGGTCTGGCCTTGCTGGTAGCGCCATGCTGCCTGCTGACAGGCCAGTTTCAGCCTTGCCTCGGGGGCGGCGTCATCAATGATATAAAAGGTCGCATGGCTCATAAATTACTATCCGAAAAAAGGGGCCTGCTGGCCCCTCTGTCGATGATGATTAATCGAGGTTTTCCAGCCCGGCTCTATTGAGCAGGAACTGGACCAGCAGCGGAACCGGACGACCGGTCGCGCCTTTGTCTTTGCCTCCGGTCCAAGCGGTACCGGCGATATCCAGGTGTGCCCAGTTGTACTTCTTGGTGAAGCGCGACAGGAAGCAGCCGGCAGTGATGGTACCGGCACCCGGACTGCCCAGGTTGGCCAGATCCGCAAACGGGCTGGCCAGCTGCTCCTGGTACTCATCTGTCATTGGCAGACGCCAAGCACGGTCCCCTGCCTGCTCAGAGGCATTCACCAGCTCATGCGCCAGTGGATTGTGGTTCGCAATCAGGCCACTGATGTGATGACCCAGTGCCACAACGCAGGCGCCGGTCAGGGTGGCAACATCCACCACACATTCAGGCTCATAACGCTCGACATAAGTCAGGGCGTCGCACAGCACCAGACGACCTTCGGCATCGGTGTTCAGCACTTCAACCGTCTGGCCGGACATGGTGGTCAGAATATCACCCGGACGGTACGCACTGCCGTCTGGCATATTTTCACAACCCGCCAGTACGCCAATGACGTTCACCGGCAGATTCAGTTTCGCCAGAGAGCGCATGGCGCCGAAGACCGTCGCGGCACCACACATGTCGTATTTCATTTCGTCCATGTTGGCAGACGGCTTAATTGAAATACCGCCGGAGTCGAAGGTCAGACCTTTACCCACCAGCACAATCGGCTTGGCGTTCGGGTCCGGATGACCTTTGTACTCAATGACGGACATCATGGCTTCGTTCTTTGAGCCCTGACCAACCGCCAGATAGGACGTCATGCCCAGTTCTTTCATTTCCTGCTCGCCAATGATCTTGGTGCTGACGGTTTCAAAATCGTCTGCCAGACGGCGTGCCTGAGAAGCCAGATAAGCCGGGTTGGCCACGTTCGGTGGCATGTTGCCCAGATCTTTTGCAGCACGGACACCGGAGGCAATAGCCAGACCATGGCTGATTGCACGTTCACCCAGCGACAGTTCGCGGCGGGTCGGAACATTAAAGACCAGCTTGCGCAGCGGACGACGCGTCTCCGGCTTCGTGCTCTTGAACTGGTTGAAAGTGTAGAGGCTGTCTTTGGTGGTCTCTACCGCCTGACGAACCTTCCAGTAGGTGTCGCGGCCTTTGACATGCAGTTCAGTCAGAAAACACACGGCTTCCATCGACCCGGTTTCATTCAGGGTACTGATGGTTTTCTTGATGATTTGCTTGTACTGGCGCTCATCCAGCTCGCGTTCTTTTCCGCAGCCAACCAGCAGGACGCGCTCTGACAGCACATTAGGCACGTGATGCAGCAACAGCATCTGTCCCGGCTTTCCTTCCAGATCACCGCGACGCAGCAGGGAACTAATGTAGCCCTCGCTGATCTTATCCAGTTGTTCAGCAATTGGAGAGAGGCGGCGTGGTTCGAAGACGCCAACGACGATACAGGCACTGCGCTGTTTCTCGGGGCTACCACTTTTAACACTGAACTCCATGCGTACTCCTAACATCCTATAAAGACAATGAGGGCTAAATGATAGATAATGCCGCACTTACTTGTTGTCTCTTGAATTCAGTTTAAGATCGAAGTGCAGGCTGACAGTTAGCCGAAAGATAAAAAAATAACTGATTTACCGGAAAATTATAGTGATTCCAGCAAAAAAACAAGTTTTCTATGGGTATGTAACGCGTGATTATTGTTCGTTATTTGACACGTGAGACAATAAAGAGCCAGGTTGCAGTGCTTTTTGTATTGTTTCTTATCTTTATTAGTCAGAAGTTTATCCGCATCCTGGCCGATGCGACAGAAGGATCCATTCCCGGCGACCTGGTACTGACCCTGATGGGGTTATACATGCCGTCAATGGCGATGTTGATGCTCCCGCTCAGTCTGTATATCGGGATCTTGCTCACATTTGGGCGATTATATGCGGAAAGTGAAATAACTGTGATGAATGCCACAGGGATTGGAAATACTTTCCTTATTCGCGCAGCATTGTGGCTGGCAATCATCACGGGGTCAGTGGCAGGCTTTAATGCCTTGTGGCTGGCGCCCTGGAGTGCCGAGAAAGAAACCCAGGTGATGGAGCAGGTGGAAGCTGATTCCGGCCTTGATCTGCTGGTCAAAGGGCAGTTTCAGGGCGCGCCGGATGGTCGGGGGGTCGTTTTTGTCGATGACATTACAGACAAAGGCGGCACGTTGAATCGTGTTTTTGTGGCACAGCCGACGGCCAGTGACACCCTGCGTCCGAGCGTGATGTTTGCCAACAGCGGCACGATCAGTGAGCTGAAAGACGGCCGGCAGGTACTCGATCTGCAAGATGGGGTGCGTTACGAAGGGCTACCGACGCGTCTGGATTACAGCATCACCTCTTTTGATAACTATCAGGCGGTGATCGGGCAGCGGGCCATCAAAGAAAAGAACCGGGACTGGGATGCACTGCCGACTCTGGCGCTGATGCAGCGACCGGAGCTGGCTGCGCAGGCTGAATTCCAGTGGCGGATGTCGCTGGTGCTCTGTATTCCGTTGCTGACCATGGTGGTGGTGCCGTTATCTGCGGTGAACCCGCGACAGGGTCGTTTTGCCAAACTGGTGCCTGCGGTGCTCATCTATCTGACCTATTTCCTGGCAATCAGTGCTGCGAAATCTGCTGTCGAAGACGGTGCGTTACCGGTCGGGATCGGACTTTGGGGGATCAATATCATCATGCTGTTGGTCGCCATTGGCCTCAATAGCTGGGATACCTTACCAATGCGACTATTCAGAGAAAAATTCCGGAGACGCGGCTGATGTTTAAGATTCTCGACTGGTACATTGGCCGGACCATTATTGCGACTTCTGCATTGACTCTGTCGACGCTGGTGGGGCTGTCGGCCATCATTAAATATGTGGAACAGCTGCGTAAAGTCGGCGACGGTAGCTATGATTTGTGGAAAGCATTAATTTACGTGTTGCTCAGTGTGCCGCGTGATATTGAAATGTTTTTTCCCATGGCAGTCCTGCTTGGGGCCCTGATTGGTCTGGGAACGCTGGCCTCCAGTTCGGAGCTGGTGGTCATGCAGGCGGCAGGGTTCTCGAAACTGGATATCGGCATGTCCGTGCTGAAAACGGCGGTACCGCTGATGCTGCTGGTGATGGTGCTGGGGCAATGGGGGGCGCCACAGGCGCAAAAGGCAGCCCGTGAACTCCGGGCGGTCTGGACCTCCGGGGGGAACGTGTTCTCGGTACAGCGGGGAGTCTGGGCCAAAGATGACAATGACTTCATCTATATTGGTCGGATCCATGAACAAACCACGCTCAATGCCATCAACATCTGGGAATTCGATGAGAATGACGTCTTAAAGGAAAACCTGTTCGCCCGTACGGCAACCTTTGTCGAGGAGAAAGGCTGGGAACTGAAAGATGTCACCGTGACCCAGATCGGTGAGGTAAAACAGGAAAATACGCATTTTGATACGAAAATCTGGCAAACCAGTCTGACGCCGGACAAGCTGGCCGTGGTTACGGTGAAACCGGAAGAACTGGCACTGACCGGCGTCTATGACTATGTGAGTTATCTGAAAGATACCAAGCAAGATGCGTCCCGGTATGAGCTGGCTTTCTGGCGTAAAGCGCTTCAGCCGGTTTCGATCGCCGTCATGATGTTGCTGGCTCTGTCGTTCGTGTTCGGGCCACTGCGTTCGGTCACGATGGGGGCCAGAGTATTGTCCGGGGTGATTTTTGGATTTGCCTTCTATATCTCCAACGAAGTTTTCGGTCCGCTGAGTATTGTCTATCGGCTGCATCCGGTGATTGGGGCATTGGGGCCAAGTTTGGTGTTCCTTGGCATTACACTGTATTTGCTCAAGCGAAAACTCTGAGACAGAATCATCAACAAATAGAAATGGCGCCGTTCAGGCGCCATTTTTTTATCCGTGAGCACTTAGTTCGGTTTCGGCAGTAAGACCATTTCGCACTCTGCCATCAGATCCTGAAAAGACTGTTTGGTGGTGCTGAAGGGAACCATCAGATTGCCTAAACCAAAAGCTGACGTTGCCATCCGGATCAGGGCCTGCGTCAGGCGAATGTTGGAACCGTCCGCATTTTGGATGCGTAGTTTCCAGGCCCGCATGCCCAGTGTCTGTCCGGCTTTACACCAGAAATAAGCATAAAATCCAATCACACTCAAAGCCAGATACATCGAATACAGCGGGGCAGCCACCGAATGTCTGCTGAGGTATTCACTGGCATCGATATAAGGTGCCAGCGTCAGTATGCCGGTATTGAGCAGGATGGCGACGACTGCCATTGCCAGTCCGCCCGCGAGCATGAGTACGGCCGCAACGACCAGCGCATCATAAATCCAGGCGCCGATCCGGCGGAAAAGCCCCGGATATTGTTTGGTGTGCGTTGTGTCCTGATTCACTTTCGTTGTCATGGTTCCACCAGAAAATGTGAGCGATCGGCCAAACCGGCCTGCCAGAAAAATCTGGCGCACAGTGTAGCAATACTTCTTTCGCAGGGGTACATACCAAAGGTGTCTCCCCACGTTTATTCGTTGAATTGAAAGCCTTGATGTGTAAATTGGTTGATGTGTTTGCATCGTGTTGAAAAAAACAGCAAACGGTTCGTGAGGCCAGATAAAGTTTCTTGCACATCAACACGGTATACGTATAATGACCCCCATCTGCCCGGGTGGCGAAATTGGTAGACGCAGCGGATTCAAAATCCGCCGGTGGTAACACTGTGCCGGTTCAAGTCCGGCCCCGGGCACCAACTTCAACGACAAAGCCTCGACGAAAGTCGGGGCTTTGTCGTTTCTGCGTTCTGAAACGGACGCCCGCTTTTCTCTTGTCATCAAACGCAGGAAAGCGGGCTGATGTTTTCTGTCTTCTTCTCTAATACCAATCGCAGTCAATCACTGGTCATCCTAGCTTGTTCAAATGTTCGATCACTGCGTTAGATTTTTTGATTGTAGAATCACTACTTATCTAAAAAATCTGCCTTGTTCTCAAACATTTTTCCTGCGCTATATCTGATCATTGACTTACTTTGGTTGGTATAAAAACATTCCTCAGACTTGAAGTATGAAACCCGAAAATGTCTGCATATACTGGATGTTCAGGGACGCTTTGTTCATTCAGGGAAAATCTTTTGAAGACTCAATTGATCAGCCTGTTCCTCGGACTCGGACTCGCGGGATGTGGCTTACAGATGCATCATGGTCGCCCGGATATCCTGACGGAACACGCCAGATATCGCATTGCAGATCAGTCTGATGACGATGGCAGACAAATCCGGTTTGCCGATTTTCAGGGAGTGATCCGAAAGCGTTGGGTGAATCTTCATGAAGCGGGTGATTTTCCGGACGCGCACCATGCACCATTCAATGTGCAGGAAGTGCAACTGACGTTGTCGGGGTTTACCGATGTACAGGCTGCCATGAATTACCGGCAGGCCTGCGTTCAAACAAAGCCTGTCTTCGGGGCAGGGGACTCATTGTTTGGGGATGAGCCAGTGTTGCTCAGTGGCGCAGCGCAGGTGAAACAAGCGTTGTGGACCGTGCAAAATACGGCTCTGCTTGAAAATGAAGCCAAAGACGCCATTGAGGTTGGCGGCAACCGCGTCCGGCTTAATCAACGTGTGATCGCAGAATATCATTTCTCGTCAGGGCAGCCTTTAGGCGCTCGCGGCGATTATGTCTGGCTGGATGAATCACTGCCGGATGAACGTCGTGTTCTGGCGGCCTTGATGGTTGTCTATGCGATGACGTATGAGGCAGTTTCCTGTGCATTGAATTAGTTTAACATCCATCTTAATGTATGCTCTCTGTTTCTTAATGAGAACAGGTTGGAGCTATTGATGAAATATGTTTTAACGGCGGCGATGATAGCAGCCAGTGGGTTGGTTCAGTCTGCTGAGACAATCGACTGTGGTGAGGTGGATTTGAAAACTGTTTATGTGCAGGCTGATCGCGGAGATGGGTCTTTCCATGCCAACAAAATGTTGATCTTGATGGGGGCGGGGAAGAATGCCGCTTGCAATGATATTACGTTTGCCTATCTGGAAAATAATGATGACGCTTATGACAGTACGTTATCGATGGCGATTTCGGCTTATATGGCAGGCAAAAAGCTCCGGGTTGTTGTTGAAGATGCACCAGCTCAGGCTGATGCGAAAAGGATTGCCTGGATAAACTTTTGAATCAGAGACTGAACGGCATGTATGCTGTTCGATTTAACTGACTGAAAAGTCATGTTATCTCTCACAACACCTGTATTCGTGCAACTGGTTCAGGTCAGACAGGTTCCGCAAACCATTGCCTGATGGCGGGAGATGTCTGCCGCAGGTTAACCGCACGATTGATCACTGGCTTCGGAAGGATTTCCGAAGCTTGTGTTCTCAGCGTCTTGCTTTTTTCTCTGGCAAACGTTTTCTTTTTCCTGACCGGAAATCGGTGCTGGAAATTAGATGCATGTCACATTAATATGCGCTCCCGGCTTGCGTGTTCAACCTGAATTCAGATTGAACTCTGCAGTTGCCAGCTATCAGTCGCCGCGTTTGCCCATGGATGCCAGGTGTTGCACTGAGATGCTTCTTGGCACACACGCATGACGGAATTTCTCGCCTTCGGCAGCTTTGCGTGCGCCAGTCCACACTCATCGGACTTCGACATCGCAAGGTAGTTTTATGCAGCTTCTCTTCAGCGCGGCAGGTATCGTCGCAATTTTTTTATGTGCGTATGCACTTTCAACCAATCGACAGGCCATTCGCTGGCGAACCGTATGCGGCGCATTCGGGTTGCAGTTTGCGCTGGCAGCCTTTGTGCTGTATCTGCCGTGGGGGCAATCCCTGCTCGGTAAGATGAGCCAGGGAGTATCGACCATTATCGGATTCGCCAACGAAGGGATTGGATTTGTCTTCGGCCCGCTTGCAGACAGTGGGGCTGTGGGGTTTGTGTTCGCTGTCAAAGTTTTACCGCTCATCATTTTTATCAGCGCACTCATTTCTCTGCTCTATTATCTGGGTGTCATGGGCGTGGTGATCCGGGTGATCGGCGGTGGTCTGGAACGTTTGCTGGGAACAACCCGTGCTGAATCTCTGGTCGCGACCAGTAATATTTTTCTGTCTCAGGGCGAATCGCCTCTGGTCGTCCGACCATTTCTGGCTTCCATGACGCGTTCAGAGCTGTTCGCTGTGATGGTGGGCGGCATGGCTTCCGTCGCTGGCAGTGTTTTGGGCGGTTATGCAGCCATGGGCGTGGATCTGAAGTACCTGATTGCAGCCAGCTTTATGGCGGCTCCGGGCGGACTGCTGATGGCGAAAATCATGGTGCCGGAAACCCAGCAGCCCGTTGATCAGTCAGAGATTGACCTCTCTGGCAGTGAGCAAAGTAATGCAATTGATGCGCTGGCATCCGGTGCCATGAACGGGATGAAAGTTGCCGTTGCGGTCGGCACCATGCTGATTGCCTTTATCAGCGTGATTGCCATGGTGAACCACGGACTGGATCTTCTGGGTCAGGAGCTGGAGATTCAGGGGTTGTCTCTGCAGCGTCTTTTCGGTTACCTGTTTGCGCCGCTGGCCTTTGTCACGGGTGTCCCAATGGATGAAGTGATGGCTGTTGGCAGCCTGCTGGGCCAGAAGATCGCCATGAATGAATTCGTTGCCTTTATGGATTTCGCGACCGTGAAAGATACTTTGTCGGCACACAGCCAGATCATCGTGGTGTTTGCCCTGTGTGGTTTTGCGAATATCGGTTCGATTGCCATTCAGCTGGGCTCAATTGGTGCCATGGTGCCGGAGCGTCGTAAAGATGTTGCCAGCCTGGGAATTCGTGCCGTGATTGCCGCGACGTTTGCCAACCTGATGAGTGCTTCACTGGCAGGCTTCTTTACGCAATTGTCTCTGTAATCACCGACCTCCGGAGTATATTCAGAGAAAAGCAGCACTGTGGCTGATGCGCTCCGGCATCAGAGCCCAGTGCTGTTTTTTTATGCCTGCCAGTGGGCTGAAGGGGAGAAAAAGGGGCGCCAGATTGGACTGAAGGCATCGGTGAGGGCAAAAAGCAGCTAAACTCAGTGCATTACGATGAACGTCGCAGGAGGGACAGATGATTGATCTGGTGACTTTGGGCGTTACGGTTTTTATGGGCTTTTTCGCCATCATGAACCCCATTGCCAATACCGCGGTGTTTACGGGGCTGACGGCGCACCAGTCCAGTGCCGAAAAAAGACAAACTGCCATCAAAGCGCTGACGGCTGCATTCTTTATTGTCGCGGCGTTCAGTTTGCTGGGAAAAGGGATATTCCAGTTATTTGGCATTACCTTGCCAGCGCTGCGTCTGGCAGGAGGCATTCTGGTCTTTTTAGTCGGCTTTCATATGTTGCAGGGGAGCAGTTCTGCCATGCACTCTCAAAGTCCCAGTCGTGATGCCGAGGATATCTCGATTTCGCCGCTCGCCATTCCGATTCTGGCCGGTCCGGGCACCATCGCGACCGCGATGAATTATTCTGCGGCAGCGAGTCTGCTGCATATTCTGATCACCATCTCGGCATTTGCGGTGTTGTGCCTGCTCACCCTGATTTGCTTTTTATACGCGCAGAAACTGGTGGATTTTCTGGGGAAAGACGGGGTGAATGTGATCACTCGAATCATGGGGTTACTCCTAACGGTCATCGCGATGCAGATGCTGATTCAGGGGGTACATGATGCGATGCATCTGTTTACGCCTGCGGGCGGGCCGTGAACCTCAAGAATCATGAACACTGAGAAAAGATGATGAGCGACAGATCTGAGCATGCGTTGTATTGAAATTGGGATTGTGTGAAAGGCAATGGCATTCTTTCGTCTGTTACGAATAAAAACCTCAATGTTTTTTATTTATTTGATTTTATTTAGTTTTATATTTTTATCGCCTGAGTTTGATTTACATCAAGTCTGATGCCTGACGCATTTCCTCCCTCTTATTATACTTATACCTGATCAAATCGTCGGGGGTGAATCTTCTGTGTGGAAGGAGGTTGAAAATGCGTACTGACGTTAAAAAAAGTGGATTTCCTTCACTGCTGGATAATGATTTTGACAACTTGTTTCAAGGCTTCTTCCGGCCAGTGCTCGGCGGTGATTTTTTGAATCAAGCCAGTCAATTGCCTGCGGTGGATATTCATGAAACCAAGGACAATTATGTTCTGACTGCAGAGCTGCCTGGATTCAGTAAAGAGGATATTCAGGTATCGTTCCACAACGGTAAATTAACCATTGCCGCTGAACATAAAGAAGAAACCGAGAAAAAACAGGAAGGACAAGCTGTTTTGACAGAACGGCGCTACAACAGCTATTCGCGCACTTTCCAGTTCGGATCGAATATTGCTGAGCACGACATCGATGCGGCCTATCAGGATGGTGTATTGCGTCTGGTGATGCCAAAAACAGCGATAAGTGAGCCTGAAGTACGGAAAATTGAAGTCCGTTAAACTTAGGGCGTTATCATAAACATCAGGTGCGGGCAGCAATGCCGGCACCTGCTGCCAGTCAGACAGGGGATTTCCCCTGATATCGGAGGTCTGGAAAATGAAAACTTTTGTTCTCACCGCGTTATTTGTGACGATTGCAGGGCTGTCCGGATGTGACAGATCCAGTCAGGGCTTTAGCTTACCTCAGGGCAATGCTGAGCTGGGCGAACAGGTTTTTGTGAAGTACCAATGTCTGCGTTGCCACACGATGGCTGGCTATGAAGCAGAAGCCGAGACTCTGTCCGGTGCGCTGCAAACGCCGGTACAGCTTGGTGGACAGGTGAGTCGCATCCGGACTTATCCTGAGCTGGTGACTTCGGTGATTAACCCCTCACACAAACTCGCCGAAGGCTATGATGGGGCAGATATTCAGGTTGATGGCCAGTCTGTGATGCCGAACTTCAATGATGTGATGACGGTGACTGAGTTGGTGAATCTGGTGTATTTTCTGGAAGACCATTATGAGTTAGAACCCTATCCGCGTACAGAGTATGTCAGCCCTCACTGAGTGTGTGTCTGCGTGGCTCACTGCTATTTCTACAGCGATTCGGCTGGAATAGCAAAAAGCACCACCAGCGCCAGAATGATGACCAGCAGAGTGAATGCACACCTGAGCCATCTGCGCTTTGTGGTTGCCTGAATTTCCCCTGCCAGTAACCAGGCAGTCATGCATTGGGTGAGGTAGTAGAGCGCGAAGGCTTGCGAGGCGAGCGTGATGATTGAAAACAGGTTGGTACTCCAGATCAGGGCAATGGCAAGACAGACGGCAACCGTGTAGCCTGTGCGCTCACTGTGCTTTTTCTTGATCACCTCATGAAATAACCCGCCAAAGCCTGCTGTGTCTGCAACGGCGGCACTGAACTGGCTCATCACGGCAGCAACAGTCAACAAAATGGGCAGCAATAAGCTTACCTGCTGGCTCATGGTGATAATGGCTGTTTCTGACGGTGAACTGTTGCTGATTGGAAGCAGAGAATGCGCTAGAGTGACAAAAACTAGGTATATCAAAGCGGATAACCACTGGGCATATTTCATTGTTTGGATGCGGTGTCTGGCTGAGTACGCACTGCCAAGGTAACGTGAGGTTTCAAATCCTTGAACCACCAGGAGCATGCCTGCGAGCAAACGCAATGCGTGGATAGGATCGCTGACGGGGGCCGAGGGAATAAATAATGATTCGGCAGGCGTTTGGAACTGATAGGCCGTCAGGCCAACCAGCAGGGCTGCGATGATACTGAGTTTGATGCTGACCGCAAATTCTTCAGCAACTTCCATGCCACTCAAGCCCCGGAAGACGCCAGTGATAGCGATGCATAACAGGCAAACTGTTGCGATTGAGTTGGCGATGGCTATATGGGTGCTCATGTTGAATGCATTCAGCACGAAAGAGGCAAATAACCTGATGTAAAAAGCGATAGAAATCAGGTAGGCAATGGCAAGTATGAATTTGCTGGTAAGTTCTATGACTGTTAATAGCGGCGCTGCCGGGTTGGCGTCTTTATCCAGCTGAGCAATGTTGAACCGAATGACCCAACCAATGCAATAAGCCAGCAAGACAATCAGTAGCATTGCAATTGTGCTCCAGGATCCGACGGCATAGCCGAGTAGTGGTGCAATCACCAGAAAGCCGCTGCCTATGATTGAGGCAAGTGGTGTCAGTGTGGCCCGCCAGATTTTGTTCTTTCGCATGCCCGGCATTAGCAGTCCTGAAAGTGCAATGGCTATAGTCAGCAGTAGCACGGCGTTCAGTAAAATACATCCCCCCTTGATTTAAAGGTACCTCTCCTTAAAAGGCAGAGTTTTTAAGATCTTATGGTATTGAGTATAGGGTGCGATCAGGTGTCGCAAAGGTAAATTCAGGAATTTGTTAGGGGCAGATCATTGGTCAAGCGTAATCCGCTTTACAAGCCAAGGCGCAATGGGCGAGACTTCACCTGATATTATTATGGTCAATATTGTGTGCTGTCAGCTGCTGTGCGTGACACGACAATCGACTAAACAGGTTGAATGCTAATTATGTGGATCCCCTTACTGGACAATCTAGAACAAGTAGTAACCTACTTTTTAACACATAAGTTGTTGTTAAGTTTGTGTCTTATTCTGCTTGTGATCTTGCTTCGCCGGATAACAATTACCCGGATTCGTGGTGAGGCCAATTTTCTCAGTGAAGATCAGCGAAAATGGATCTCGCGCACCAAAAATGGTGCCTTCACTTTATTGTTACTGACGCTTTTTCTGTTATGGGAATCGGAAATCAGCAAATTTGCCTTGTCGCTGACAGCGATCGCGGTGGCACTGGTGGTGGCGTCGAAGGAAATTATTCTGTGTTTGACCGGATCCCTGCAGCGAGCCAGTTCGCGATCGTTCAGAATTGGTGACTGGATTGAAGTCGGGCCGGTTTGTGGCGAGGTGATTGAGCACAATCTAATGGCGACCGTGATTCAGGAGATCGCTTTGCAGCAAGGGCAGTATCACTACACCGGAAAGACCATCACACTGCCAAACAGTATGTTTTTCACGGTTGCCGTCAAAAATCTCAATTTCATGAAACGCTATGTTTATCATGGTTTTACGATCACTGTGAAAGAAACGGTGAATCTGTATCCGATGGTGCCGATGATGCTGCAGAAAATAGACGCGCACATTGTTGAATTTTTTGATGTGGCACAGCGTTACAATCATATGATTGAACGTCATGCTGGTGTCGATTTACCGGGAGCGGATCCGCACATTTATATCACCACCACCCCGACGGGGGAGCAGCAGGTTCACTTTAAACTGTTTTGTCCCACCATTCAGGCAGCAGAGCTGGAAGCGATCATCCGGGAAGAATTTATGACCATGTATTGCCGGGATTTTCTGCCTCAGCCGAAACAGGAACCCTGTGTACCGGATCCTGTTGAATCCGTTCTGTAGTGCAAAATGAAAGCAGCGCCCGAAGACGCTGCTTTTTATGCGAACAATGAACAAACATGGTTTACCTGACAACGTCATCCCTGCTGGTCAGGCGGTCTCCTTTCGGATAACCCATACGAACAACACAGTTTGAGGTTGGTGGAGAACCACCACTTTGTATGTTGCAATGCCTGTGCCAATTGAATCTACGATTTAACCTCTTGATTTTTAAATATCATTTCCAGCGGATGTTTCACGGCTTGATGCTGTTTTGCAAAATGCATTTATCGGTTTGAAAGTTGCAGTGTGTGATTGCATTTTAGGACACTTCCCGGCATTGTGCGTGTGGTTGACTATGTGTTTCAGAGATGTCGGTGCTCATCGAAGGCATATCTGAAGCAGATAACACTTGATTGACAATGTTTGGCATAGGGAGGTTTGATGCGCGAAGTAACTTATCCGATTCGGGGCGCCTGTCAGTGTGGCGGGGTCACTTATTCTTTGCTGGCACCACCGAAAATGGTAGTGGCCTGTCATTGTAAGGAATGCCAGAAATTATCCACCAGTGCCTTCAGTATTACTGCGATGGTCGATGCGGAGAATCTGGTTTTCGAAGGCGTGATGTCGGACTGGTCCCGTCCGGCGGACAGCGGCAACACCAGCGCTGCAAAATTTTGTCCAACCTGCGGCAATCGGATCTATCATTATGATCCGAATCAGCCGAATGCGATTAAGCTGAAACCCAGCAATCTGGAAGATACCCGTATCATTGAGCCGACATTGCATGTCTGGACCAGTGAAAAACAGGCCTGGTATCAAATCCCGGATGGTGTGAAGCAGTTTGAGAAACAGCCTTAACCGACTCGTTTTCAATGAATAACCACCTGCGTGCAGGTGGTTTTTTTTATGCCAGTTTCAGTGACATGAATCCATGCAGATTGAATCGCTGCGATATTCGAAACGCTTCTGACCCAATGGTCACGAACCGGTTCTGGTGAGTTTTTGTTCTACACTCTGATTGTGCAGTCGTAAGATAATAACAAGAAATGGGTGTACTGATGAGCAAAGATCGAGAACCAAAGACTGTTCGCTTCTGCTGGCTGACGGGTGTCTTCCTCTTGCTGGTGACGAGCGGGCCTGAGGCGAAAACTGAATCAGAGGCCAAAGCACAAATCAAACAGGATCTGATTGGCTTCTGTGCCGATTGTCATGGCCGGCAAGGGATATCCGAACTGAAAAATGTGCCCAACCTCAGAGCGCAGCCGCCGGCCTATCTGAAGGCGCAGCTGGAAGCGTTTCGCAGCAAGACCAGAAGCACCACTTTCATGGATGCTTTCATCTATCAGATTTCAGATGCCCAGATCGAACAGGCTGTCGCGCATTTCTCCTCTCAACCAGCAAGTTTAAAAACGCAACCTGTGTGGCGTGGTGAAAAGTGGCCGGGGGATATGTCCCCGGGTGAGCAACTGGCGTATGTCGGCAAACTCGCCCCGCATGTGCCAGCCTGTGTTGCCTGTCATGGCCCGAGCGGAATTGGCGTTGAGCCGTCGTTCCCCCGGCTGGAAGGCCAGAAATCTGATTATATGGTGAATCAGCTGAAGGCCTGGAAAGCCGATAAACGGCCACCCGGCCCGTTGGGCGTGATGGCTGCCATTGCAAAATCCCTCACCGATGATGAGATTCTTGCCGTCTCTGAATACTTTGCACAACTGGGAGGTGAGCAATGAAAGCGTTCAACGTGTTCACGCTGTGTCTTCTGAGTACAGCCGTTACAGCGGCGACCGAATTTGAACAGGAATACCGGCATCTGGGCGAGATAGAAGCAGGCCAGCGTCTGCCGGACGGGGAAAGCTATCACGCCACGCCAGACTGGAATAACTTACCGGAAGCGCATTTTGGTGATGCAGTGAAACAGGGCTATCAGGTGTTCACCAACACCCAGTCTCTGAAGTCTCAGGGCGTGATCAAAGGGGGGCTGAATTGTGTGAACTGCCACTTGAATGCCGGCCGCCTTGCCGGAAGCGCACCGTTGTGGGCGGCTTATGTTGCTTATCCGGCTTATCGTTCAAAGAATCAGCGGGTGAATAATTACGAAGATCGGTTGCAGGGGTGCTTTCGCTATTCCATGAATGGCGGCGATAAGGTGCCAGCACTTGATAGTGATGAAATCCGCGCATTAACGGCTTATTCCTATTGGCTGGCAACCAATGCGCCCGTGAACAGCCAGCTGCCGGGGCGGGGATTTTTCAGTGTAGAGAAACCCAAAGTAGCGCCGGATTATAGCCGGGGCGAAGCGGTGTATCAGGAAAAATGTGCGTTTTGCCATGCGGAAAACGGGGAAGGCCGTAAAGTGGCGGATCGTTATGTATTTCCGCCGCTGTGGGGGGAAGACAGCTACAACTGGGGCGCAGGTATGCATCAGATCAATACCGCGGCTGCCTTTATCAAAGCCAATATGCCCCTGGGGATGGGCAATACACTGAGTGATCAGGAAGCCTGGGATGTGGCCATGTATATCGACAGCCAGGATCGTCCGCAGGATCCGCGATTTACCGGTCATGTGAAAGAAACCGCAGAAAAATATCACAGTCATCAGGGGATGTACGGTAAACCTTCACCAGCAGATAAGCATGTGCTTGGTGAACCTTCTAAAAAATGACCCGCTGACTCAACTCGCGCGGCTCAAGCGCAGTTGAGTCAGGGAGCTGTGCTTCAGACTCTGAAATGACTTGTGATTTCTTCCAGTTGTGTCGCCAGCGTTGAAAGCTCTTCACTACTGCCGGAGATCCGCTCGACCGCCTCACTGGTGTCACGGGTCATCATATTGATGGTGTTGATGTTGCTGTTGATTTCTTCTGCCACCGCGGATTGCTGTTCAGAGGCTGTCGCGATCTGGCTGGTCATTGCGGCGATATGATCGACGGATGCGACGACAAGGCGCAGCCCCTCGGTTGCCGCCAGGGCCTGTTCGCTCACCTGGCTGGTGTGGTTGATGCTGTGTTCCATCACCGTGCTGACATCCCGGCCGTGGTTGAGCAGCGTTTCCAGCATGGCGGCGGTTTCATTGGTGGCATCCTGAGTATGTTGTGCCAGATTGCGGACTTCTTCTGCCACCACAGCAAATCCCCGGCCATGCTCTCCGGCCCGGGCGGCTTCAATGGCGGCATTCAGCGCCAGCAGATTAGTTTGTTCTGCTATCCCGCGAATGGTTTCCAGCACTTGGGTGATATCATCCGAACTCTTTCTCAGGAGCGTGAGTTTCTGGTTGGCTTGCTGCATGTCGCTCGACATCACACTCAGGTTGTCCGTGCTCTGTTTTAGCAATTGTGAGCAGTCGCTAACCTTGGTCTGCGCTTCATTCCCGGCTTCTGCAGCCGATGCGATGTTGCCGGAAATATCTTTGGCTGTGGCACTCATTTCATCAATGGCGACGGCGAGATGGGCGGTTTCCTGTTCTTGTTGAGTTACTGCCTGAGCAGTTTCGACGGCACTGGCTGCTAGGGCTTCTGCTTCACTGCGTTGCTGGCCAGCCGCCAGTTTGAGCTGGTTGATGATGGTACTCAGATTCGAAGACATGGCCAGCATAGAGGCATAAACTCCCGTCGCTTTTTGCTGGGATGGATTGTGGATGCGTAAATCTCCTTCTGCAATGGCACTGGCCATCTGTGCCATTTGGTCCGGTTCCCCGCCAATGGGGCGGGTAATGTTCCGGCTGATCAGGATGGCGGCCCCGAGGATCAGCAGCGTCACAACAGCAATGACGGACAACCCGATTTGTTTGAGCTGGCTAATTGCGGCCAGTGCTTCTGCGTGGTCGATTTCTGCCACAATCACCCAGCGGTGCTGCTTCAGTTCAATCGGCGCAAATGCCGAGAGGACGGTATTCCCTTTGTAATCCAGCAGTGCATCGATGCCGCTCTCGCCCGATAACGCGCGCCGGACGGCTTCTGTGTTGACCTGACCTTGTTCCGGGTGGAGAAATGAAGCCACCACGGAATGATTGACCGGATCGAGATAAGAGTTGGACCGCATCAGTTTATCCGGACCAACCAGATAGGTTTCTCCGCTGTCTCCCAGTCCGGCACGGACGCCCATGATGGCGGTCAGGCGGTCAATTGGAAACTGAAACACCAGCACGGCAGACACCTGACCCTGATCGTACACAGGCGTCGCAATAAAACCTGCCGGGGTCAGGTAAGAGGGCAAATAAAGATTAAAGTCGATCAGCGCACTCTGACCTTTGTTAAGCTTTAAACCTTCCTCGTAAGCTTGCCGCAGCAGACTGTCCCGGAACGGACCGCTGCGCAGAGACGTCGCAAAGTCAACTTCTTTATACACGCTGTATATCACCTGTGCGCTTGCAGCATCGATCAGAAAGAGATCGTAATAACCTGATTGTTCGATCAGTTCTTCAAAAAAAGGGTGGTACTGCGCATGCGCGTTATCGTAAGTCGTGTCACCTGCCGTGAGCAGTTTTTGCTTTTCACCCAGTCCGTACGGACTGTCTGCAATATAGCGGGCCTGAAGGATTCGGGCCGTCGGGGAGAGAGCATTTACCAGCGAAGTCGCTGAAAAATCCTGATTGGGCGCGTTGGCTTTCAGGCGTGGCATAAATTGCTGGGTGTAAAACTGCTGTAAACGCGCGTCTGATTGTTCATCAAGCGGGGGGAGGTCCCGAACCCCCTGGCGGAAATCCCTGACCGCCTGAATGGTCTGCGGGTTGGCCGCTTCCAGAAAAATCTGCTGGTTCAGGGTTTCGAAATACCGTTCGATGGCATCCTGCTTCACTTCACGCAGAGATTCCAGCTGGTTATATGCCTGATTTTCCAGCGACTGGCTGGCCTGATTGAGTGTAAAGAACAAAATTGCTGCGGCCGGCAGCAGACCGGATAGTAAAAGACAACTCATCATTTTATGTTGTAGTTTCATCTCTCCCCCAAGAACTGCCGTCCAGTTACCATCGAAATTAGTTCAGCTTTTGACATGCGACGAATCTTTCCGCCGGGGGGTCAGTCATATTTATTTGTTTTTGTGATGTTAATCAGTATTCATATTGTCCGTATGGATTGGCGCAGGATATGAATACCAGAGAAGAGAAAAAATCAGGCGTCCAATTTTTTAAATGATTGTTATTTATCGTTTTATTGTTGTGATCGAGCGGGTTTTCATCACCGCATGTTTTCTGTTCGCTTCGAAACTGTCGCATTAACCAAAGGATACTGATTTTTGCTGTAAGGAGTAATCGTCGATGGGACAAAGGACTCGGCTGACTGCGGAAGACAAACAGAATCTTGTCAATGAGTTAAAACAACTCATCGCCATTCGGATGGGGAAAGCGGTGTGTGTCACGCGACAGCGTGATGATGAAAGTGGTTTGGTGGTTGAATTCACGGTGGAAGGTCAGCGCTTTGCTGAAGTCACCATCTAGCCAGGTCACTGGATGTGTCTGATATGATGCCTGATGCATCCCGTCAGTATTGACGGGCTGCATCGGTTCAGACTTGTTCTGGCTCAGGGGCCGGTTAAACCGGATCGAAGCTGGCGAGGGCAAGAATGCTTTCAATCGTTTGCGCAAAGTCCAGCCCAATCTCCCGGCTGGCCATCGGGAAGACACTGCGCGGTGTCATGCCCGGAGACGTGTTCATTTCAATCGGATAAATCTTTCCGTCATCGCCCAGAATGACATCCAGACGACCCCATCCGCGGCATCCCAGTGCGTGGAATGCCGCGAGCGATACGGCTTGAATGGCTTGTTCTTCGTCGGGAGATAAGTCACTCGGGCAATGGTAAGTGGCTGTTTGCGCACCAAACTTTGCAGTCCAGTCGAAAAAGGTTTCAGAGCAAATCTGGACCACGGGCAGGGCCTGATCGCCTAAAATCCCACAGGTGTATTCTTTACCGCTGATGAATCCTTCCAGCAGGATATTGTCATCATAATCAAAGGCTTGTCGTACAGCGGCGGACAAGTCTTCCGGCGAGGATACTTTGGTTACCCCGATGCTGCATCCTTGAGATGTGGGTTTGACGACCAGTGGATACCCCACGTGTTCAGCGGCGGCCACAATGGCTTCTGCGCTCTGTGAACGGTGCACGGCCTGCCATTTGGCATAGTGGAAGCCTTGTTCAGAGAGGACTTGTCGGGCCCGGTGCTTATTGAGACATATCGATGAGGATGATAGCCCGCTCCCGGTGTAAGGGAGCTCCAGCCAGTCGAGTAAGCCCTGAATATGTCCGCTCTCTCCTAAATTACCGTGCAGCGCAATAAAGACTTTATCCACGGATTTTAAAGCGTCCAGTGTGTCGCTCAGGCTGCAGGGATCAATGCTGATCGCTTCATCACCTAATTGATGGATTGCTTCACAAACGGCTTCACCGGAACGTAATGAAACACTGCGCTCACTGGATTCCCCTCCCATTAGTACACCTACACGCATAATCAACTCCCTCCATAGGTTTATGTGCACATATATTAATACAATGCGGTGCACTTCACAAAGTTATTGATTTATATGGTAATAGTTAATTTTGACATTGAGCGGGAATATCCGTTTCCATCAAAAACATTGCCTTACGGGTATATATGCGACCTTTTGATTGATTTCGTGAATTGTTGTTGTTTGGCATTGTTGTGATGATCTTCAAAGACAATCCTTCAGCGTCTCTGATAGCATTTACACCAAAGTTACCGGTAACATTACATAACAAGAACCGGAACATTTCACGACGTGCACGGGTCTCAGACCCGAAAAACAAAAGGAAAGTACCCATGAAAAAGTTGACCTGCACCCTGCTCGCGGCATCACTTGCCGGTACCTTTACCGCTTCAGCTCTGGCAGCGGATTACACATTCAAGTTCCAGTCGTCGGATCCGGCGGGCGATAAAAACTTTCAGGTACAGCAAGCCTGGGCAGAGCGTGTTGAAACCATGTCGGCCGGCCGGATTGAGATTGATCTGCTGCCGGTCGGCAGTGTGGTGAAACACACCGAAACCCTGGGCGCGATCAAGCTGGGGATTCTGGATGGCCAAATCACCGCGACCAGCTATTTCTCTGGCAAAGATCCGGCATTTGGTCTGATCGGCAACATGGTAGGCGCCTGGTCTGACACCACGCAACTGCTGCAGTACATCAACTACGGTGGTGGATATCAGCTGATGACTGAACTGTATGCGCCTTACGGTGTGAAGTTCATTGGTGGCTCGACCACAGGCGTTGAATCCTTTGTCTCGAAAGTCCCGGTGGATGGCGTGGCCGATCTGAAAGGCCTGAAATTACGCGCCCCGGAAGGGCTGGTTCAGCAGGTCTTTAAAGCCGCAGGTGCATCACCGGTGAATCTGCCGGGTTCAGAAGTCTTTACCGGCCTGAGTAAAGGCGTGATTGATGCTGCTGACTACACAGTTTTCTCGACCAACCAGAAAGCAGGCATGAACGATGTGGCGACCCATCCGGTTCAGCCGGGCTTCCACTCATTGCCGCTGATCGATATTTCGATGAACCAGAAAAAATGGGACAAACTGCCGGCAGATTTGCAGGCGATCCTGACGACGTCTGTCCGTGACTTTGCTTATGACATGACGACCCAACTGAAGATTGCCGATCAGCAAGCCGTGAAAGAAGCGGAAGCGAACCCGAAAATTACCATTCATAACTGGTCTGATGAAGAGCGGAAGAAGTTCCGTGAAATTGCCCGTGAACAATGGAAGATTTTCGCGAAACAGTCGCCAAATGCCGAGAAAGTGTATCAGTCGGTCACGCAATTTCTGGAAGATAACGCCCTGCTGTAATGCTGAGAACACCGGGTCGGTCAGTGGACCGGCCATTCCCCTTAAGGGCTGAATTCAGCCCTTGTTTCTGATGTCGTCCGTGTTGTGAGCTTTCCGCCATGAATACCAACCCTACGCCTGCCGGGCAGGATGAAGAGCAGCCTAAGAACGGGCTGGACGCTGCAATTGTCAACATAGGAAATTTGCTGAGTCTGCTGTTTCTGTTCACCGTCATGATTTCATTTTATGAAGTCTTGATGCGTTATATGTTTGATTCGCCAACCATCTGGGTGCATGAAACTGCCTCTTTCCTTGGGGGATCGCTGTTTATCGTCGGCGGCCTGTATGCACTGGCGACCAATAAACATGTGCGGGTTGTTTTGCTGTATGACATGGTTTCGCAGCGCACCCGGCAGTACCTGAATCTGTTCCATCATGTGATGGGGTTGCTGTTCTCCGTCCTGATGGCCTGGGCGTCTTACACCATGGCGCATGAAGCCTGGATCACTCCCTGGGGCGAAATGCGTCTGGAGACTTCCGGCTCTGCCTGGAATCCGCCGTTCCCAGCGTTGCTGAAAGGGATCATTTTCGTGTCTCTGTGTGTGTTGTCCGTGCAGTTTCTGTTGCACCTGATTGCCGAAATCCGTGGCCTGAGGAAGAAAGATGTTTGAGTTATCGTCAATGGGGATCGGCTACGGCAGTCTGCTGATGCTGGGGCTGATGATTGCCTTATTGCTGACCGGTATGCAGCTGGCTTTTGTCACCGGTCTGGTGGCCCTGATTTTCACCCTAGGCTGGTTTGGCCCGGACGCTTTACCGCTGGTCACCAGCCGCATGTATTCCTTCGTGGACGGCTACATTTTCCTCGCGGTGCCCATGTTTGTCCTGATGGCAGCCCTGCTGGACCGTTCCGGAATCGCCCGTGATTTGTTTGATGCCATGAAGTCCGTTGGCCGTCGCATCCGGGGAGGCGTGGCAGTCCAGGCGCTGCTGGTGGCCGTCGTGCTGGCCTCCATGTCGGGCGTGATTGGTGGTGAAACGGTGTTGCTGGGCATTCTGGCACTGCCACAGATGCTGCGTCTGGGGTATGACCGCAAGCTGGCGATCGGCACCACCTGTGCCGGTGGGGCATTGGGGACCATGTTGCCACCCAGTATTGTGCTGATTATTTACGGTCTGACCGCCAGTGTGTCCATTGGCGATCTGTTCAAAGCGGCCTTCCTGCCAGCATTGCTGCTGGCGCTGATGTATATCGGCTACGTGCTGATCCGATGCAAAATGAATCCGGCGTTAGCGCCACTGCCAACGGAAGAAGAGCTGGCTGAAGATGCGGCGCGGGACACCCGTTATTTCAAAGCCCTGTTCTTCCCGATGCTGTCTGTGGGCGTCGTTCTGGGCAGTATTTACACCGGCGTCGCTTCTGTGACGGAAGCCTCGGCACTGGGTGTGGTCGGGATCATGGTCAGCGCTCTGATCCGGGGCGAGATGAGCTGGAACATGCTCAAGGAAAGTGCCATCGCAACCATGCGAACCTGCGGCATGATCATGTGGATAGGGATTGGCGCCAGTGCCTTGGTTGGGGTGTATAACCTGATGGGCGGCATCGATTTTGTGGAAGAAACGATTCTGGCGTTCAGTGGCGGCAGCCCGACCCTGACCCTATTGATCATGATGGTCATTCTGCTGGTGCTGGGGATGTTCCTGGACTGGGTGGGCGTGGCTTTACTGACCATGCCGATTTTCGTGCCGATTATTACCGGCCTGGGCATGGATCCCATCTGGTTTGGTGTCGTGTTCTGCCTGAACATGCAGGTGTCTTTCCTGTCTCCGCCATTTGGTCCGGCGGCATTTTATCTGAAATCTGTCGCACCGAAAGACATCAGTCTGGGCGAAATTTTCTCTTCACTGCTGCCGTTTATTGCGCTTCAGCTGGTTGCGCTCACACTGGTGATTTTATTCCCGCAGCTGGCGCTGTGGTGGCGTTAAAGACGGACAAACCATAAGAACAATGATTTGCCCTGCAACCATGCAGGGTAAGGATGATGGCTATGACACCGAAAAAGATGATTGTGATGGGCGTTTCGGGCTGCGGTAAAAGCTCGATTGGCAGCCATCTGGCAAAAACGCTGGGGCTGAACTTCTTTGACGGGGATGATTTTCATCCGCCTGAGAATGTGCGCAAAATGAGTCAGGGCATCCCGCTCAATGATGATGACCGGGCTGAATGGCTGGCAACACTGAACCAGTTGCTTCGGCAGGAACCTCACGCAGTCCTGGCCTGTTCGGCGCTGAAGCCGGATTATCGTGCACAGTTGCGTGACGGCGTGGAAGATCTGGTGCTGGTGTATCTGCAGGGGGATTTTGACACCATCTGGCAGCGTCATCAGCAGCGTTCAGATCATTACTTTAATGGTCGCACGATGCTGGAAAGCCAGTTTGCGACACTGGTTGAGCCCGCGCAGGATGAAGCTTTGTTTGTTGATATCCGCCAGACTCAGGCGGCAGTCCTGCAGGAAATCCTCAACCGGCTGCCCGAAACCGGCTCACTGACTGAATCACCCATGGTTGAAAGGAACAAAGGATGACAGCGACTTCGTGCAATATTGCGATGATCGGTTTGGGCGTCATGGGACGCAATCTGGCACTGAATCTGCTCGAACATGGTTTTTCGGTAGCGGGTTATGATTTGCAGGCCGATCTGACGGCGCAGGCAGACAAAGAAGCGGCAGCACTGGGCAAAGCCCGTTTTGTTGCCTGTGATTCGCTGGCGCAGGTCTTGGCGATGTTGCAGAAGCCGCGTGTCATTGCATTGTCTGTCCCTGCCGGCCCGGCTGTGGATGCGGTGATTTCGGCACTGCTTGAGGCCGGTCTGGCTTTCGAGGATACCGTGATTGATACCGGCAACAGCCTGTGGACGGATACCCTGGCCCGCGACAAAGCTTATCAGGGAAAATTGCAGTTTTTCAGTACGGCTGTCTCTGGCGGTGAAGTCGGTGCCCGACACGGTCCGGCCTTAATGGCTAGCGGCAGTGCGGATGCCTGGCGTCAGGTCGGGCCGATGTGGAAAGCGATTGCGGCGCAGGTGGATGCGCAGGGAAAACCGCTGCCGCCCATGAGCCAGGGCGAAGCCTGTGCTGCTTATTTAGGGCCGGATGGTGCCGGACATTATGTCAAAATGGTTCATAACGGTATTGAATATGCCGACATGCAGCTGATTGGCGAAGTCTATCAGTGCATGAGCCAGCAGCTCGGGATGGCCCCGGCAGAGATTGGCAAAATTTTTGCGGAATGGAATCAGGGCGTGCTGAACAGTTATCTGATGGAGATCAGTGCTGATATTCTGCAGCAGGCCGATCCGGAAACCGGTCGTCCGCTGGTCGACATGATTCTGGATAAAGCCGGTCAGAAAGGCACCGGGCTCTGGACTGCCGTCAACAGTCTGGAAGTCGGCAGCCCGGCTCCGACCATTGCTCAGGCTGTGTTTGCCCGTGCGATGAGCGGACTGAAAAGCCAGCGCCGGGAAGCGGCAAACAATTTGCCGCTGATGGCCGAAGGCACGCTGACGCCGGATCCGTCTGCGCTGATCACCCAGCTGCATGATGCACTGTACTGCGCCAAACTCTGCACCTACGCGCAAGGGTTTGCCCTGATGAAAGCCACTGCTGCTGAGCAGGGCTGGCCGCTGGATTATGCAGAGATTGCGCGCATCTGGCGGGCGGGTTGTATCATCCGGGCCATTTTCCTGCAGGACATCAGCCATGCCTTTCAGCAGCAGCCGGAACTGGAGAATCTGTTGCTGGCCGCTCACTTTCGGGATGCGCTGACCGAGCGTCAGCAAAACTGGCGCCGGGCGGTTGCTCATGCCTGCCTGACCGGCGTTTCGATGCCCGGGATCAGTTCAGCCCTGCAGTACTTTGATGCGTTTCGTACCGAGGTGCTGCCTGCGAATCTGCTGCAGGCCCAGCGGGATTACTTCGGTGCACACACTTATGCCCGGATTGATCAGCCGGAAAGCAAAGCTTATCACCTGACCTGGAGCCAGATGCCCCGGCGGCAGGTCAACGTTTAATCTCAGCAGGCCCTCAATTGAGGGCCTGTATCGTTGTACTTCAAGGAATTTGAGGTTGCCTGAGGATATGCGACGGATTCCTCACCTGCTGCCGGGCTTATGGTAATCTAGTGCACTTGAAGCCAAACTCAGGGCATGCCCGATTTCAGACATGAAAGATACTCCCCGAATGACAGCCAAACCCAAACGTCCCACGCTGCAGGATGTCGCCAATCAGGTCGGTGTGACCAAAATGACCGTCAGCCGTTATCTGCGCGATCCCTCTCAGGTTTCTGCCGCTTTACAAACCAAAATCGCTGCGGCGGTCGAAGCGCTGGGTTATATCCCGAACCGTGCCCCGGATATTCTCTCCAATGCCAAGAGTTATGCGATTGGCGTGCTGGTGCCCTCCCTGACCAACCAGGTTTTTGCGGAGGTGATCCGGGGCATTGAGAAAGTCACGGGCCCTGCGGGCTACCAGACCATGCTGGCCCACTATGGCTACAGTGCTGAGATTGAAGAGAAAAATATTGCCTCCTTGCTGTCTTACAATGTGGACGCGATGATTTTGTCTGAAAGTGTGCATACCGAGCGGGCGCGCAAGATGCTCGATACTGCAGGTATTCCTGTGGTGGAAATTATGGATTCGGCTTCTCCTGCCATTTCGCAGGCTGTCGGATTTGACAATCAGGCGGCGGCTGCCGCAATGACGGAACAGATGCTGGCCAGAGGGCGGCACAATCTGGTGTATTTTGCGGCCCGGATGGATGCGCGAACGCACCTGCGTTATCTCGGTTATGAACAAGTCATGCTCGCACATGGCCTGCCCCCCCGCAGTATCGAGACCGAAGAAGCGTCGTCATTCAGCCTGGGCGCCACTTTACTGCGCCAGACGCTGCAGGAAATGCCAGCAACGAACGGAATCTTCTGCACCAATGATGACCTGGCAATCGGTGCGATTTATGAATGTCAGCGATTGGGCATTGCAGTCCCGGAGCAGATGGCGGTTGCGGGGTTTCATGGTCATGATATCAGTCAGGTGATGGTGCCTCGGCTGGCCACCGTGATCACACCGCGGGAGCAGATTGGCAAGGTCGCGGCAGAGCAGATTTTACAGCGACTGCGTGGTGAGCCGGTGACGGAGAAAGTGATGACGCTGGATGTGACCATTGCACTGGGTGAGAGTATCTGACCTTCTGTGCTTTCATCAGGCCCGAAAAAAATGGGAGCCATTCGGCTCCCAAAATATTGCCAACACAACCAATAAAGGTCTAAAGACACTTCACAACACACGGCTGAACCCGGTCACTCAATACCGTTTCAACGTCCGCGTTCAGTCCATGTTTTTGCTGACCGCCGCGTTAACACGGACGGTAATTGATCCCCATCCGGTCCAGATATGCGAGCTGGCCATGGAGGCGCGCCAGAAAATCGTCCCAGTGCCGCTGCTCCGGCGAACACCAGCACACTTCACTGATGGCCATTAATCTCGGGAACAGCAGGTATTCAAAGCGAGACTGGCTGAATACGTGCTCACACCAGAGGCCACACTGAATCCCCAGAATCTGTTTGAGCTTCGGATCAGATGGCTCCAGCGCTGCCAGAGGCCGGTAGCTGTACACGGTTTCCAGCGGCAGGAATCCGGCCCAGTTGGCGCCCGGTTCTTCTGCGCACGCACTCTGCGCCAGATCCAGATAGGTGAATTGCGCAGGCTGCATGATGACTTCATAGCCATTGCCGGCACAGTCCAGGCCTGCCTGCTCATTCATCCAGGGCAGAACAATGGTGTTTTTGCTGACTTTGTCGCCTTTCACAACTTCCTGCCAGCCCAGCATGCGTTTTCCTTTCTGGGACAGGTAGTTTTCGACAAACCGCAGCAGGTGGCCCTGAAGCTCCATCGGATCGGTATAGCCGTGCTCGTCCATCATTTTTCGGCAGGCCGGGCTGTCCGTCCATACCCCATGCGGGACTTCATCCGCCCCCACATGCAGGAAGGGCGCCGGGAACAAATCGCAGACTTCGTCCAGCACGGTTGTCAGGAAGGTGTAGGTGCCTTCAAGGGCTGGCGACAGGACGTTGTCCGAATAATTCTGGATACTGCGGTAGCTTGAATGATCTTCAGGGTCGACCAGCAGTTCCGGCAGCGACTTGATGGCTGCGCGGCAGTGGCCCGGAATATCAATTTCAGGGATGACCTGAATGCTGCGATCTGCTGCGTAAGCCACGATATCGCGAATATCCTGTTTGCTGTAGAAGCCACCGTGACGTCGGTCAATCGTTGAAAATTGCGGGATCAGCGCTTCTTCTGGCCCGCGCCATGCGCCAATTTGAGTCAGGGCAGGGTAGGCATCAATTTCAATGCGCCAGCCTTCATCATCGGTCAGATGCCAGTGGAACGTATTGAATTTCAAGCGTGCCAGTTGATCCAGCAGACGCTTGATCCGGGTGACCGGATGAAAATGGCGGGCGCAGTCCAGCATCATTCCCCGGTGACCATACTGCGGTTGATCCTGAATATCGACCATCGGCAGGGTGATCTGGTGTTCAACCTGATGAACCGGCTGAGTGGGAAGCAATTGCAGCAGGCTGGCCGTGGCATGACTGAATCCGGCTGCAGAGCTGGCTTCCAGCCAGATGGCTTCGGCTTCAATCAGCAGATGATAAGCGCCTTCGGCCAGCTCTGGTTTCAATTGATAGTGGATCTGGCCCTGAGGCTCAACCGTCAGCGGCGTATCCAGCCATGACGCCAGGGTTTGCTGCAGCCAGCGCACGCTGCCGGTTGCTGCGTCCGGGACAGAGGCCAAGGCTGTATAGCGGGACCACCGGAATTCACCCTGACGTTCCTGCAGTGCCGCAGGCGCCGGGATCAGGTTGATGGCTTTGGCCGGCGGTAAATCGAGATGATTCCGTTCTTGCGCCGGTTGTTTGAGGTTCAACGGTGTCACGACCACAGGAAGCGGCTTTTCAGACGTCGCCGTATAGAGGCAAGCTTCAGCAATCCCGTCACTGTGCAGCGTCAGCGGCGGTGTTTTGATGGCGAACTCGGTGTAAAAGTGTCCGTTGGCCTGTAATGCAGACTGAGGATGAGCTGCCAGCGTGCAGTAACTGCCGTTCTGTTTCAGGTGGCCGTGACTGACCGTGGCCGGCTCAATCCAGCGGCTCAGGATAAAGGCCAGTGACCAGGCTTCCAGCGATTGATCACTCAGGTTATGCAGCGTCAGTGACAGCCGGGTTTCGGTCTCAGTTTGATGGAGTACAGTGAAATCTAGGCGGTAGCTCATGATAGCCCCTTATAATGGATACAGGTTGTGATCGCCCTGAGCAATCAGAATGGCACCATCCATGGCATCTCCCTGCGGAGTCGCCAGCCGGCGCTGAATCGCTGGTGTCAGCCAGGGGGCAATCCGTTCACCAATGCCGCCCATCAGGCAGACCCGGTCTGCACCCTGTGCAAGTAAGGCATTCAGCCACATTTCGATGTCGGCCGCGGTTTGCTGCAACATGGCCACAGCCAGGCTGTCGTTCTCTTCGGCCAGCCGGAAAATCTCCGGTGAAAACTGACCATAATCCCGGGGACGGGCGGTTTTCGACCAGGCGACAATCGCGTCGAGATCATCGTCGAAATGGGCCAGAACATGACGTGCCAGTGCCGTTTTCGGCACGATTCCATCAACGCTCAGTAACACCTGCTGGATCAGGCGCAGCCCCATCACCGCGCCGCTGCCCTGATCGGAGATTGGAAACTCGCGGCCACCGACCACGGTGATGGCTTTGCCTTGTCTCAAGATCCCGACAGAACCCGTGCCTGCAATGAAGATGGCACCGTCCCGACCTTGCCAGGCGCCCAGACAGGCACCATAACCATCGGTATTGAGCACGACCCGGCCATAAGGATGTGGCAGCGCCATGAAGTCATACCAGGCCTGACGGTGTTCTGCGCCCGCGAGTGCCAGACCCACAGCAAATTGCCCGTAATCTGCCTCGCTCAGCCCTGCCTGCGCGGCGGCTGTCGCGATGGCGTCCTGAATGGATGCCATGGCCACTTCAGCCCCCAGCAGAATGTTGGCACTGCCGGTTTTGGCTTCGGCCAGAATCGTTCCGGAACGATCGCATATCCGGGCGCGGCAGGCGGTGCCGCCGCCATCAATGCCAACCCAGTAACGGCAAGTCTCAGTCATGTTGGTACTCCTTAAACTGCAATGCGATGGCCAGCAAATACCAGGCGGCATGGGGGATCCATTGCTCTCCCCAGCGCCAGTTCTGCAACATATCGTTCGCCTGAGGAGCCGGGTTAAATGCGATATCGGACTCATTGTCAAAGCCCGAGGTGATCCCGTTGCAAATCCCGCCTTTGGCGTTGAAGAATCCCAGATGCGGCAGATAGTCCGGGTTATTTTTGCCTTCCCCGTCCAGCATGCACAGATCGAATGGGTTGAGGCCAAGAATCCAGTTCAGTAACTGATCCCCATAATGATGCAGCTGCTGTTTGAGCTGTGGATCCTGCACAGTCGGCGCTGCCAGATAAGCCATAGCGGCCAGAGAGCCGAGCCGTGCATTTTCACCTTGCCACCAGTATCCGCTTTCATTGCAGTGCGGGATAAAAAAGCTGCCCTGTTTTTCACCATCCACGGCTTTCACATACTGCCGGGGATAGCCGAAGGGATTGGCGACTTCCTGTGTGATCTTCAGTTCAAAGCGCAGTGCATTTTCAATGACCCGGTGAATGGTAGCCAACCGCTCGGGTTCGGACTCCACCTGCTGGTACTGCAGCAGGCTGATGACGGGTAAACCGGCTTCGGCAGCGTGATAGTAAGGGCGACTGCCATCCGGCGTGGCGCTCCAGAAATGGGTTTGCTGCGTATCGCTTTGCTGACGGCTGGCCAGCCGATCAGCCCAGTGGCGCGCTTCGTCCAGATAGCGCGTTTCCTGCGTGGCTTTGTGTAATTCCACCGCAGCCAGTAAAGCGCAATATTCGTCGATGATGTTTTCCTGGCCATCGTCCAGGTATTGCTCATTGTGTGTTTTCAGGTGCCAGTAGGCGGTTTGAGCCGCCGCCAGATACGCGTCGGTGTTTGGCTGCACGCCCAGATCCAGCTGCGAAACAACCGGGCTGTTGATCAGCCGGAAAGCCGCCGCCAGTGCGGCAATCGCGATGCCGCCGCCCTGACGGAAACCTGCCTGATAGCGCTCGGATTTAATCCCCTCCTGTGTTGAATAGCTACAAATCTCCCGTTGCCCGGTGGATTTACTCCACTTATCGAACACTGTGACATAAAAATATCCCTGCGGAGAAAGCATCCGCAGTAAAAAATCCGCGCCAAAAAGTGCCTCTTCAATCAGGCGGACGCGGGAAAAGTCCGCAAAAGCGGGGTCATCGTGCAGCGACGTCAGGGCTGTCAGCATGTTCCAGACAACCATGGGCGTCTGCTGCGGATTCAGATAATTGGCATAAGACAGGTGACTGAAATATTTGCTCACGTCACCGGAAGCGTCGTACCAGCCGCCGTGTACATCCACACGGGTCTGGCTGCCAAACAGCGGGACGGCATGATCAAACTGCTCAAACTTGCCGCCGCAGCGCTGGGATTTAAAGTAGTGCAGCACATCGCTGAAGGTGCGCTGCATGAGTAAGCCTTCTCGAATCTCGAAGTCCGGTGATTCCAGCGCGCCACACCGGATCCGGTAACGGCCGGACTCCTGCCAGTCGCTGAAATCAATCCGTGCAGCAGCACCGGTGTGCCACTGATCCGTGTGCAGACTTGGGGAAAGCGTCAGTTGCATCACCGGTTGCTGATCCACACTGCGGATCAGCGTTGCCTGCGTCAGAGGCAGGGGCGACTGATGCTGAATCATTGCAATTTTACTGCCTGTCCGTTCGTACCCGAGTTGATTGATGAGCAGCTGCATAGCTTTCCTTTTTGGTGAGTCGGTGTTTGAGTCTGAAATCAGTTTTCGTACAGATAGCAGCGAACAAAATGGTTCTCTGCCAGTTGGGTGACTTCCGGCAGACGCTGGCGGCATTGCTCTGTCGCATGCGTGCAGCGTCCGGCAAACGGACAGCCCAGGCTTTCCGGAGTCCACAGCGGAATGTCCCCTTTATTGCCCGCCAGCGGATCGTGAATCGATTTGCTGGGATCCGGCACCGCTGAAATCAGCAACTGGGTATACGGGTGCTGCGGGTTGTGAATGATCGCTTCGGTATCGCCCCATTCCACCATGTGGCCGACATACATCACGGCCAGATCTTCGGCGATATAACGGGCTGTGGCGATATCGTGGGTGATATACAGCAGCGCCATTTCCCGCTCGAACTTCATTTCTTCCATCAGGTTGAGTACCCCGGCCCGGATGGAGACATCCAGCATCGAGGTCGGCTCATCGGCCAGGACGACTTCAGCACCAACCGCAATGTTCCGGGCCAGATTGACCCGCTGACGCTGACCGCCGGACAACTGATGCGGATATTTCTCCGCCGTTGCTTTGGGCGGGATCAGGCCAACCTGCTCCAGCAGATCGTAGACACGCTCTTCCAGCTCTTTTTTGTTGGCTTTGCTGACTTTGTTGTGAATCAGCAGCGGCCGGGCGATATGGTGAAAAATCGTGTGTGTCGGGTTCAGAGAGCCGAACGGATCCTGCCAGACCATCTGCACGCCCTGACGGTAGGTCATCAGGTCTGCTGTTTTGGTGATGTCCTGAATATCCCGGCCGTAGTATTCGATAGAACCGGCCGTCGGCTCGTACATCTTGGCGATCATTTTCGCGGTGGTGGATTTTCCGGAACCGGATTCCCCCACCACGGCCAGACCGCGACTTTTATACATTTTGAACGAGACCTGGTTCAGTGCCCGCATCATAGATTTTTTCAGCGAGTTACTGTTGACCGCAAAGTCTTTGACCAGGTTTTTCCCTTCGATAATCGGTGTTCCCACTGGATTGCTCATCTTGCCTCCATTCTTCTTTTACTTGTTATACAGGTGGCAGTTGCTCAAACGGCCAGGTTCCAGTTGGCGAAGCTGGGTGCTTTGCGAGAAGCAGGCATCGTGCGCTTGACTGCAGCGGGCCTGAAAACGGCATCCCTGCGGGATTTCCAGCAAGTTCAGCGGGTTGCCCGGAATCCCGGCCAGACGGGTTTTCGGCCCGGTCAGCGGCGGGAAGGAACTCCCCAGTCCTTCGGTATAAGGGTGGTACGGGGTTTCCAGAATTTGCTTGGAGGGTGCGACTTCCACCAGTTCGCCGGAATACATGATGCCGATGCGGTCGGAGAATTCGACCATCAGCGACAGGTCATGGGTGATGAACAGAATGGCAAACCCAAACTCTTCTTTCAGCGCATAGATCTTTTGCAGGATCTCGCGCTGAACCACGACGTCCAGTGCAGTTGTCGGCTCGTCCATGATGATGAGTTTCGGGTTCAGCGCCAGCGCAATGGCAATCACCAGTCGCTGACGCATGCCGCCGGAAAACTGGTGCGGATAATCCTGTAACCGGTCCGGATGGATATCGACGATTTCCAGCAGTCCCTGTGCCCGGCGAACGGCTTGCTCACGGGTGAGCTGCGTGTGGCGCATAATCACGTCACAGAACTGCTCTTCCATGGTCAGAACCGGGTTGAGCGCGTTCATCGCGCTCTGAAAGACCATGGATACCTCGCTCCAGCGAAAGCTGTTGAGCTTCTGATCATCAAATTTCAGAATATCGCCATGACCGTCGAACAGAACTTCCCCGCCTGTAATAAATGCAGGCGGCTTGTGCAGACGCATCAGGGAAAAGGCGACCGTGGATTTGCCACAACCGGATTCACCCGCCAGCCCGAAGACTTCGCCTTTCCCGATGTCAAAGCTGACATTGTTCACGGCGCGGACATCCCCGGCGTCGGTAATGTAGTCGACGCACAGGTTACGAATCGAGATTTGAGGTGTTGTCATGACTTCTCTCCTCCCTGCAGGGCAGGCTGGGCGGTTACTTCTGTGGCAGTTTGTGCCTGTTGGTTTTTCTTTGCCAGGTTTTTCCAGCGACGCAGGCCTTTGTGCGAGCGCAGTTGCGGGTTGGCAATTTCATCGACCGCAAAGTTCAGCATGGCCAGACCGATGGCAATCAGCGTCAGCGCGATACATGGGGCCAGCAGTTCCCACCAGGCACCCACCAGCATCGAAGATGAGGTCTGTACGTTATAGAGCATGATGCCCCAGCTGATGGAGTTCGGGTCGCCCAGTCCCAGGAAGGACAGGGTGGCTTCGGTCATGATGGCCAGCATGACGGAGCCGATGAAGCTGGCACCGATGATGGAAATCAGGTTCGGCAGGATTTCCACGAAAATGATGCGCCATGAAGATTCGCCGAGCACTTCAGCGGCCTTGACGAATTCTTTCTCACGCAGAGACAGGGTCTGTGCCCGCACAACCCGTGCGCCCCAAGCCCAGGAGGTCATGGCGATGACCACGGCAATCGTCAGCGGGCCGGCCTGACCGATAAAGGCTGCAATGACGAACAGGAGCGGGAGCTGCGGCATCACCAGCATGATGTTCATGGCCGCCGTCAGCACATCATCAACGCGACCGCCGAAGTAGCCGGCAGAAACACCAATCACAGTGGCCAGAAAACACACCATCAGGCCAGCACCGAAGCCAACCGCCAGCGACGTCCGCGCGCCATAGACCAGCTGCGACCAGATATCGCGGCCCATGCGGGAAGTGCCCATCACGTGTTCGGCTTTTTTCGACATCCGCAGTGTGCGTTTGTTGTCTGCCAGATTCTGTGCCACCCAGCCATCCGGATTGCTCTGAGCCGATTTGACGATGAACGATGGATATTCATGCGGATTGCCGGTCCGGCGATCCGGTTCATGCTGCGTAATCAAGGGGGCAAAAATTGCCGCGAGGAGAAAGGCACTGATAATGATCAGCCCGGCCAGCGCTTTGTTATTGTTTGAGAGTAGTTTGATAAACCCTTTCATGATTATTTGCCTCCCTTACGCAGGCGTGGATCCAGTGCCACAATCAGCAGATCGGCCATGAAGTTAAAGAACAGCATAAACATCGTCATGATGAGTAACTGACCCTGCAGTACCTGATAATCCCGGGCATGAATGGCATTGAGCATCACGGTACCCAAGCCCGGATAGTTAAAGATGATTTCAACGATTAACTGTCCGCCAATTGCCATCCCCAGCGCCATCGACAGCGCGGTGACGCTGGGCAGCATGGCATTCCGGGCTGCGTAGTTGAAGACCACCCGGTTTTCGTTCAGACCTTTGCCTTTGGCCATGGTGATGTAGTCTTCATTGAGCAGGTTGATCATGTTGTTCCGCATGCTGATCAGGAAGCCCCCGATCTGAATCGCTGTGGCACACAGCAGCGGCAGTGCAGCGTGGTAAAGCACATCCTGATAAAACGCCAGACTGGTCCAGTCCGGTAAAGTGCCTGGTGTGTAGGCGTAGCTGGTCGGGAACCATTTCAGGCCCATGCCAAAGGTAAAGAGCACCAGCATGGCGACAACCACCGGGGGCACGGCCTGGATGACGAGCATGCCCGGTGACACGAAGGCATCATATTTGCTCCCGCGTTTCCAGGCGGCGAAGATACCCAGCACGGAGCCGATGCAGAATGCCATAATCACTGCCGATCCCGCCAGAAACAGGGACCAGCCAACCGCGCCACCGAGAATATCGTTTACGGTCTGCGGGTAGAATTTGATCGAGATCCCCAGATCCCAATTCAGAATACTTTTGATGTAGGTGAAATACTGTTCGTACCATGTCTGCGCTTCGTCGAAGCCCAGCAGTTTTTTCATGGCTTCAATCCGTTCTGCGGTGACCTGGACTGAGGCATTGGCGAACATCATAGTCACCGGATCGCCGGGCATGGCCCGGGGAATAGCAAAGTTCAATGTGGCTGCAAAGAGCAGAGCAACCAGATAGAACGATAAACGACGAAGAAAAAATCCCATAACTCTCACCTTTCCCAACCAGTGACTTCCGACCCTGGGCTGAACTCAAAACGTAAAACCCCCTGACGCTGTGCGCCATACGTGTCATTGTACGGGGGAAGAGGCGGTGCACAGGGCGTGCACCGCAAATAAAGTTGTAATTATGATTTAGGTTTCAGGTCAAGCACTTGCAGCAGACGCTCTGGTACACCAGCCCAGACCATTGGACGGCCGTTCGGGTGCTTCTCGTTCCACCAGCCCGTGAATCGGGTTGAGTTGTACTGGAACATGTCTGCACCAGACAGCACTGGAACGGTAATCTGGTTCTCTGCAATGATCTTCTGAATTTTGTGAGCCATCACCATCTGCTCTTTCTTGTCGGCTGTTTTATAGAAGCCGTCCAGCAGTTGGTCCAGTTCAGCATTCTTGAAGAAATGCATCGAGAAACGTGGGTTTCCTTCGCCTTGTAAACGGGAGTTGAAGCCACTGTTCCAGTACAGGTGCGGATCTGCACCGTGGAAGTAGTTGGTATAGGCAACATCGTACGAACCTTTCAGCATCGCTTCATTGTAAACTGCGAAGTCAGGTGTCCGTGCGTTGGCTTTGATACCGACATCCTGGAGCTGCTCAACAGCCAACTGAACCGTGTTGTTGAAATCAGTCCAGCCATTTGGCGACTGCACATCCAGTTCAATTTTCTTACCGCTGGGTGATTCCACAAAACCGTCACCGTCGAGGTCTTTAAAGCCCGCTTTTTTCAGCAGTGCTTTGGCACCATCAACGTTGTAGGTGTTGTATTGCTTGTACTGGTTATAAACCGCATTGTCAGACCAAGGCTTGAATGCGTCACCCAGACCGGAAGCATAGTGGTTGGGTGTGCCGTTGCCATAGAAGGCAATGTCAATAATGGTTTGACGGTCAATCGCCATGGAGAACGCACGACGGAACTCAATGTTGTTGATCGCTTCGTTGTTGCCTGCTTTCGGCGACTTGAAGTTCAGCATGAACGCCTGGGTGCCTGCTGCCGGATACCAGTATTTGTGATTCGGGTTGGCCGCCGCATAGGTGCTGTCGATATCCGGAATGAACGAAGACGTCCAGTCCAGTTCAGAGGCGATCACTTTGCTCAGCAACTGGTCGTTGTTTGCGATCTGTGGCATGCGGATACAATCGATATCGAGGTTCGCGTTATCCCAGTAATGCGGGTTACGGCACTGGATGTACAGCTGCGGGGTGAAGGTGTCGATTTCAGTGAACGGACCTGTACCGACAGGGTTTTCATTGGCGAAGGTTTCAGGCTCTTTCACCTTGCTCCAGATGTGCTCAGGCACGATGCTGACGAACGACATCTCATAAGGCACATTGGAGTTCGCTTCTGTCAGGTCGAAGGTAATTTTGTCGCCGTCAATTTTGACATTTTTCACCCACTTGATGATACCGCGCTGGTCCAATGCCGGATGCTTGCGCAGCATGTCATAGGTGAATGCCACGTCTTTGGCAGTGAACGGGGTGCCGTCAGACCATTTCACACCGTCACGAATCACATAAGTGACCTGCATCAGATCATCAGACATGTAAAAGTCTTTTGCCAGACGCATCACGGGATCATTGCCGTGCATTTGGTTGAAAACAGCCAATTGCTCGTAAATGAAGTCGGTGGTGGTACGAAGGTTGGTTTGCAGATAAGGGTTGAAGTTACGGACCAGAGTCGGATAGAAATCCGGCACAATGGTCAGTTCACTGCGCTCTGCACTCATGGCGGGTGCAGTCATTGCCGCGGCTGCAACAGCCAGAGCGGTCAGAGTTACCTTTGTTTTCTTTATGTTGGCAAGCATAGCTGTTCCTTACTCTTTGCTTTGTAGGGTTTCCGTTTCACTTAGGTCTCCTGCCTTCAATGGCGGAGCTGCTTATCCACTCTGTCGCGGCTGAGTAAAGCGACCGCAATTCAGATGGCCTGTGGACACTCAGTGCCTTAAGGAAACGATTTCAGACGATATTCGTCAATTCCATCGCTCGTTAAAAACGTCAAAACGACGATGCGTGCTGTCAAAACCGTAAAAATCGCGAGTGAGTTTACCTGCTCATGCAGGATGTTTCACGTCGGAATGGGGCTGAGATTGAATCTCATGTGAGCGCTTACTATGATTTTATGTCAGTTTTATGAATGGTTTAGGTGTCGATTCTTTTTCATTGTTTTCAGAAGGATGTTATCTGAATGCTTATTTTCAAACGGAAATTTTTTGTGAATATTTTGTTGTGATTGGCTTCTCATATCATGAAATTTATCACTACAGAAGGGGGTGCCAGAGGGAAAATGGCGTATTTTTGGCCGCTGTGCGGTGCGATTTTTACTGCTGAAACGCGCGACAAGGCGGCTTATTTTTTATCGGAAGAATTAAGTTTCCCGACAGATTTCAGACCAGGGTGCGGGCTTAAAATACAGGGATAGCGGTGGGGTTTCGGTTTGGGGTAGCGTGGAAGGCAGATCGTCTATTTACCGGATGTACGCGGGCATGAGGCTCAGAAACTCAGCGCTTGCCGTCCCTTGAGCTTGAGCTGGTCGTAAGAGAGATTAAGGGACTGCGTCGCTCATTCAGCCTTGTACCATCCGTTGAATCCGGTTTCGCATCTCAGTCATTTGCTCGCGCTCAGGGCTGGCTTTCGGGCAACGGGCCAGCACAAAATCCAGTGTACTGATCACGGTGCGCCAGCGGGGCGTTTTCGGTAACGTCTCGACATGCAGGTATTTGTCCAGCGTTCGGGTTTGCAGCGTACTGCGGTCCAGATAAACACGCCATAAACCGCTTTCTTCGGCCAGATCAAACTTGGTTTTCCCGGTTTGCGATTCCCAGACATGCAGGCTGGCTTTCATCACCTCGACCAGCAACTCACGAAGCTGATCGGCTTTATCCGGCTGACTGTGGTCCAACCGATCGGCCAGTTGACTGAATTCATCCCCCAGTGCCCGAAGTTGTTGCAGGCTGTGCTTGTCGCCATCTGCCGCAAAACCGGACAAGACATCCACGGCATTTTCCAACAGGGCGATGCGCTCTTCGGAGCTCGGTCCCTGACTGTCAAAGAGGAACATCTGGCTGAGCCCGGAAGCCTCCGGTAACTGAATCAGATCCGTTGCCAGTGTCAGATTCTCATCCTGAATTCTGTAGGTCAGTTCGCCACTGTAATGCCGGTTCTGCTCAATATGCTCGGGGAGCTGAGTCAACAGGATGTCCTGAATTGACAAGCGCTCCAGTTGTTCCGGGGAACGCAGAAACAGCTGTCCGGCAGCATGGTTGGCGTAGCGGATCCGTCCGTCATTGCGGACGCACAAAATGGCTTCGCTGGTGGTTTCAAGCAGACCCAGCAGGCGGGTTTGTGTGTCGAGTAAAGCGGCCTGTACGGCTTCCCGGTGCTGAATTTCCTGTTGCAGTGTGACATTTTCCTGCCGTTGTCGCTCCGCCTGAGCGGCCTGTAAATGTGCCCGGATCCGGGCGGTCAGTTCATCTTTGTGGAACGGCTTGCTCAGATAGTCGTTGGCACCATACTCAAAGCCTTTCACCCGGTCCTGCACCTGACCCAATGCTGACAGCATGATGACCGGCAGTTCAATCAGAGTAAACCGGGTGCGCAGTTGCTGACAGACTTCATAGCCGCTCATGCCGGGCATCATGACATCCAGCAGGATCAGATCCGGCTGATGGGTGTCCAGCAGTTGCAGGGCCTGAGGGCCGTTTTCTGCAGTAATGACCCTGAATCCGGACATCCGCAGGAAGCTGGTCACCACCTGAAGATTGACCGGCTCATCATCGACCACCAGCAGCAGTTCACCATCGGCCTGTTCAGGTAAATCCCCACCTTCAATGACATGGGGCTCCTGGCGCGGTGCCTGAAAATGGGTTTGAACAGTACATTGTTTGCTGCGGGCAATTTCGTCTGCTGTGGCGAGAGGTAACGTAAAGCTAAATGTCGTGCCGATCATCGGCTGGCTACTGACATACAAACTGCCGCCCATCAGCTCAATCAGCTGGCGTGTGATCGACAGTCCCAGCCCCGCACCCTGGCGGTAGTTCGGCGATCCGAGATTGGCCTGCACCAGCGGTTCAAAAATATGCTCAAGCTGCTCTGGCGGAATGCCTTGTCCGGTATCCACGACCTGAATCCGGACCTGATTTTCCAGAATGGTGGCAGACAGGATGATTTTGCCCTCTGTGGTGTACTTGATGGCATTGCCAACCAGATTATAGAGAATTTGTTCCAGCCGCTGTTCATCCGCCAGAACCAGCGGCAGATCCGGCTGAATCTGGTTGATGATCCGGACCGGCTTGTTATCCAGTAAATGGGAAGACAGCTCCAGAACGAGGCGGTTGGCAGCCGCCAGATCGACCGCATGGGGCTGAATATCCAGATCGCCGTACCGCATTTTATGGTAATCGAGCAGGTCATCGACCAGCCGGGTCAGGCGCTGGCCGCTGCTGATCATCATCTCCAGCTGACGGGCTTGTCCGGACTGGACTGGGCCATTGGCCCCTGCCATCAGGGCTTCAGCGATGCCCACCATGCCATGCAGCGGTGTCCGTAATTCATGGGAGGTGGTCGCCAGAAATTCATCTTTGAGCTTATCAGCGGTTTGCAGTTCGTCATTTTGCTGCTGGATCACCGCCAGATTTTGCTCCAGCTCTTTATTCTGTTCACGGATCAGGGTGATTTTTTCCCGGATCGAACGCTGCATCCGGGCAAAGCTGATCGCCAGACGGCCAATTTCATCCCGGCGATCGGTCGAGGTGATTTTCTGATCCAGATCGCCTGCTGAAACCTGCTCCGCAGCCCAGGTCAGTCGCAGCAGCGGCGCAGTAATATAGTTCGACAGCCAGTGCGCTGTCAGGGTCACGCCGATGACGGCAGCCAGAATGGCGAGGAGAAAAAATTCCTCCAATTGATGTATTCTGGAGAACGCTTCCTGCTCTGGCAGCTCAACGGCCAGTGCCCACTGATGGCCGAGGACATTAATGGGAGCATAAGCACTAAGCACCTGAATATCCTGATAATTGCGCAGGCTGCCCACACCCGCCTGTCCGGCCAGTGCCGCATCAATACTCTCACTGGATAACTGCATGGGAAGATCATTTTCCTTCGGCAAGCGCAGGCTGTGATCCGGGCCAACCAACAGAGTCCGGACTGATTGACTGCCTTCCCGGCTGTTGATCATCACTGAGGCAATGGCTTGGTTGTTCAGCTGGAAAAAAGCGTAACTGTGCAGGTAACCGTGCTGGATGACGGGTGCTGCAAACCAGGCTGTTTCGCCATCGTCGGTATGCTCTGCAGCAAAGTCGGTAAAGGCGACGGGTAACGGCTCGGATTCACGTTCACCGGTTTGCTGGCGTGCATGTTGTGATTGCCGGACCCGATATTGATACGTCAGGCTCTGGATACTCACAAAGGTTTCGTTCAGCGCCGGAAACTGCGCTTTAGACTCACTCAGATTCGCTGCAAACAGATTTTGATTCTGCGAGGTATAAACAACATTGCCGTCCAGATCGACCAGCAGGATATCCAGAAAATCGGAACGTTTCAGATACTCTTCATAGGCCCAGTGATAGCGCTTGTAGATCAGCCGGTAGCGTTCCTGAACGATATAGTCTGACGAGGTATTATCAACAGTACTTGTTAAGGGTTTGGTCGTCAGTATCTGGCTGTAATAATCGCCCCGGCTCGCCCCTTTACTGAGTCGGTTAATATCCCCCAGCTGGCGGAAGGCGCCGACCAGTCCGTAGAAACGCCCGCCACTGGCATTGGCCAGCTCAGAACTGACAAAGCTTTGTATTTCAGACTCTTTTGAGGCAAAAAATGCGCTGAGTTGCTGACTTTTGTTATCCCGAAGCGAAGCCAGATGGTTGGTACTCTGCTCTGCAAGGTCCCGGGTGTGGGAGTGGAGGAAAAACAGGGATGATACCGTCAGAGGGATCAGACTGAGCATGAGAAAAGCCAACATAAGGGTATGCTGAAGACGTTTAAAACGTGTGGTTTTCTGCATGTCTGACGGACCTAATAACCTGAAGATGACAAGACGGTCTGAGATGCAATCTGTTTTGACGATCCTCACGTCACCTGTACGACGGCCATGTGTGCGCAGTCGCAGGAAATTGCATCAGAATCCCCGGTTATACTGAGTTTTTTTTTACAATCAAGGAAGTCTTGGATGAAGCGTGTGCCAAGACACAATTTTGACGATCTTGACGGGGTGTGGGCTGAAAATGGCGGGATGTATCCCCTGCATGCAGTCAGTACAGCAGGGGATTCGGGTTATTTTTTCGCGTGATAAATTGAGAACTTATTGTTCTTCGCACGAATATTAACGGTGCCTAATGTACGTTCCAGTAACGGTGGATATTGCAGGAAGTTATTCGCGACGATCACCAGTTCTCCCTGAGCAGTCAGGTGAGCAGGTGACTGTTCAATAAACTGTTCTGTTGCGGCGTAGAATGTCTTCAGGCCAGCATGGAAGGGCGGGTTACTGATCAGGAAGTCGTATTGATCCGGCAGAGCAGCGTAGACATCCGTTGCCACAAAGTGACCTTCCAGGTGATTTTCACGGAAAGTTTCCCGGGCCGATGCAATGGCCAGCGCACTCACATCAGCCAGATCAATCCGGATGTCCGGATATCGTGTTTTCAGCACGGCGCCAATCACGCCCGCACCACAGCCGAAATCCAGCACGCGGCCGGTCAGATCCGGCAGGTTGTCGATCAGCAGTCGTGAGCCCTGATCGAACTCGCCATGGCTGAATACACCCGGCAGTGAGCGGATCGTCAGTGTATGTTCTCCGACGGTCAGCGGATAACTGCGGAACCAGTCATTCAGGTTGAAGGCCGGGGCTGTTTCCTGACACCGTCCCCAGTAGAAGCTACAGCGGCGGGCAGAATCGTATTTATTGAGCGGCCCATAGGGGGCGAACATTTTTTCGGCACTGCGCACACCACTGCGGTTTTCACCCACAATGCAGATTTCAGTGTCCTTGCCACAGTGTGACATCAGCATGGCCATCAGGTAGTCGGCTTCTGCTTTGGCTTTTGGCCAGTACAACAGCACCATGTCGATATCTTTGACATCATCCGCTGACAGTTCAGCGCCGAAGTGACTGCTGATCGCATCAAAGCGGTTCAGTGCCAGATGCTGACCGTAATGCGTGGTGAAGACTTGAACCTGTGCAGCAACCTTGGCTAATTCGACGGGATACAGATCGTCCAGTTCACCGGCGACCAGGACATGGCGATCGATGAAAAAGTCGGATTGGCGTGCAACGACCTGACTGGCCGCGCTGAAAGTTGCAGCATTGGAAGACATGATTGCCCCTGTGGGTGATTCTGATTTCGGGCGCGAATTGTTCCACAAAAGCGCCCGGATGGAAAGGTAGCCAGCTATTCAGTATCCTGCTTTTCCAGGAAATCTTTAAACTCCACTTCATAAAGTTTAAACAACACCAGCGTGACCGAAAAGATGATCGGTCCGTAGATCAGACCAATCAGGCCAAACAGGTGCAGGCCGCCCAGAATCGAGAAAAAGATCAGCAAGGTGTTCATCCCAGAATTGCCTTGCATCAGGAGCGGACGGACAAAGTTATCAATGGAGCCAACCACAATGATGCCCCAGGCGATGAGAAAAACTGCCCATTCCCACTGATCGACCAGCAACAGGTAGACAGAGGCTGGCAGCCAGATCAATGCGGTGCCAAAAACCGGAATAAAGGAGGCAAAGGCCATCATGGAGCCCCAGAACAAGCCCGGGAATCCGGCCAGCCACATGGCAAAGCCCCCCGCGACGCCTTGTGCCAGAGCCGTCAGAAACGATCCCATCACAGCCGATTTCGCCACTTTCTCGACTTCATCCAGCAAAGCATCTTCCTGACTGCGGGACAAGGGCACCACATGGCGCAGGGTGGTGACGATTTTGTCGTGGTCACGCAGCAGGAAGAAGAGCACGAACAGCATCAGCATGAAGCTGAGGATAAAGTTGGTTGCATCCCCCAGCAGTTTGGCACTGATATTGAGGAGCTGTGACCCCAGTTTCGACGCAGCGGACGCCAGCTTCTGAACGATCGACTGAATATCCAGACTCTCAAAAGGTGACCATTTATTGATGGTCTGTAATGCGGTTTGCGCATAAGGATGCGAGAGAATTTCTTTCGGACCCCCTTCGGTCAGCCAGGTGTAACTGTCTTTTGAAAAGGTTGAACCTTGCTGCACGATCGATGCAAAGACAATCAGCACCGGGATCACAATGATAAAGGTCAGAATGATGCAGGAAAGCATCGCAGAACGGTTCGGGCGGCCCAACTTGCCCTCGATTTTCGCATGCAGCGGGTAAAACAGCAGCGAGATGATAAAGGCCATCACGATCGGGCCGAGGTAGGGCTCAATCAGCCGGTAACTGGCGTAAGCCGCCAGCACGAGGGCAGCAACGAGCATCCAGTGTCGAGATTGGGGTTGAAAATTATTCACATGAAGGTCTTCCGTTCACCAAAGCAGGGGCAAATATCATTACACCGAGCAAAACCGACCGCAAGGTCACTGTTCTTTCAAAGTTGCTGATTGATTGAGGTTTTAGCGATACATCTCACTATTTTATAAAAATAGCAGCGGACCTTGAGATGCTCAGGGAATAAATGAATCTTTCCCCGGTTGATTTATTTTGCAGGCAATATTTAGCACGGTTGTTGATTTGTTGTGCTTTTTACCGGTGAAAAATGAAAATAAGATTGATTGTCGGCTTGTCGTATTTGATGGCATGGAGTGTTCAGGCGGAAGCGTTCTCTCCGTTTGTCGATAAGACAAGGAGAAATTTCGTTACCGGATGATTTTCGCAATACGATGTCACATTTAGGCTCATGGTATGTCCCTCAAGGTGATGCCAGTGGATTCCATGATGTTTACATGCCTGCCGATCAGGTGGCCCAGTATCGTGAAAGCGGTCAGTTTCCAGATGGTGCCGTGATTGTGAAAGAGTTACGCCATTCTGCCAGTGGTGCGTACACCACAGGGGCTGGTGTCTCGTATGCGACGGAGATGGTGAAGCAGACGTTTGTCATGATCAAAGACAGTCAGGGCCGCTTTAGCGATTCCGGTAACTGGGGCGAAGGTTGGGGCTGGGCTTTATTTAAAGTGGGCCAGAAGAAAAACGCTTCCATGAATTACATAACGGACTGCTTAGGTTGCCATATACCAGCGAAGCAGAATGATTACGTTTATACGGAAGGTTATCCGACATTACATGCCAAGTAGTCTTTCGGGATGTTTTGACAGGATGACAGAACCAAGCCAGACCCTGAAAGCGTCTGGCTTGGTTTTTTGTTACTTGGCTTCTTCAGCCAGCGTTGCAAAAGCGTATTCAGCCGCTTCAAGCGTTGCGTGAATTTCTTTCTCGCCGTGTGCCAGTGAGGTAAAGCAGGCTTCATAAGCGGACGGTGCAAGATAAACACCTTTTTCCAGCATCAGATTGAAGAAGCGCTTAAAGCGTTCCACATCGCAGCGTGCGACGTCCTGATAGTTGTGCACCTCGGCCTGATCGGTAAAGAAGAAACCGAACATGGCACCCACCTGATTCGTCACCAGCGGAATGCTGTACTTGTCAGCCAGAGCCTGGAAGCCTTCAGCCAGACGCTGTGTGGCCTGCGCCAGACGTTTCTCGTTGCCTTCCTGAGTCAGCACCGACAGACAAGCGTAACCTGCAGCCATGGCAACCGGGTTGCCAGACAGCGTTCCCGCCTGATACACCGGACCGGTTGGAGCGACATAGGCCATGACTTCACGACGGCCGCCGAATGCACCGACTGGCATACCGCCACCGATGATTTTACCCAGCGTGGTCAGATCCGGTTTCACATCGTAGTAAGCCTGTGCGCCGCCGTGGGCGACACGGAAGCCGGTCATCACTTCGTCCAGAATCAGCAATGCGCCGAATTCGTCACAAATGTCGCGCAGTCCCTGCAGGAAGCCCGGGACTGGCGGGATACAGTTCATGTTGCCCGCAACAGGCTCAACGATGATACAGGCGATCTGCTCTGGGTTTTCTGCAAAGGCAGCCCGAACGGAGTCCAGATCGTTAAAGGTGCAGGTCAGAGTATGTTTGGCGAAGTCTGCCGGAACCCCCGGAGAGCTTGGCTGACCCAGCGTCAGCGCACCTGAGCCGGCTTTCACCAGCAGGCAGTCTGCGTGACCGTGGTAGCAGCCTTCGAATTTGATGATTTTGTCCCGGCCGGTAAAACCACGCGCCAGACGAATCGCGCTCATGGTTGCTTCTGTGCCTGAGCTGACCATACGGACCATTTCCATGGACGGCACCAGACGGGAAACGAGCTCAGCCATGGTGATTTCCATCTCGGTCGGGGCGCCAAAGCTCAGACCCTGACGCGCAGCATCAATCACGGCATCACGAATTGCCACGTGATTATGGCCAAGGATCATCGGGCCCCATGAGCCGACGTAGTCGATATACGCTTTGCCATCGGCATCAAAAATGTAGGCACCGTCGGCACGATCGATAAATAGCGGATCACCGCCCACGCCAGCGAATGCGCGGACCGGAGAGTTCACACCGCCAGGAATGGTTTGTTGTGCTTTGGCAAATAGTTCAGCCGATTTGCTCATGATGATTTCCTGTAATCCTTGGTGAAGAAGGCGCTATTGTACGGAAATGCGTTTGGGTTGGCGAGCGTGCATTTCTTGTGGTGATACAGACAAAAAGCCCTCAATCATGGTCAATACTTGAACGCAGCAGTCAGGTATTAGATAATCGTGACAAAAGGTCAGATGGCCGAAGAATTTTGAATTGAGAGGTTGCTCATGAGCGATGCCAGTTTCCCGCTGAACTTTTCTGACGTTGCAGCGAACAAGGTAAAAACGCTGATAGCGGAAGAGGAAAACCCAAACCTGAAGCTGCGCGTGTACATCACGGGTGGCGGATGCAGTGGCTTCCAGTACGGTTTTACCTTTGACGAGAAAGTCAACGAAGGTGATATGACCATTGAGAACAGTGGTGTAACCCTGGTGGTTGACCCGATGAGTCTGCAGTATCTGATGGGTGGGACCGTCGATTATACCGAAGGTCTGGAAGGTTCCCGTTTCTTTGTCAATAACCCGAATGCCACCACCACGTGTGGCTGTGGCGCATCTTTCAGTGTGTAATTGATCGGGTCAACCGGATGACAAAAAAGCCGTCACTTTTCAGTGGCGGCTTTTTTTATCGTTTAACCTTGTGCCGGGAACAGGCTGGCGTTGGTATTCGCTGCCAGCAGATGCCTGAACTGTGTCAATTGGCCCAGACGTTCGTTGGCTTGCTGGATAAAGGCGGCTTTGGCCTTGCCACTCAGCGAGTCGGCCTGTGGAAGCGACACAGTTCTTGGGTTCTTGTGAACCCCGTTGACCAGGAACTCATAGTGCAGGTGCGCCCCCGTCACCCGGCCGCTGCTGCCCAGCTTACCTATCGTTTGTCCTTGCTTCACCCGCTGGCCGGTTTTCACCAAACGCTTGCTCAGATGCAGGTACTTGGTGATGTAGGTCGAGCTGTGGCGGATAAAGACATAGTTGCCGTTAAACTGGTTGTAGCCGGATTTCATGACGATGCCATCTCCGGCCGCCCAAATTGGGGTACCCACCGGTGCCACATAATCGGTGCCGCGGTGTGCTTTCACCTGCCCGGTAACCGGATGCAGGCGGCGCGGGTTGAAGTTGGAGCTGACGTAACGGAAGTTCACCGGTGACCGCAAGAAGGCTTTCTGCATTGCCCGTCCTTCCGGATCATAATATTTGCCATCTTTACTGTTGCGAATCGCCGTAAAGGTTTGTCCCAGGTTGGTGAAGGTTGCAGCCAGAATGTTGCCACGGCCAATGGGTTCGCCTTCCACGTAACGCTCTTCAAACAACACGGAGAAGGTATCGCCTTCGCGAATGTCCAGCGCAAAGTCGATGTCCCAGCCGAAGATGCCGGCGATTTCCATAATTTGGTTTCCGGTCAACCCGGCATCGGATGCTGCATTCCAGAAACTGGAGGTAATGACGGCCTGTGCAAAATTCAGTTGGGTATCAACGGATTTGACTTCTTTACGGGAATGAAAGGTGTCGCCCTTGCGGGTGATGAACAGGGTTTCGGTCGCATTCACCGGCTGGATTAACTGAACCAGATCTTTATTTTCATCCAGCCCGAAACGGAGTTTATCGCCGGGGCGCAGGGTGATCAGCGACTTGGTGCCTTCATCGGCATTGATCAGCCGATAGAGCGTGGCCGGGCTGAGGCCGACTTTGTCGAAGACCAGGGCCAGACTTTCACCCGGCTCAATGACATGTTCCGTCCAGGCCAGTGGTGGCGGCAGTAAAGGAGGCGTTACCCCGCTGGCCTGAAGTTGCGGGCCGTTTATGCTCAGTTCAAGCGGATAGGACTTGCCGATTTGGAACTTTCGCTCGGGCTGCGCCATTGCCTCGGGTTCCGGCAGCAGCATCAGAAGTACCGTCACTGCACTAATCAGGGTGATGAGAATCTGGTGCATCCGTGGCAACCGGGAAAATTTTGATATTAGCATGTGATGGTTTTGATGTTGTTTTTGCGAATCAGTGAAAAATAAGACAAGCCTAAGTCTAACTGGTTTCAAAAAACATCGCTATTCAAGTAAGATTGCCCTTTATCATATTTATGCCAATTTTGTGGGAGTGAACAAGAATGGCCAGCATTGAGCAAGCGTTAGCGGAAATTAAGCGCGGGGTCGACGAACTGATCCCGGAAGAAGAGTTGATTGCCAAACTGAAAGAAAACCGCCCTCTGCGTATTAAACTGGGTGCGGATCCAACGGCGCCGGACATTCATCTGGGCCACACGGTGATCCTGAACAAGCTGCGCACGTTCCAGGAACTGGGTCATGAAGTGACTTTCCTGATTGGTGACTTTACCGGCATGGTGGGTGACCCGACCGGTAAAAACACCACGCGTCCGCCGCTGACCCGTGAAGATGTGCTGCGCAATGCTGAAACCTATAAAGAGCAGGTATTCAAAATCCTGGATCCGGCTAAAACTAAAATTGAGTTCAACTCCTCCTGGCTGTCGGAACTGGGTGCTGAAGGCATGATTCGCCTGGCCGCCAGTCAAACTGTTGCCCGGATGCTGGAGCGCGACGACTTCAAAAAGCGTTATAACGAAGGTCGTCCTATCGCCATTCATGAATTTATGTACCCGCTGCTGCAAGGCTACGATTCTGTGGCAATGAAAACAGACGTTGAGCTGGGCGGTACGGATCAGAAGTTCAACCTGCTGATCGGTCGTGAGCTGCAAAAAGCGGAAGGTCAGAAGCCGCAGGTTGTGCTGACGATGCCACTGCTGGTGGGTCTGGACGGTGTGAAGAAGATGTCCAAGTCAGCCCACAACTATATTGGCATTACAGAAGCGCCGAACGAAATGTTCGGTAAGATCATGTCGATTTCTGATGATCTGATGTGGAACTATTACGAACTCCTGTCTTTCCGTCCGCTGGAAGCGATTGAGCAACTGAAGCAGGAAATTGCTGATGGCCGGAACCCGCGTGATGTAAAAATTCTGCTGGCAAAAGAAATCATTGCCCGTTTCCACTCTGAGGCGGACGCTGAAGCAGCCGAGCAGGATTTCATCAATCGTTTCCAGAAAGGCGCGATGCCGGATGAAATGCCTGAATTCGAATTTGAAGCGGGCGTGGCGATCGCCAACCTGCTGAAAGATGCGGATCTGGTGAATTCAACGTCTGATGCACTGCGGATGATCCGTCAGGGTGCCGTGAAAATCGACGGTGAAAAAGTAGAGGACACCAAGCTGGAATTGTCTGCTGGTACTGCGGTATACCAGGTCGGCAAGCGTAAGTTTGCCCGGATCACCCTGAAATAAGTTCATGATGTTTAAGGAAAAGGCGCCGAATGGCGCCTTTTTTGTCCCATTCAGGCAAGCGCCGTTGCAGGTGTGTTTTCCTCCGCAACCTGAGATTGAAGCAAGCCAGCCACCCGCTGGCCGAGATGCGCCGCTGTTTTGAGATCGGCTTCACTGAGTTCACCGTTTGGTGTGTGGCCGCTTGCGCCGAGCTGGCGACCCATCGGATTGATTCGTTTATCATCATAGCCGTAAGGCATGTCCATCCCAACCCACAGCATCCCGTGCTGCATCGCAAGAATCATGAGGTAATTCAGGGTACTGTCCTGTTCGCCCCCCTGACTGCCACCGACAGTAAAACCGGCGGCCAGTTTATTGCGCCACCCCTGTCCGCTCCAGCTGTCGCTGCTGGCATCTGCAAACGCTTTAAACTGAGCGGCAGGGCCACCCATATAAGTCGGCGTGCCAAAGAGAATGGCGTCTGCCTGTTGCAGGCTGGCAAACAGAGCCGGATCGTTAAAACGGCCCTGCTGAATGGCGTCCCCGGAAATCCGGTAGCTGACCACCTGGATGTCGGCTTGGGTTTGGGCTCCCCGGGTGATGGCTTCAGCCATCTGGTGGGTTGCACCAGTGCCGGAATAGTAAATCAAAGCAATGGTTTTCATGCGGTGTTCCTTAATTGTTCTTCATGTGTGGCCTGTTTCATCTGAATCGCGGCCAGATACTCATTGAATGAAAAAGTCTGATACAGGCGGCTGCAACTGTAGGTCAGCTTGATCGTGTGGTCGTCTGACAGCGAAGTCACGGCGTCAAACCAGCGATCCCACTCAGGTTGGATATCTGCCACAGATTCTGTCGGGAGAGGCTTCATGGTTTCCGCTGAACAGAAAGCGGCGACATAAGCCTGCCAGTAACAGGCCAGTGCCTGCCGGCGATCAGCGATATAGGGCATGAGCTGCAACAAAGCATCAAAGCCGGTGACTCCGTGCAGCAGGGTAAAGTCCCCGCTCGCCAGATAGGCACGAATGATCAACCGGGCCATCTCGTTTTCATTCAGAGATTCCGGCACTGCCGCCAGCAACTGATAATCCGGATGTGCGATCACTTCGCCAATGCGTTCGGTGATGATCCACGGCTGTATCTGGACATCACGGAAAGACTGATACGCCGCGGTCAGCTGTTCATCGGGCTGATAACGGTCTGTGAAGGTTAACGGTCCTAACGACTGGTATTCACTGGCCCAGTAGGCCAGTGCGATGGCAATTTCATCGTTATTGTCAGCTTCCAGCGCGTAACTGAGGCGAATCAAGGCATGAAAGGCACTGGCGGCAAGTCCGGGCAGTAAGATCGGCAACCATTCCCGCAGGACGGTATCCACATCGTGGAGGGCAATCTGCTGACGAAACTGCTGGAGAAAGGCCGGGAAACTGTCGCGATCCGCCAGTGCTGGCGTTGCGTGCCGGGTTGGGATCGTCTGACGGAGCGGCCGTAAGTTCGGCGCATAGGCCTGATAAAAATGGTCCAGCTGGTGTGGACTGGCACCGCAGCGAGCCAATGCGATCAGTGCCATGGGTAAATGATTCGACAGGTCCGGTCCGTAAATAGGATCGAACTGTAGCCCTTGCTCAATCAGGGTCAGGCATTCGGCGTGAATGGGGGAATACATATTCAGAGCTCCTTTCGTGTCGGTTTACCGGGAATAATCATTGCGCTGTGATGGTTCGTCACTCAGGTACTGCGTGAACTCCCACTCGATCCCATCCCGATCAAAAAAGTAAATCCGCGTGCGCCAGGGATGGCGGGTCTCCAGGTCATTTTCCCGGTATCCGGCACGAAGTAACCGGTCGCGCACCTGTGCCACATCGTCGACGACCAGACCAATATGGTTGATCCCCAGATCCCGGTAGGGGGTGCGATCGATCGCATCGCGTTCAATCACCTCCTGCAGCGCCAGATAAGTTTCATCCGTGCCGATATGGCACCAGCGGTACATTTGGTGCTGCCCCAGATGACGGGCGGTAAATTCCGGGATCGCGGTTTGCAGAAATTGGATCGTGTTTTCCAGATGACGGACGGTGAGATTGGCATGTTCAACGTAGGGTTTCATGGTGCCTCCTGGCTTGTGTGACGCTCTTGTTAGTAAAGTATTTTGTTTATATATTAGTATGAAACCTGATTAAGTAAAGTTTTTTGTTTATTTAATGATGGCGTGACTTTCTCATCCGTTTGATTGGGTATAGCATGGAGTCCGCTTACAGAATCTTTGGAGAATGGCATGGAGCATCTGGTACAGGACTTGGCGCCACTGATGCAGGAATACGGCTATGCAGTGCTGGCACTGGCCATCGCGATTGAAGGGCTGGGGATCCCGGCGCCCGGTCAGTCTCTGCTGATTGTCGCCAGTTATTTGTCGGTGAGTGGCACGTTTTCATTGCCGTCTGTGTTACTGGTGGCCGGTGCGGCCAGCTGGCTGGGGAATACGGCCGGTTACCTGGTGGGATCGAAATTTTCTCATGTCGTAGAACAACGGGGATGGCTCAAACCCGCGTCAGTCGAGAAGGTGTACCGCTTTATCGACAAGTACGGTGTCATGGGGTTGATTCTCAGCCGGTTTCTTGAAGGGCTGAAGCAATTGATGTGTCTGGGATGTGGCATGGCGCAGATGCCGAAGCATCACTTTCTGGTTGGCAATACACTGGCGGTCGGGATCTGGCTGACGGTGTTCGGGATGGGACCTGCGTATTTTCATGATGAAATCGGGCAGATTGGCTTATTGTACCAGCGGTATCAGCATGAATTCTGGGCTGTAGCCGTTTTTGCAGGACTGGCGCTGTGCTGGTGGGTGGTGCGCAGACGCCGTCCTGCAAATTAAATCAGGAGGATGAAGAGTTTCGCAGCGAGAAGGTTGGCAGGGACAAGTGCCAGCGGATTGCTGCCAGACGGATCGACAAGGTGGTTGCGATACCGCCCAGACTCGCAACGGCGGTGTCCAGCCCGAAGTGCAGACCCAGCGTGTGGACGATGCCTCCCAGAATACAAGCCGTGGCATAGACTTCAGTCCGCAGGACCATCGGGACTTCACGGGCCAGCACGTCCCGGATCACCCCGCCGCCACAACCGGTGATCACGCCCATAATCACGGCCACCATCGGCGAAGCGCCAAAACGGAGGGCTTTTTCCACACCAATGGCAACAAAGACCGCCAAACCAATGGCATCGGCAACCGGCAGGAAGTACCAGGGTATTTTTCGTGGATTCTGAATCGCCAGCATGGCCAGCAGGCAGGTGCCGAAAATTACCCAGAGATAGGTGGTATCCGTGATCCAGAACACGGGCGTTGCCCCCAGCGCCATATCGCGGATTGTGCCGCCGCCAATGGCTGTCACACAGGCCAGCACCACGACCCCAAACGGGTCCATTCTCAACCGGCCCGCCAGTAAAATGCCGGAAATGGCAAATACAGCGGTGCCAAACATATCAAGCGTGTAAATCAGCATAGGGTTCCTGCATAGAGCCAGTCATGACTGACCGCGATATCTGGCTGAACTGATCACGGTCAAAAGCGGCTGAAATTGTACGGTGAAATGTAAGACTGACAACAGATTGCGCTGGCTTTGTGAACTCATTCACACCCTATTTGCTTGTCTGCTTGCGCACTTCATCGAGTTGCTTACAGATAATTTCCGCAGCTTTTAGTGCGCGGGGCGTCGGGCGATTAAGCCAGTCAGCCTGAACCTGATAGAGATGTTGATGTTTCACTGCCGGTAATTGTTCCTGCCAGGGCTGCCACAAACTGAACACGCTCTGATCCGGACCGCCGTGGCCGAAGGTGGCAAAAAGCGCCTGCGGCTGACGTACCAGCACCTGTTCTCTGGAAATCTGAGGATAAGCCACCGGGCTGTCGGCAAAAATATTCTGCCCGCCGCAAAGGCTGAATACCTGACTGGGCCAGCTGTCCCCCGACATTGACATGAGTGGCGAGTGGCCGAGCTGGTAGAAGTAACGGACGGGGGATTTCTGCCCGTATTCAGCGGCCAGTCTGGATTGGATCTGACGAAAATCTGCCGCAGCTTTGCGGGCCACAGCTGGATCGTCGGCAAACTGACCCAGTGCGTCCAGACTGTCTGCAATGGCATCCAGGCTGGTGGGGTGAGAGTAAAAAATCTCAATTCCGAGCTCTGTCAGTTTGGCCATTTCACGGGGAGGGTTCCCGCCTTGCCAGGCCAGCACCAGATCCGGTTTCAGTGCGAGAATACGCTCAAGTTTGAGCCCCCGGTGATTGGCGACCCGTTCCAGCGCCAGAGCGGCAGGCGGATAATCACTGTAATCACTGGCGGCCACCAGTTTGTCGCCCAATCCTGCAGCATAGGCCAGCTCCGTGGTGTGCGGTGCCAGACTGATGATACGTTGCGGTTTGGCTGAGGTCGCTTGTGCCAGTGTTGAAGCCAGACACAGGAGGAGCAGCAGAGCACGAACAGGCTTCACAGCAGGCTCCCCATCAGAAACATGAACAGACTCTGCATCATGACCCAGCTCCAGAGACGTTGCTGAAGCAGCCGATCGATTTGCGACAGATGTAATGCAGCCGGGGCAATCCGGCCACCCAGCCGCGGGCGCTCCATTTTATTGCTGTCATAGACGGCCGGCCCCCCCAAGGCTAACTGAAGCTTGTGTCCGGTCGCAGTCAGCAGCCAGCCCGGTCCGGGCAGTTGCCAGTTTTCCCCCTGTTCGCGGATGCCGCGAAAGGCCTCCCGGCTGTTCTGTCCCAGGCTGATTACCACGGCCAGTAAGCGCAGCGGGATAATATCCAGCGTCGCCAGAATCCGGATGGCAGGTAATCCAAAATATTGGAACTGGCTGCGGCTGGGCGACCAGCAGCGGGCCAGACTCACGGCAAGCCGATACAATATAGCGCCGAATCCACCGGCAATGGCATACCAGAACAGCACGCCGGCCACCTGTCGTCCGTAACTGAGCAACTGGGTTTCCGCGCAGGCTTTGCCCAGTCCCAGCAGGGATAAGTTGTCGGTTTTCCGGTTGAGGGCCAGCGCAAGCAATTCGCGGCAACTTTGCTTATCTTCCCGGCCGTACGCCTGAATAAACTGGTGGCTGAAGGTCCGGCTTTCTTTCCAGCCCAGCGCCAGCCAGAGCAGCACCAGGTGAAACAGGCTGTCGAACCAGACCAGCTGATAAAACGCAACCAGCAACACCAGCACGGTCAGCCACATCAGCGACCAGGCCAGCAGGCCGGAGAGAATCCGCTGTCTTGGGGTATCGGTGTTCTGATTGACGCGGAGAGCGATCTGAATTGCCAGTTGCTGCCAGGTGTGCAGGGGATGAAAGCTGGCCGGGACAGGCAGTAGCCAGTGTAATGCCAGCGCTCCCCACATGGCGAGCAGGGTCGGATGCTGATTGAGGAGCGCAAGCAAGTCGTTCATTACGCGTTCAGCAGTGCTGCCATTTTCACCACCATGGCTGAAGAGCTTTTCGCAGCCAGCGGCAGGAATTCTTCGAAACTCATTGGGGATTCTTTATCAGCGACATCGGAAATGGCACGGACGACCACGAATGGCACATTGAACTGATGACAGGCCTGCGCGATCGCCGCGGCTTCCATTTCAACAGCAACCACTTGCGGGAAGTGAGTGCGGATGCGTTCCTGTTGCGCAGCGCTGCAGACAAAGGCATCGCCGGTACAAATCAGGCCGCGTACGGCGTGTGTGGACGCATCGAGCTGAGCCAGTGCCTGTTCAGCAGTTTGCATGAGTTTTTCGTCGGACAGAAAAGCCGCAGGCTGTTGCGCCATCTGGCCGATTTCATAACCAAATGCGGTCACATCGGCATCGTGATAACGCACTTCGGTTGAGATCACGACATCACCAACGTTCAGGCTGCTGTCGAAACCACCGGCAGAACCTGTATTCAGCACGACATCCGGCTCAAAGATTTCCAGCAGCACTGCAGTCCCGACAGCCGCTGCCACTTTACCAATGCCAGATTGCAGCAGGACAACGTCCGCACCGTTCAGGGTGCCGGTATAAAAAGTACAGCCGCCTTTTTTCAGCGTTTCACAATGGTCCAGCTGATCTTTCAGGATGGCAACTTCCTGCTCCATTGCGCCGATAATGCCGATTTTCATTGATGTGATCTCTCGTTAAATTAAACCGCACTGGGGCGGCGAATGGGGGAGATTGTAGCAATGCCTGCCAGCAGAGAAAAGGCGACTGGGAAGGAGAATCCCTGAAGGACGAAAATAAAAAAGCGAGCGGAAGACCGCTCGCTCGACTCGATGATGGACAGCCTTAGAGGCCGAGGAAATCGAGGATCCCATCCGCAGCACGGCGACCTTCATCAATGGCGGTGACGACCAGATCCGAACCGCGCACCGCATCACCACCGGCAAAGATCTTGGCATTGGTGGTCTGGAAAGCGTGGCTGCCGCTGGTTTTGATCCGGCCCCATTGATCCAGTGCGACGTCGAAGCTTTCCAGCCATGGCATGGCATGTGGCTGGAAACCAAAGGCCATGATCACCGCATCTGCTTCCAGCACATGTTCACTGCCTGCAACCGGCTCAGGGCGGCGACGTCCGGCTTCATCCGGTTCGCCCAGTGCAGTTTTCACCACTTTCACGCCCGTGACCTGACCGTTGCTGTTCACTTCAATGCCCAGCGGTTGCAGGTTGAACATGAAGTTCACGCCTTCCTCGCGGGCATTTTTCACCTCACGGCGTGAACCTGGCATGTTGGCTTCATCGCGGCGATAGGCACAAATGACATGGCTGGCACCCTGACGGACGGAGGTCCGGACACAGTCCATGGCGGTATCCCCGCCCCCCAGCACGACGACGCGCTGACCGGCCATATCGATATATTCCGGTGCGTTCTGGTCCAGATTCATCACCCGGTAGGTGTTGGAAATCAGGAACGGCAGGGCATCGTAAACACCTGTCGCATCTTCGTTTTCCAGTCCGGCACGCATGTATTTGTAGGTGCCGACCCCCAGGAATACGGCATCGTATTCATCAATCAGATCCTGCAACTGAACATCGGTGCCGACTTCGGTATTGAGGCGGAAATCAACGCCCATCTCCGTAAACACACGGCGGCGGTTGATCATGACCTCTTTTTCCAGTTTGAACGACGGAATACCAAAGGTCAGCAGGCCGCCGATTTCCGGGTAGCGATCAAAGACCACAGGTTTGACGCCATTTCGGACCAGAATATCGGCGCAGGACAGTCCGGCAGGACCCGCGCCGATGATGGCGACTTTTTTGTCGGTCCACTCAACGCCGGACATATCCGGTTTCCAGCCCATTTCGAAGGCTTTGTCTGTGATGTACTTTTCGACATTCCCGATGGTGACGGCACCAAAGTCGTCATTCAGGGTACAGGACCCTTCGCACAGACGGTCCTGAGGACACACCCGGCCACAGACTTCCGGCAGGGTGTTGGTCTGATGCGACAATTCAACCGCTTCGAGAATCCGGCCCTCATTGGCCAGTTTCAGCCACTGCGGAATGTAGTTGTGCACCGGGCACTTCCATTCACAGTATGGATTACCACAGTCAAGACAGCGGTCAGACTGAGCGCTGGCCTGCTGCTGCGTGAAAGGTTCGTAAATCTCAACGAATTCGATTTTACGGACTTCAATCGGCTTCTTTGGCGGATCAACACGCTCAACATCGATAAATTGGTAAATGTTCTGACTCATTGGATTCCCTCCCTTATTGTGCCTGAACGCGTAGCTCAGCAGCTGAGCGGCTTTGGTGACCCAGCAGTGTATTCACATCTGCCGACTTCGGTTTAGCCAGGAAGAATTTCGGGATCCACTGGTCAAAGTTGGCCAGAATTTCCTGTGCACGGCTTGAACCCGTCTCTTCCAGATGACGGTCAATCAGACCCCGCAGGTGTTCCTGATGAATCGCCAGATCCTGCAGTGGCAGGGCTTCGATCAGCTCAGGGTTCACCCGGCCGGCAAAATCGCCGACTTCATCCAGAATATAAGCGAAGCCCCCGGTCATGCCCGCGCCGAAGTTGACGCCAGTATGGCCCAGAATCGCGACAATCCCGCCGGTCATATATTCACAGGCGTTGTCACCTGCGCCTTCCACGACGGCAATCGCGCCAGAGTTTCGGACACCGAATCGCTCGCCTGCTTTACCGGCGGCAAACAGCTTCCCGCCCGTAGCCCCGTAAAGACAGGTGTTGCCGATAATCGTGGCTTCGTGCGATTGAAACGCCGAGCCCACTGGCGGACGGATGGTGATTACACCCCCGGTCATGCCTTTACCCACGTAGTCGTTGGCATCGCCGGTCAGGTAAAGGTTCAGACCGCCGGCATTCCAGACGCCGAACGACTGGCCCGCCGTGCCAGACAGGTACACATTCACCGGATTGGCTGCCATGCCCTGATTTCCGTAGCGCTGAGCAATTTCGCCGGAGAGGCGGGCACCCACGGAACGGTCGGTGTTGCGCACATCCAGATAAAGATCCGCACCGGTTTGTGCTTCGATGGCCGGTAAGGCCAGCTCGACCAGTTTCTGGTTCAGGACGCCAGTGTCGAAGGGTGTATTGGGTTCACTGCAGTACAGGGTTTTCCCTGCCACCGGCGTTGGCGCATGCAGCAGGCCACTCAGGTCCAGCTTGCTCTGCTTGGCAGTGAAACCATTGACCACTTCAAGCAGATCGGTCCGGCCAATCAAATCCGTGAGTTTTTCAACGCCCAGTTTGGCCAGCAGGGTACGGACTTCCTCACCCAGACCGATAAAGTAGTTCATCACCTGCTCTGGCAGACCTTTGAAGAAGTCCCGGCGCAGGGTGTCATCCTGCGTAGCAACGCCGGTTGCGCAGTTGTTCAGGTGACAGATTCGCAGGTATTTACAGCCCAGCGCGACCATAGGGGCGGTCCCGAAGCCAAAGCTTTCTGCGCCCAGAATGGCCGCTTTGACCACATCCAGGCCTGTTTTCAGGCCGCCATCCACCTGCAGGCGGATCTTATGGCGCAGACCATTGGCGACCAGTGCTTGCTGTGTTTCTGCCAGGCCCAGTTCCCACGGGCTGCCCGCGTATTTCACTGAGGTGAGCGGGCTGGCACCTGTCCCGCCGTCATAGCCGGAGACCGTGATCAGATCGGCGTAAGCTTTTGCCACACCTGTGGCAATGGTGCCAACGCCCGGCTCTGAAACCAGTTTGACCGAAACCATGGCTTTCGGGTTGACCTGCTTCAGGTCGAAAATCAGCTGAGCCAGATCCTCAATCGAATAAATATCATGGTGCGGTGGCGGAGAAATCAGTGTCACGCCGGGGACTGCATAACGCAGCTTCGCAATTTCCGTCGTCACTTTGTGACCCGGCAACTGACCCCCTTCACCGGGTTTCGCCCCTTGCGCCACTTTGATCTGAATGACGTCTGCATTGACCAGATAATGCGGTGTCACACCGAAGCGGCCGGACGCAACCTGCTTGATACGGGAGTTCCGTTCGTTCCCAAACCGGCGCGGATCTTCGCCGCCTTCGCCGGAGTTGGAGAACCCGCCCAGACGGTTCATGGCAATGGCCAGTGCTTCGTGTGCTTCCGGGCTCAGGGCGCCGATCGACATCGCAGCGGAGTCGAAGCGTTTGTAGAGCTCAGTGGCTGCTTCAACGCTGGCAACGTCAATCGGGTTCTCAGACGTTTTCAGTTTCAGTAAGTCACGCAGGGTTGCCGCCGGACGCTCGTTCACCACTTTGGCGAAGTCCAGATAGTCTTCGTACTTGCCGCTTTTGACTGCTTTTTGCAGTGTGGTGACCACATCCGGGTTGTAGGCATGGAACTCACCGCCATGCACAAATTTCAGCAGGCCACCGTGGTCAATCTGTTTCCGTTTGACAAAGGCTTTACGCGACAGGTTAAACAGGTCTTGCTGGAAGTCGTCAAAGTTCGCCCCCTGGATCCGGCTGGACACGCCTTTGAAGCAGAGTTCCACCACATCGGCATGGAGGCCGACGGCTTCGAACAGCTGTGAGCAGCGGTATGAAGCAACGGTTGAGATCCCCATTTTCGACATGATCTTGTAGAGACCTTTGTCGATACTGTTGCGGAAGTTCAGCATGACTTCGCGGTACGGTTTGTTGATCGCACCACTGTCGATTTGCTGCGCCAGTGACTCATACGCCAGATAAGGATAAACGGCGGTCGCACCGAAGCCGAGCAGCACAGCGAACTGATGCGGATCCCGCGCAGTTGCGGTTTCCACGATGATGTTTGCATCACAGCGCAGGTTGGCATTCACCAGACGGGTCTGAACGGCACCCACAGCCATGGCCGCCGGAATGGGCAGCTTCTCGTCGCTGATGCCCCGGTCTGACAGCACCACCAGCACAGTGCCGCCGCGTACCAGACGCTCAGCCTGATCACAGAGATCAATAATGGCTTGTTTCAGGTCTTTTTCGGCCGGGTCGTAGTTCATATCCAGGATGTTATTGCGATAGTGCTGATCATCCAGCCCCAGCAATTGCACCATATCGGAGTACAGCAGGATCGGCGACTTGAAAGCAACACGATGCGCGTGGCCGTCGGTTTCGCAGAACACATTCATTTCACGACCGATACAGGTCGCCAGTGACATCACGTGTTTCTCACGCAAGGGATCGATGGGTGGGTTGGTGACCTGTGCAAACATCTGGCGGAAGTAGTCCGACACCAGACGTTCTTTGGAAGACAGCACCGCCATCGGGGCATCGTCGCCCATAGAGCCGGTGGCTTCCTGACCCATTTCACCCATGACACGCAGCACCTGATCCAGCTCTTCGCGCGAGACCGCAAAGAGTTTCTGATAGGTATTGAGCTCATCGGCAGACATTTCACGGCTGCCGACCTGATCGTCACCCATGTCTTCAAAGGGCACCAGACGGCGCACATGCGTATCCAGCCATTCTTTGTAGGGATGGCGGCCCATCAGATCTTTATCAATGTCGGCGGAATGCCAGATTTTGCCGAATTTTGTATCGATGACCAGCAGTTCTCCTGGACCGACGCGGCCTTTCTCGGCCACTTCATCCGGGGCGTAATCCCAGATACCGACTTCGGACGCCAGCGTGATCAGTTTGTCTTTGGTGATCACATAACGGGCCGGGCGCAGGCCGTTCCGATCCAAGTTACAGGCCGCATAGCGGCCGTCCGACATGACGATACCTGCCGGGCCATCCCAGGGCTCCATGTGCATGGAGTTGAAGTCGTAGAAGCTGCGGAGCTTCGGATCCATATCCGGGTGATTCTGCCATGCGGGCGGCACCAGCATCCGCATTGCACGGAAGAGATCCATGCCACCAGACAGGAAGAGTTCCAGCATATTATCCAGGCTGGAGGAGTCTGATCCGGTTTCATTCACGAAGGGGGCAGCCGTTGCCAGATCCGGTAACAGGGGTGAGGCAAATTTATACCCACGGGCACGGGCCCACTGGCGGTTTCCGGCAATGGTATTGATCTCACCATTGTGCGCCAGATAACGGAATGGCTGCGCCAGCGGCCATCGCGGCTGGGTATTGGTCGAGAAACGCTGGTGGAACAAACAAATCGAAGATTCCAGGCGAAGATCGCCTAAATCTTTGTAAAATTTCGGCAAATCTGCGGGCATGCACAGCCCTTTATAGACGGTGACCTGAGTCGACAGGCTACAGATATAGAAATCCGGATCGTCTTGAATGCGTTGCTCAATGCGGCGACGGGCAATATAAAGACGACGATCCACGTCCCGGGGCTTCCAGCCCGCCGGAGCGTTGATGAACACCTGCGCAATGGCAGGTAAAGAGGCTTTTGCGATTGGGCCCAGAACCTGCGGGTTGACCGGCACATCTCGCCAGCCTGCAATCGACAGGGTTTCTTTGCTGAGCTCTTCTTGGATAATTGTTCGGGATTTCTCAGCCAGTACAGGATCCTGACTTAAAAACAGCATACCAATGGCATATTCACGGGCCAGCGTCCAGCCCAGCTCTTTTGCCACGAGTTGATAAAAGCTATCCGGCTTTTTCATTAACAGGCCGCAGCCATCACCGGTTTTGCCATCAGCAGCGATGCCGCCACGGTGTGTCATACGATCCAAGGCCGATATTGCTGTGCGGACTAACTTGTGACTGGCTTCGCCTTCTGTATGGGCGATCAGGCCGAAACCACAGTTATCTTTTTCCAGCTTTGGGTCATACAGTGTCATTGCAACTCTCCCTTGCGCCTGCTCCATTGAGCAGGGTTACTGCATAATTATGACAATCTCCCTGATTGTCACCTTTGCTTCCAGCAGCCTTTCAAACTAACGGCAAATTACAAAAAGGTCAAATTTTCTTTAATTCTGGTCATAAATTCTGAATAATTCAAAGTCATTAATTTATCTGTATGATTTATATCGGATTAATATTTTATTGAAATATTTTGTTTACAATTGAGAGGCCGTAAATCATGACTTTTTTGCGCTAAAACTCAGCCGTTTTTATGTCTAAGTTAAAATCCTGTTAAAAAGGATAAAACACTGATTCATTTTGAATAAAAAAGCCAGCTCGCAGGAGCTGGCTAATAATTTTAGGATAATATCCAGTTGAATTAGGATTCTGACAGCATAAGTGAATGGTCTTTCGCTTCCAGCTTAGAATCACCCATCAGGTAAGCATCAATTTCGCGGGCACATTCCCTGCCTTCATTGATGCATCGCACGACAAGTGACTGCCCGGTCCGCATATCGCCAGCAGCAAATACGCCAGGTTGATTGGTCGAGAAGCCTTGCGTCGCGACATTCCCGCGTTCATCCAGTGCAATCTCTAACTGGGCCAGCACACCGTGCGGTTCCGGATGCAGGAATCCCATCGCCAGAAATGCCAGATCACAGGGGATCACACGCTCAGACCCCGGGACTTCGGTGAAGCCCGGGCGTTCACCCGGTTTGGCCTGATTCCAGGTGATATCCGCGATGCGCAGGGCCGTCAGCTGACCCGCATCGTTGCCGATGAATTCTTTGGTCAGAATATTCCAGTAACGATCGCAGCCTTCTTCATGGGAAGTCGAGGTGCGCATAATCATCGGATAGGCCGGCCAGGGCTGATTTGCCGGACGCTTTTCAGGCGGCGTCGGCATGATTTCGACCTGCGTAATGCTGGCTGCGCCGTGTCGGTTCGAGGTACCCACACAGTCAGAGCCGGTATCACCGCCGCCAATGACGACCACATGTTTGCCCGCGGCATGGATTTCTGCAGTTTTCAGATCCATGTTGTTGGCGCGGCGGTTGTTCTGACCCAGAAATTCCATTGCAAAGTGCACGCCGTTCAGCTCCCGGCCCGGGATCGGCAGGTTGCGCGGCACCGTGGAACCACCGGTCAGCAGCACGACATCGTGCTGTTTGCGCAGTTCACGGGCGTCAATATCCACGCCGATGTGCGCATTCACCACAAATGTGATGCCTGCCTGTGCCATCAGATCCAGTTTCCGGTCAATCACAGCCATGCTGAGTTTGAAATCCGGAATCCCAAAGCGCAGCAGTCCGCCTATTTTTTCGTCCCGTTCGTAGACGGTAACGGTGTGGCCGGCGCTGTTGAGCTGTTCAGCTGCTGCCAGCCCTGACGGGCCGGAGCCGATAATCGCCACGCTTTTGCCGGTGCGGCTGCGCGGGGTTTTTGGCTTTGCGTAGCCTTCACGGTATGCGGTTTCAACGATGGTCTTCTCTATGTTACAGATGGTAATCGGATCCTGATTGATCCCCAGAACACAGGCGCTCTCACAGGGCGCCGGACAAACCCGCCCGGTGAACTCCGGGAAGTTGTTGGTCGAACTCAGGATATGCCAGGCTTCTTCCCAGCTGTCCCGGTAGACCGCATCGTTGAACTCAGGAATGATATTCCCGATTGGACATCCGTTGTGACAGAAAGGCACGCCGCAGTCCATGCAGCGAGATGCCTGTGTGCCAATTTTGCTGCCAAATTCGTTGTTCAGCACGAATTCTTTGTTGTCCTGAATACGGACTTCAGGGGCAATTTTCGACGGCAGTTCACGGCCGTGTTCGAGAAATCCGGTTGCCTTACCCATGGCTCACCTCCAGTGCTTCCTTGTCCTGTACTTCCGCCGCTGCTTTGCGTTTTTGCAGCACGGCTTTGTAGTCACGTGGCATGACTTTCACGAGATGGTTGAGGTTGTCCTCAAAGTTCCCAAGGAAAGTTGCCGCGACGGTACTGCCCGTCAGTTGCTGGTGACGGGTGAGCATGTCCTTCAGCAGTCCAATGTCCTCATGGTCCAGCGGGTCCAGATCCACCAGTTCATCGTTCAGCTTGCTTTCAAAGTCGTTGAACTGATCCCAGACATAGGCGACACCGCCGCTCATACCGGCTGCGAAGTTACGGCCGGTCTGACCCAGAATGATGGCCACGCCGCCGGTCATGTATTCACACCCATGGTCACCCACGCCTTCAACCACCACTCGGGCACCAGAGTTCCGGACACAGAAACGCTCGCCAGCTTTACCGCGGATGAAAGATTCACCCGACGTTGCGCCATAAAAGCAGACGTTTCCGACAATGATATTGTCTTCGGCAATTAAGTCAGATTTTGCATCCGGATAGAGCACCAGCTGACCGCCAGACAGGCCTTTGCCCCAGTAATCGTTGGCATCGCCTTCCACTTCGAAGGTCACGCCTTTCGCCAGAAATGCGCCCAGACTCTGGCCTGCGGAGCCGTTGAATTTCACATGCATCGGCTGCGGCAGACCGGCATCTTTGTAGACTTTGGAGATTTCGTTCGACAGCATGGTGCCCACGCTGCGGTCAATGTTGGTGATCGGGAACGTGGCATTGACCGCTTCACCCCGCGTAAGCGCTGGCTCGGCAACATCAATCAGCTGGCGGTCCAGTACGGCTTCCAGATGGTGATTCTGGCTGCATTGGTTGTAAGCACCGTCGGCCTCACGCGCCGGTTCCAGATGCAGAACCGGGCTCAGATCCAGATTCTTGTATTTCCAGTGGCCAATGTTGTCGCGGATTTTCAGATGCTGCGACTGACCGACCATCTCATCAATGGTACGGAAACCCAGCTCGGCCATAATTTCACGCAGGCCTTCTGCCATGTACTGGAAGAAGGTCACCACGTCTTCCACGCGACCGTCGAAACGCTCCCGCAGCGTTTTGTTCTGCGTTGCAATCCCGACCGGGCAGGTGTTCTTGTGACACTTACGCATCATGATACAACCTTCCACCACCAGAGCTGCGGTTGCGACGCCCCATTCTTCAGCACCCAGTAAGGTGGCAACAGCAAGGTCTCGCGGTGTTTTCATCTGACCGTCACTCTGGACCACGATGCGGTTTCGCAGGCCGTTTTTCAGCAGTGTCTGATGCGTTTCCGCCAGACCCAGTTCCCACGGCAGACCTGTATGACGAATCGATGAGATCGGTGATGCCCCTGTACCGCCGTCGAAACCGGCGATCAGCACCACATCAGCTTTGGCTTTGGCGACCCCGGATGCAATGGTGCCGACACCAGCTTCCGAAACCAGTTTGACGTTGACGCGGCTCTTGCGGTTGGCGTTCTTCAGGTCATAGATCAGCTGTGCCAGATCCTCGATCGAGTAAATATCGTGGTGCGGTGGCGGCGAGATCAGGCCGACGCCTGGCGTTGAGTGGCGGGTCGCGCCGATCCAGTCATCGACTTTATCGCCCGGTAACTGACCCCCTTCGCCTGGCTTGGCCCCCTGAGCCATCTTGATTTGCAGCTCATCGGCGTTGGTCAGATAGTAAGAAGTGACACCAAAGCGGCCTGAGGCGACCTGCTTGATGGCGGAGCGTTCCCAGTCGCCGTTTTCTTTCTTCTCAAAACGAGCCGGATCTTCACCGCCTTCACCGGAGTTCGATTTGGCACCAATCCGGTTCATGGCTACGGCCAGTGTTGAGTGGGCTTCGTAGGAAATTGAACCAAAGCTCATCGCACCGGTGGCGAATCGCTTGAGGATCTTCTCAATCGGTTCGACTTCTGCCAGCGGGATGCTGTGGCTTGGGTCGGTGTGAAACTGCAGCTGGCTGCGCAGGGTCGCGGCATGATCACCCTGACTGTCGACCGCGTGACAGTATTCTTTGAACTGGCTGTAGTCTTTGCCACGGGTAGACTGTTGCAGCAGGGAAATCGTGGTTGGGTTAAACAGGTGCTTTTCGCCCCGCTGTTTCCATTGGTAAACCCCACCGACATCCAGCATTTGCAATGGAATGTCACGCAGCGGATAGCCGACGCGATGACGGATCAGCACTTCTTTGGCAATGTCGTCCAGCGTCAGCCCCTGAATCCGGGAGACGGTGCCGGTGAAGAATTTGTCGACCACGGCTTTGCTGATCCCCAGTGCTTCGAAGATTTGCGCGCCATGGTAAGACTGCAGTGTGGAGATCCCCATTTTCGAGAAGATTTTCAGCAGGCCACCGTTCACGGCTTTACGGAAGTTGTTGAAATAATTGTCAACAGGCGTCGCCAGATCCAGCTTCTTACGCTGCTGCAAAGAGACAATGGTCTCGGTGACAAGGTACGGGTTGATCGCATTCGCACCATAGCCAATCAGGGTCGCAAAGTGATGAGTTTCCCGGGCATCTCCGGTCTCAACCACCAGATCGCATTTGGCACGCAGCCCTTTGCGGATCAGGTGGTGATGGACGGCCCCCACAGCCAGCATAGCCGGAATATGGGCATGCTGTGAATTGACGGTCCGATCACTCAGGATCAACACAGAATAGCCATCAGTCACCGCATCTTCAGCATGCTGGCACAGATGGTTCAATGCTTGTTCCAGCTTGCCGATTTCGTCACTGGCAGGGAACACGATATCCAGCGTTTTGGCCTGCAGATGCGGCTGATCGATGGCACGGAGTTTTTCCAGCTCCGCATCACTCAGAACAGGGGAATCCAGTTCCAGTTTCTGACAGTGAGACGGGCCTTCTTTCAGCAGGTTCTGATCTTCACCCAGATAGGTTTTGAGCGACATCACCATGCGCTCACGGATCGGATCGATCGGTGGATTGGTGACCTGCGCAAATAACTGTTTGAAGTAATGCGACAGATGCTGAGATTGATGCGACAGCACAGCCAGCGGCCAGTCAGCGCCCATGGAGCCCAGCGGTTCTTTACCCTCATTTGCCATCGGCAGAATGATGTCGTTGACCTCTTCACTGCTGATGCCAAAGGCTTGTTGCTGGTGCAGCAGTTTCTCGGCTTCCGGCTGTGTATGACTGTAAGCTGCGGCAGGTAAATCATTGAGATGCAGCAGGTTCTCTTTCACCCACTCGTCATAAGGCTGTGCCGTTGCGATGCTGTCTTTGACTTCATCGTCAGAGACAATCCGGCCCTGCTCCAGATCCGCCACAAAAATACGGCCCGGCTGCAGACGGCCACGGAAGTGGATATTGTCCGGTTCGATTTTCACAACACCGGATTCAGACGCCATCACCAGAAAATCATCTTTGGTTACGGTATAGCGCGACGGACGCAGGCCATTCCGGTCCAGAGTTGCACCCACGGTGACGCCATCGGTGAAACAGACGGAAGCCGGACCATCCCAGGGCTCCATCAGATTGGCGTGATACTGGTAAAAAGCCCGGCGTTTCGGATCCATGGCCGGATTTTCCTGCCAGGCTTCCGGGATCAGCATCATCAATGCATGTGGCAGGCTGCGGCCGGACAGAACCAGCAGCTCCAGCGCCATGTCGAAGTTGGCTGAATCGGATGCGCCTTCCTGACAGATGGGCAGCAGCATTTTCAGCTCTTCTTCGCTGAACAAATCTGATTGCAGCAGGGCCTCCCGCGCTTTCATCCAGTTCAGGTTCCCGCGTACGGTGTTGATTTCACCATTGTGGGCGATATAACGGAAAGGCTGGGCCAGACGCCATCTTGGGAAAGTATTGGTCGAAAAACGCGAGTGAACCAGAGCCAGCGCGCTGACCATGGCCGGGTTTTGCAGATCCAGGAAATACTGTGGCACCTGCTCTGTGGTGAGCTGGCCTTTATAGATCAGGGTTTTGGTGGAGAAGGCATTGATATAAAAGTCTTCTCCGATATTGGTCACGCTTTCCAGGCAGACTCGAACGGTGTAGTTACGCAGCACATAGAGTTTACGTTCCAGCTCTGCCTGAGGCATGTCGGCGCCGCCGGTCACAAATGCATGTTCAAACTGAGGTTCGGTGCTCAGGGGATCGGCACCAATCATGCTGTTGTCGGTCGGCAGAACACGGTAACCCAGAATGCTCAGGCCCAGACGTTGAGCGTTTCTGGCCAGAATTTCCCGGCATTGTTCGCGTTTGTGTTCGTCTTTCGGAAACAGAATGACACCGACGCCATACTGCTCAAAAGCAGGCAGGACGAGGCCAATTTTCTGGCATTCCTGCAGCAGGAATTCGTGAGGCTTTTGCAGCAGAATCCCGGCACCGTCTCCGCTACACGGGTCACAACCCTGACCGCCACGGTGCTCCATTCGAGCCAGCATATCCAAAGCCTGGGTGATGACCTGGTGAGACTTGCGGTTTTTAAGATGGGCGACAAAGCCGATACCACAGGCATCGTGCTCCATTTCAGGGACGTACAGCCCCTGACCATTCAACGCATGATCTGTCATAACTACATCCTTCCAGTGTAGAGCAGACGGTTCCTCCGTCTGCGATTCCTTCTTTATTTTTATGCCTGCGTTTGAGGGGGGCATCCGGGCCTCATGCCCGATTTGCCCGCAGGAACTGCCGTCGTTCCTGACGAGCGGCAGCTTGTCTGCGCATCAACACGTTGTGCTGAATGACGAAGACGCGAAAGCCATCCTGAGTGGATGGCCATCTGGTTATATAATGCACACAATGAAAATATATTACAGATCTGTTGGGTAAATTACTATCAATAAATCCGACTTTAGTTGTAGCTGCTACTGAAAGGACACGCTGGATAGTCACTTTTGTGACTGTTAATTCACAAATTATCTTTTATTTTGAATTGTTATTGCTTTGCTTGGGTTTCAGATGTCTCGGATGTCAATCATTTCTGTTTGAAAATGTGGTTGTTTTATTTCATGTTGGTTTCTTGGTATCTTTCTGTGCAATTTGATGGATGGATAGTCGATCAGACTGAAATGTTGCGTAGAATCAGTTGCTATGCCTGACAGGAATGGCACGTTAAACATCACTTTTTAGCATATTAATTTTTCACCCTATGCAGCAGCTTCTTGCAACTGTGTTAAATTGGCGACAACACATGGACGTGCTGATTCAGCGAACAGCAGAGGATCTGCCAGCAAGGCTGCAGGAGACGAACAGACATGCAAAAAAGAGACAGTTTGAATCTTGTTGGTGCTGCCTGTGCCGCATTTCCCAGCTGGGGGGCAGCAGAGGAAACACTGAGCCTTTCCATGATCGGTCTGGCCCTTCTGGGAATTGCCGTCCTGACGTCACTGAGTGTCTGGCTGATCCATTATCTGGGCACGATGGCGTTCAGACGACTGCAGGCGACGATTTCCCGTTTGCCGATTGCCGCCGCCATTATCCGCAGGAAAGACGGGAAGCTGTTTTACGCGAACAGTGCTTGTCAGGCGTTACTCGGGGTCAGTAAAGTCGGACACCGTTACTATTATCCGGAAGGGATTGGGACGCATATGGTGGCCGATGTCTTGCGGCCGCTTCAGTTGGGGACCGGGTTCGAGAATGTCGAAGATACGCTTCGGATCAGCGACCATAAAAGTATTCGCGTTCTGATCTCCGGTCAGCTTTTGAGTTATCGGTTACAGTCGGCCTGGTTGCTGTTTTTTACCGAGCCTGCCAAACCCGGCAGTCCTACGGTACAGCTGGAACAGCGGATCTTCCAGCGGGTGCTGAATTCCTTGTCTGAATTGGTGTATTTTCAGGATAAGGCCGGCAATATCATTGGCACCAACAAGGCGTTTGACCGTTTCTGGCGAGGGCGGCGGGAGGAAGGTCTGATTCAGGGCGATCCGACAGGGGTCGAAGAAACACCAGTGATCCACACCTGGACAACCGCGCCGGACGGCTCGAGCCGCTTGCTGGAAACCAATAAAACCACCATGACGGATGAAGAGGGCCAGGTGATGGGAACCCTCAGTATCAGTCACGATGTGACCGACTGGCATGAAATGCAGGAAAGTCTGAAGCAGGAAATTGAAAAACGCGAAGTGACCGAGCAGATTCTCGCGCAGCGCAATACGTTGCTGAACTCCATTCTGAATGCCAGTCAGGATCCAATTGGTCTGTACAACGAACATGGCGTTTATGTGGGATGTAATGAGCCGTTCGCCCGTGTTCTGGGCTTTCAGGCCAAAGAACTGATTGGCAAAACAGCCCGTAACGTGATTGATCCGGAAATGCTGCAAGAGTTCTATCAGTCGGATGTTAAAGTCCTCAAAGAAGGGCTGACCGTGAAAACGGATGCGTATGTGATTTTGGAAACGGGTGAACCGGTCTGGTATGAAATTGTGAAATCGCCTTACCGGGATCCGACGGATGGTTCGGCCGGGGTTCTGCTGATTGCCCGAGATGTCACGGAGCGGAAACAGGCTGAGCAGCAACTCGCGGATGCCATCATGGAACTGCAGGAACTGAGCTTTGTCGACAGCCTGACCAAAGTGGCCAACCGTCGCAGTTTTGATGAACATCTGCGAAAGCTCTGGCACAGCCATATGCGTGAGCAACAGCCCCTGACTTTGATTCTGTGCGACATCGACAGTTTCAAAGCCTATAACGACAACTACGGACATCAGCAGGGAGATCATGCCCTGCAGGAAGTCGCGCAGGTGTTTGACAGTGTGATCCGCAGGGAAACGGATGAAGTTGCCCGCTACGGCGGTGAAGAATTTGCATTTCTGTTGCCCAATACGCCATTGTCCGGCGGGGAAACGGTCGCCCAGAAAATTCACGATAAGCTGGCCGACAAGGCGATTCCCCATGGTTACTCCGGGATCAGTGATCTGATGACCGTTAGCCTCGGTGTGGCGACGATGACGCCGATGCCAAGCCAAGATTATGGTGAGTTGATTGCGATGGCCGACAAAGCACTATATAAAGCAAAAGCAGAAGGACGGAACACGACCCGTCTGATGGCAGAACAAGACGAATTCTGATGCTGCCTGCGGGCAGCATTTTGTTGTGATGGAATCTTCATGAAACAAATCAAAATGTTGGCGCAGTTCTATGTGGATCTGCTGGTGAAACTGGGCATTGTGCGTTTCAGCCTGTTGCTGGCACTGGCGCTGGTTGCACTGGCTGTCGTGGTACAAGTTGGCGTGACGCTCGCACTGCAGGGCGAAGTGCTCAATATCGACATTGTCCGCTCTGTATTCTTTGGCTTACTCATTACGCCCTGGGCGGTGTACTTTCTGTCCGTGGTGGTTGATCAGCTGGAAGATTCCCGCCAGCGCTTGTCTAAGCTGGTGACCAAGCTGGAAGAGATGCGCTCACGCGATCTGACGCTGAATAAACAACTGAAAGACAATATCACCCAGCTGAATCAGCAAATTGAAGTGCGAATCAAAGCCGAAGAAGAACGCCGCACAGCGATGGAAGATCTGGAGAACGAGGTGGCTCAGCGCGAAAGTGCGCAATTGGAGCTGGCCGAGCAGAGTGCATTGCTGAAATCTTTTCTGGATGCCTCGCCGGATCTGATTTATTACCGCAACGAAGACAATGAGTTTTCGGGATGTAACCGGGCTATGGCTGAACTGACCGGAAAGACGGAAAAAGAGCTGGTCGGCCTGACACCATGGGATGTGTACAGTGAAGAAGTGGCCAGCAAGATTGTTGAAACGGATCAGCAGGTCTTTACCCAGAATATCTCACTGACTTATGAGCAGTGGCTGGAATATCCGGATGGTCGCAAAGCCATTTTTGAACTGCGAAAGGTGCCGTTTTACAGCCGTGATGGTCGTCGACTTGGTCTGATGGGCTTTGGCCGGGATATCACGGAACGAAAGCAATATCAGGAAGCGCAGGAAAAAGCCAGCCGCGACAAAACGGCCTTTATCTCGACCATCAGCCATGAATTGCGTACCCCGCTGAACGGGATTGTCGGGCTGAGCCGCATGCTGCTCGACAGCCGTCTGGATGAACAGCAGCGCGGTTTTATGCGGACGATTTATGTCAGTGCCATCACTCTTGGCAATATTTTCAATGACATCATTGATATGGATAAGTCGGACCGCCGTCGTCTGGAACTGTTGCCGGCACCGCTTGATTTTGATGCCTTTATTGAAGAAATGGGCAATATCTCCGGGCTGATGGCCGAGCAGAAAGGATTGCGTTTTGACCTCGAACAACTCACGGACTTACCGCCCTTTATTCAGGTCGATGGCACCCGGTTACGTCAGGTGTTGTGGAATCTGATCAGCAATGCCACTAAATTCACCAAGGAAGGCGGGGTGATCCTGTCGGTGAGCAGCGACCTTGTTGATGATCAGCAGGCTGAAATCACCTTTGAAATCGAAGACAGCGGCATTGGGATCCCCGAATCTGAACTGGATAAGGTCTTTGCCATGTACTATCAGGTCAAGCAAGGGCAGGATAATCTGCACGCTGTAGGCACAGGCATTGGTCTGGCGGTCTCGCGTCAGTTGGTCAATATGATGGGGGGGGATATTCAGGTCACGTCAGAAGTGGGCGAGGGCAGTACCTTTACCGTGACCATCCGGGTGCCTGTGCTGGAGCAAATCACAGAAGATGAAGAAACCCCTGTGCTGGCCCAGCGCTCCCTGCGTATTTTTATGGTTGAAGATATTGAACTGAATATTACGGTGGCCCAAGCGCTACTGGAAGGATTGGGTCATCAGGTTACCGTGGCCATGCGGGGAGATGAAGCCCTCGAGCTGTTCCAGCCGACAGATTATGATCTGGTGCTGCTGGATATTCAGTTGCCGGATATGACCGGCTTTGAAATTGCCAAGGTGCTGCGGGCCCGTTACCGGAACCTGCCTCCGCTGGTGGCGTTGACGGCCAATGTCATTAAGGACAAAGGAGAGTATCTGGAGCAGGGGATGGATGATGCCATCAGCAAACCGTTGAGTGTGAAAGCCATGAATACGGTGATTCAGCACCTGGCATTGCAAGACAACACGACACCGGCATCCGCAGCGTCTCAGCCAGTCAAAAGTGAGGAAACGAAGATGAGTGAAGACACCCTGAGCCAGTTACTCGATTTTGAGATGCTGAGCTCTTACGTGGATATTGTGGGCACGAAACCTGTCTTTGACTCGATTGAGATGTTTGAAAAAATGATGCCGGAATACTTGTCGATCCTCGATACCAATATGACGGCCAAGGACAAGGATGGCATTAAGTTTGAAGCCCATAAAATCAAAGGTGCAGCCGGTTCTATAGGTTTGAAACGGATTCAGCAGGTGGCGCAGAAAGCGCAATCGCCTGAGCTGCCAGCCTGGTGGGAAAACATTGAAGACTGGGTGGATGAGATCAAAAACAGCTATCAGAACGATCTGAATTTGCTGAAGGGCTGGCTGGAAAGTAAAGCGGCCGAGTAATACCAATCGCAGTAAATCATTGGCCATCCTAGCTTGTTGAAATGCCCGATCACTGCGTTAGATTTTTTGATTGTAGAATCAGGACTTATCTAAAACTTTGATTGGCATAACAGCGACTGAGTTCACCATCTGATAAAGCAAAAAGCGTCGCAATTGCGACGCTTTTTTGATGCGAATTGATCGAAGCGAGGATTAATTCTCTTCGATATCGCCGCAGAAACGGTAACCTTCGCCATGAATGGTGGCAATGATTTCCGGTGTGTCCGTGACGGATTCAAAGTGCTTACGAATCCGGCGAATGGTGACATCCACGGTACGGTCATGTGGTTTCAGATCACGACCGGTCATTTTCTTCAGCAGTTCTGCACGGGTCTGAATTTTGCCCGGGTTTTCACAGAAATGCAGCAGCGCACGGAACTCAGAACGTGGCAGTTTGAATTGATCACCACTTGGGCTGACCAGCGAGCGGCTGTTCAGTTCCAGTGACCAGCCATTAAATTCATAGCGTTCTACCAGACGACGATCTTCAGCCGCCAGGCCTTGGCTCATGGCACGGGTCAGCAGGTTACGAGCGCGAATGGTCAGTTCACGAGGGTTGAAGGGTTTCGTGATGTAATCATCCGCACCAATTTCCAGCCCCAGAATTTTATCGACTTCATTATCGCGACCGGTCAGGAACATCAACGCCATGTCGCCTTGCTCACGCAGTTCACGAGCCAGCAGCAGACCATTTTTACCTGGCAGGTTGATATCCATAATCACCAGATGAACAGAATGCTCTGACAGAATCTTGTGCATTTCAGCACCGTCACTGGCTTCCAAAACTGTGTACCCTTCAGCCTCGAAGATGCTTTTCAGGGTGTTACGGGTGACTTGCTCGTCTTCTACAATTAGAATGTGAGGGGTTTGCATTGGCAGTACCTAATTACTCAAAACGGAAACTGGTCTAAACATAGAATATTTCAATTCTATAAAAATAATTCGATCACAGGCAAAGTAACAGAACTGTTGCAGTTTGCATTCGTCTTATCCACTACCTGCTGGTACGCCATCCTCATTTCTCAGCAGGGCTGCCCCTCAACTGAAAAACCCGATCGTTACGGAACTGGCTACAATTTCCCTTGGATGCACACGATTGTATGCATTTAACAGCGCACTAACAATATGATTTTATTGTATTGCGCCCGGTTTTTTCGAATTCACCGTGACATATTAGCCTGACACAGACAGTATCTTATTGTTATAGCTCAAACAATTTGTTGTTTCAGCAATGAAATGCAGCTGTTAAAACTTTCTTGAACTTGAACAGGAATCTAACTTGATGGTGGCGAATCAACCACGCAAAGACAGTTTTGTGATGTCTGTATTGTCAACGGCAGCACCCGCCGAACACTGGCAAAGCTATCAGGACATTCTGTTCCGGGCCGCTCAACTGCCTGAATTCAAATCGTTCGCTATATTAACAGCATTTAATCCTGAAAGTATTGTGCTCAGTTGTAAAGAAAATCGTCAGCGACAGAACCAGTTGGCTGCGGAACTGGATGCGGCTGGATATGTCGTCGCCCCACTGGATTGCAGTGCGCCTGACGGCAACTGGCATGAACCCAGTCTGGCCGTTACAACCGATTTGACATCTGCCTGTGAGATAGCTTTACGCTGGCAGCAAAATGCCATCTACTGGGTTGAGCTGGGTCAGTTACATCTGGTGCCCGTCTTGCTGAGCGATCAGGGGGTGTCCCGAGTGGTGATGGGGCCCTGGCTGTCCTACTTTCGAATTCATGGATCAGAGGAAAGGAGTTGTGAGATGAAAGATTTATTACCGGATTTGTGTGACCACTATGAGGAAGAAGTACGTTGGTTGCCTATGGTGCACCGGGATTTTGGCGGAAAATCTGTATTTTATGGTGAGGTGGTCACGTTACGCTGTTTTGAAGATAACAGTTTAGTGCGGGAGATTCTCAATGAAGATGGCACAGGCAAAGTTCTGGTGATTGACGGACATGGCTCTCTGAATCGCGCGCTGCTGGGAGATCAACTGGCATTGATGGCCATCCAGAACAATTGGGAAGGGATCGTGGTCAACGGGGCTGTACGTGATGTCGTCACGCTGGGTGAGCTGGCATTAGGCGTCAAAGCGATTTCAGCCTGCCCATTCAAAACGGAAAAGCGCCAGACCGGTGACCGAAATGTCACGCTCACAGTTGCGCATACGCTGGTTTATCCGGGGGATACCCTGTATGCCGATCCCAATGGCATTTTATTGAGCAAAACGCCGCTGGATTTATCCGTGTTCTGAAGAGGACATGACGCGCCCCCAACAATGGGGGCATTGCTGTGGTGATCAAAACCGATAGCCAATGCCTAACTGGTAGACCTGTTCTAAGGCTTCATAATCCATGGTGGCATGCAGATTCACTTTTTCCGTCAATTCATACTGACTGCTGACTTCAACCCCCAGCCGGGTATCCTGAGCCACACGTTCCGATGTCAGCGCGCTTTGCAGGCTGATTTTCGGACTGAAATTGTATTTCACACCCGACAGCAGGCCACGGGTGGCGGATTGACTTTGGGTCCCGCTTTTCAGGCGGGTACTGACATAGAGTTGGGTCGAGGGGGTGAGCGCATAGGCATAGCCACTGTCGATATGCCAGAGATCAAATTGTTCTGCGCTGCGCGATTGAGAGTCCAGAAACCAGCCGGAAGAGAAGACTGGCACTGGGGATTGCTCTGCCTCAGAGGCCAGTGTCGGCGAGGCCAGGCAGAGCAGGCAGAAAAGGTGCCAGTATTTCATCTTCATCATCCCTGTAAATCATCATCGCCGGATCTTCCGATCTTGTCTTTCGTTTATATTAGGCCAGAACCATGACAGGATTCGGGCAATCTCGGCTCTGAATACGACTTACACGGCAGAATGCGGGAAAGATCAAATTCTGGTCAGTCTGTGCTCCGATTTGTACGGGAAAACATCTTCCACCTGTCCCTGAACAATATTGCTCTGTAGTTGCTGCCAATAGGCCGGATCAAACAGATCGCTGTGCAGTTCATCAAATAATGCCCGCACTTTCGGATTGATCAGTAAAAAGGTACGGAATTCTTCCGGAAACACATCATTGGTGCCAACGCTGTACCAGGGCTCAGCGGACAGTTCATCTTCCGGAAAGCGGGGCGGCGGAATACGACGAAAGTTAATCTCAGTCATATAGCTGATTTCATCATAGTCGTAGAACACCACGCGTTTATGACGGGTCACGCCAAAGTTTTTGAAGAGCATATCTCCGGGGAAAATATTGGCGGCCGCCAGTTGTTTGATGGCTTTTCCATATTCGTCGACTGCGTGACGGAGTTCGTCGTCGTTCGCCTGTTCAATATACAGATTGAACGGGATCATCCGCCGCTCAATATACAGATGCCGGATGATCACTTTCTCGTCTGTCACAATCAGGCTGGAGGGCGCTTCCTGCCGGAGTTCTTCCAGCAGGGTGTCACTGAAACGGTGGCGATCAAAACTGAAGTTACGGTATTCCTGCGTATCGGCCATTCGTCCAACCCGGTCGTGCTCTTTAACCAGTTTGTATTTTTCCCGGACTGTCGCGCGATTCATTTCTTTTTGCGGGGCGAATTTGTCTTTAATGACTTTAAACACAAAGCCATAAGACGGCAGCGTGAAGACACTCATCACCATGCCTTTGATACCAGGCGCAAGAATGAACTCATCGCTTGATTGTTCCAGGTGATGCAGAAATTCACGGTACAGCTCCGTTTTGCCATGTTTCTGACAACCAATCGCGGTGTATAGCTCGGCGTGGGTTTTGTTGGGTAATAATTCGCTGAGAAAGCGAACCAGTGCTGCCGGGGCCGGGGCATACACCATGAAGTAGGAGCGGGCGAAACCAAAAACGATACTGACATCGTCCACATGACATAAGCAGGCATCGAGATGGATCTGGCGATCCGGTGTGGTCAGGACGGGAAGCACCAGCGGAATCCGGGTGTCATCGGCCAGCAGTAAACGGCCAATCAGGTAAGCGGCTTTATTGCGATAAAACGGTTCCTTGATGAGCTCGAGCCTGGCCTGCTGTATGGCTTCTGCACCAAATTCGCGTTCCAGACGCTGAACGAGCAGATCAATGTCCCGCGCTTTGTCTTGCCATTGCAGGGTGAACGGGGCTTCGTCCATCATCCGTTCAAACAGAAAATGCGGGCCATTGGGCGACTGATACAGCCGGGTGAGGGCCGTGGGATAAGGGGCAATCCGTCCGGTCTGAGAACTGTGTACGAAAAGTTTGTCCCGGTTAATATCCCTGTGGTCGAAAATACGACAATAGACTGAATTAAAAAAGCTTTCAGCAATATCGTATCTGGGGTAATCCAGCAGCAAATCTTCATAGGATGCTTTGACCGCCGTGAGAAATTCACGGTTTGCGTACTGTTTCCCCAGCATGATCTGGATCTGGCGGCTGACCAGTTCCACATGATGGTCATAAAAATTAATGCGTTGCTTCAAGGCCTGGTGTACGGACAACCATTCCTGATTTTCGAACCTTTCCTGTGCGCCGGCCGTGACATCCAGAAAACGGCCGTACATGGCATCAAAGCCTTGGAGTATGGTATGCGCAACCAGCTGTTCCATTGCTGCGGTCATGCCGGATCCCTCCGATATTGATTTATAGTTTTCATGCCCCGGCCAGATTTTCTATCCGGCTTGGGAGGGGTCTGAGGCCGGTATCATGACACCACCGTTCTGAGACCTGACTGGGCTTTCAACTGCGATACTTTTCCGGGATTTCCCAAAAGGAATCAGATCGCTTTCGGGACAGTTCCCTTGTCGACTTACTATGCTATGGCAATGAGTTTCCTGCAAATATTGAAACGTGTTTCCATCTAATTTTATGTGACTTAATTATTCTTTGTGGAAATAATCCATTCTCAGACAAAAAAGTTGTATTTGAAGAAAGGAAAAAATTATTCACTAGTCAGTGTTGACTCTGTTTCATCAATCGGGTAAACGTAAAGAACACACAACATGAAGATAATCATTCAATAAAAAAACATGAAGAAGACGCTGATCGGCACCACCACCACGATTATTACCGGCACAACCAGTGTTGGGGCGGGCTGATACGCGCAAGATTTTAAAAAAAGCCCGCACTCCAGAGTGCGGGCTTTTTTTTCACCATAATTTTTTAGAGTTAAGGACATGTTTTTCCGGTGAAAAGCATAAAACCCGGAATAAACTTGTCAGGACAGTTCAAATTAACGGAAGTGGAGTAGGGAATGCGAGTGCTTAAATTTGGCGGCTCATCGTTAGCAGATGCCGACCGGTTTCTCAGAGCGGCGGATATCATCGCCAGTAATGCTCATCAGGGGGAAGTTTCCGTGGTGCTGTCCGCACCGGGTAAAGTGACCAACAAACTGGTTTCAGTGATTGAAACCGTCGTGGCGACCGGCGATGCTGAGCTGCAGCTGGCCGATCTGGAAAATACCTTCAACAGCCTGATTGACGGAATCGTACAACAACTCCCTGCTTTTGATCGCACCGCAGTTGATGCCAAGTTGGCCAATACGCTGGGCAATCTGAAACAGCTGGTACATGGCATGAAGCTGTTGGGACAATGCCCGGATAATGTGTATGCCCGGGTGATCAGTAAAGGCGAGCGTCTGTCGATTGTCGCCATGAAATCGGCGCTGGAAGCCAAAGGTCACAAAGCCGATTTGATCGATCCGGTCGCTTACTTGCTGGCTCATGGGGATACTCTGGAAGGCCATGTCGATATTGAAGTGTCCACAGACAACTTCCGCCGCCAGCCACTGGCTGAAGGTCATATCCATATCATGCCGGGTTTCACCGCCGGTAATACCAAAGGGGAGCTGGTGATTCTGGGCCGCAATGGTTCAGACTATTCCGCAGCCGTCCTGGCAGCCTGTCTGCGTGCCGAGTGCTGCGAAATCTGGACAGATGTCGATGGTGTCTATAACTGCGATCCGCGTCTGGTTCCGGATGCCCGGTTACTGAAATCGCTCAGTTATCAGGAAGCGATGGAGCTGTCCTACTTTGGCGCTTCCGTACTGCACCCGAAAACCATCGCCCCGATTGCCCAGTTCCACATTCCCTGTCTCATTAAAAACAGTTTTAACCCGCAAGGCGCTGGCACCCTGATTGGTCAGGATACCGGCGAAGACAATCTCGCCATCAAAGGGATCACCACCCTGAAAAACCTGACCATGGTCAACGTGTCTGGTCCCGGGATGAAAGGCATGGTCGGGATGGCGGCCCGCGTCTTTGGTGCGATGTCGGCAGCCGGTGTATCGATTGTGTTGATTACGCAGTCTTCCTCGGAATACAGCATCAGTTTTTGTATTGAGAGTGATGATAAGTTTGCCGCGGAGCAGGCGCTTCGCAACAACTTCGAGCTGGAGCTGAAAGAAGGCTTGCTGGAGCCGGTAGAATTTATTGATGATTCTGCCATCGTGACCTTGGTCGGAGATGGCATGCGCACGTCCCGTGGTGTGGCTTCCCGCTTCTTTACCTCGCTGGCCGAAGTGAACGTGAATATTGTGGCCATTGCTCAGGGCTCTTCAGAGCGTGCGATTTCAGCAGTGATCCCGGCCAACAAAGTGTCTGAGGCGGTCAAAGCCTGTCATGAGAACCTGTTTAACAGTAAGCATTTTCTGGATGTTTTCGTGGTGGGTGTTGGCGGTGTTGGCGGCGAGCTGGTGGATCAGATCCAGCGTCAGCAGGAAAAGCTGGCAGAAAATGGCATTGTGATCCGGGTGTGCGGTCTGTCTAACAGCAAAGGTCTGCTGCTGGATAACAACGGTCTGCCGCTGGAAAACTGGCGCGACACACTGGGTCAGGCCAAGGAAAGCTTTCATCTGGCCAGCTTGATTCAGCTGGTGCAGCGTCACCATATCATCAACCCGGTCATCATTGACTGTACGTCTGATGAGGGCATTGCAGAGCAGTATGTCGACTTCCTGGCTGCGGGTTTCCACGTGATCACGCCGAACAAGAAAGCCAATACGGCGAGTATGGCTTACTATCATCAGTTACGTCAGGCTGCACGTGTGACACGTCGCCGCTTCATGTATGACACCACGGTCGGTGCGGGTCTGCCGGTGATTGAAAACCTGCAGAACCTGATGGCCGCCGGTGATGAACTGGAACGTTTCGCCGGGATTCTGTCGGGGTCTCTGTCGTTCATCTTCGGCAAGCTGGACGAAGGCATGAGCCTGAGTGAAGCGACCACGGTGGCCCGCAATAACGGCTTTACTGAGCCGGATCCCCGTGATGATCTGTCCGGAATGGATGTCGCGCGTAAGTTGCTGATCCTGGCTCGTGAAGCCGGATATGTTCTGGAACTGAGTGATGTTGTGGTTGAACCTGCATTACCACCGGGTTTCGATCAGAGCGGCGATGTGGACGCTTTCATGCAGCGTCTGCCGCAGGCGGATGCGTATTTCAGCGAGCTGTCTGCTCAGGCGGCGGCAGAAGGCAAAGTCCTGCGCTACATTGGTGAAATCGATCAGGGCAAATGCACCGTGAAAGTGGCTGCGGTGGATCCCGATGACCCGATGTTCAAAATCAAAGATGGCGAGAATGCGCTGGCATTCTACAGCCGCTATTATCAACCCATTCCGCTGGTCTTGCGTGGTTATGGCGCAGGGACTGAAGTCACTGCAGCCGGGGTATTTGCCGATCTGATGCGTACCGTCGGCTGGAAACTGGGAGTTTAAGGATGAGTGTGACCGTTTACGCACCGGCATCGATCGGAAATGTCAGTGTGGGATTTGATGTATTGGGGGCGGCGGTGTCGCCCATCGACGGCACCCTGCTGGGGGATAAAGTCACGGTTGCTGCGGGCAGCGAACCTTTTGCGCTGCGCTGTGAAGGCGATTTTGTTACCAAGCTGCCAGCAGAGCCTGAGCAGAATATTGTTTATCACTGCTGGCAGGTGTTTGCCCGCGAATTAGATAAGAAAGGCATCGCACTTCAGCCGGTGTCTGTCACCCTGCAGAAAAATATGCCGATTGGTTCCGGTCTGGGCTCCAGTGCCTGTTCGATTGTGGCGGCCCTGGATGCGCTGAACCGTTTTCACGACAATCCGCTGAACGAAACTGAATTGCTGGCGCTGATGGGTGAAATGGAAGGCCAGATCTCGGGCGGTATTCATTACGATAATGTAGCGCCCTGCTATCTGGGCGGCCTGCAGTTCATGGTGGAGGAACTGGGGATTATCAGCCAGCAGGTGCCTTGCTTCGACAACTGGTATTGGGTGATGGCTTATCCGGGCATTCAAGTATCGACCGCAGAAGCCCGGGCGATTTTGCCGGCACAGTATCGTCGTCAGGATGTGATTACGCACGGTCGTCAGCTGGGCGGTTTTATTCACGCCTGCCACAGCCAGCAAGCGCAACTGGCTGCGAAAATGATCAAAGACGTGGTTGCTGAACCATATCGGGAAGGGTTGCTGCCTGGCTTTAAAGAAGCGCGTCAGTACGCACTCGAAGCTGGTGCACTGGCCAGCGGGATTTCAGGGTCCGGCCCGACCATGTTCAGCATCTGTGATGATCTGGAGGTTGCAGAGCGCATCGCCCGCTGGTTGCAACAGCATTATGTTCAGAACGATGAAGGATTCGTCCATGTCTGTCAGCTCGACAGTCAGGGTTCAAAAGAAATAGGAAGCGAGTATCAATCATGAAGCTGTATAACTTAAAAGATCATCAGGAAGAAGTCTCTTTTGCGCAGGCCGTCCGTCAGGGGCTGGGCCGTCAGCAGGGTTTGTTTTTCCCGTCTGAGTTGCCTGAGCTGGGTGATATTGATGCACTGCTTGCGCAGGACTTTGTGACGCGTAGCAGCCGGATCCTGTCCGCTTTTATTGGTGAAGAGTTGTCGGCAGACACCGTGCAGCAGATGGTCGCCAATGCATTTCAGTTCCCGGCGCCTGTGGCACAGGTTAAAGATGGCGTGTATGCGCTGGAACTCTTCCATGGTCCGACGCTGGCGTTTAAAGATTTTGGCGGCCGTTTTATGGCTCAGTCGCTGGCCGCGGTGTCTGACTCGAACGGCAAGATCACCATTCTGACGGCGACTTCAGGCGATACCGGTGCTGCTGTCGCCCATGCTTTCTATGGCATGGACAATATCAATGTGGTGATTCTGTACCCGAAAGGCAAGATCAGCCCGCTGCAGGAAAAACTCTTCTGTACGCTGGGGGGCAATATCCACACCGTCGCTGTGAACGGCACTTTTGATGACTGTCAGTCGCTGGTGAAGCAGGCGTTTGATGATGCGGAACTGCGTCAGGAAGTGGGCTTGAACTCAGCCAACTCCATTAACATCAGCCGCCTGATGGCTCAGATTTGTTATTACTTCGAAGCGGTTGCACAACTGCCGAAAGAAGCTCGCGGCAATCTGGTGGTTTCAGTACCCAGCGGTAACTTCGGCAACCTGACTGCTGGCTTGCTGGCCAAAGCACTGGGTCTGCCTGTGAAACGTTTTATTGCCGCAACCAACGTGAACGACACCGTACCGCGTTATCTGCAAAGCGGTCAGTGGGAACCGAAAGTCACGATTCCGACGATTTCGAATGCCATGGATGTGAGCCAGCCCAACAACTGGCCACGCATTGAAGAGCTGTGCCAGAAACAGGGCTGGGGCTTGAGCGAGCTGGGTTACGGCGCTGTGACTGATGCGCAGAGTGCAGAAACCCTGCGTCAGATGGATGCCGAAGGCTATCTGTGCGAGCCGCATGGTGCGATTGCCTACCGCGTACTGAATGAGCAACTGCAACCCGGTGAAACCGGTCTCTTCCTGTGTACGGCGCATCCGGCCAAGTTCAAGGAAGTGGTGGAAGATATTCTGGAGAAAGAAATCGACCTGCCAGCACCGCTTGCTAAACATGGTGCGATGGCATTGTTGTCTGAAGAGCGTGATAACGACTTTGAACAACTGAAAGCTGTCCTGTATGCCGTTCAGACTGATTGACTGTGATACAGCAGCCAATTTTTTGAGCCACCTTCGGGTGGCTCTTTTGTTTGGCGGCGTTTCTTCTCAATCCGGATTTGATTATAATTTGATTATCATCACCGACGCAGAGTAAACACACGTGGAAAGCAAAACGGCCCGTTTTACGGTATTGATGGACCCCCGCAAAAAGCAGGCATTTGAGAAGTTATGCGCCGCTCAGGACATTACGCCGTCTCAGGTGGTTCGCCAGTTGATCCGTGAGTATCTGGAGAAGCATGATGTCAGCTATCTTGATGATCCTAAATCGGACTAGTGCGATCCGGTTGCGCAAGACATCTGAGCCCCTTTCCCTGTGAAAGGGGTTTTGTGTTTTTGGTTCAGCCATTCGCAGCATTCAGGGTGATAAGAATAGTTGTGATAATTTCATTGTAATTACATTATAATGTTTGCCTTTGAGTTTCCCTGGCAAGACGGCGCTGGGCGAATATCCTTAAGTTGATACTTTTATAAAAGAGAGACCGTGAGCATGAGTGACACCTTACCTCCTTGCCCAGAGTGCAATTCATCTTATGTCTATGAAGATCAGGCAATGCTGATTTGTCCTGAGTGTGGTCATGAGTGGATTCAGGGTGAAGTCGCTGAAGATCCGGATGCGCTGGTCGTGAAAGACTCGAACGGCAATCTGTTGCAGGAAGGCGATTTCGTGACCTTGATTAAAGACTTGAAGGTCAAAGGATCCTCTTCAGTCGCAAAAGTTGGCACGAAAGTAAAAATCAACCGTCTGGTGGACGGTGACCACAACATCGACTGTAAGATTGATGGCATCGGTGCCATGATGCTGAAGTCTGAATTCGTGAAAAAAGCCTGATTTCAGCCACATTCAGACAGAAAAGCGCCGCAACCTGCAAAGGTCGCGGCGTTTTTTATGGCAAGTCCTTACAAAGTGTCGGTGAAGGTCCGGGTGATCACATCCCGTTGCTGCTCCGGCGTGAGGGAGTTAAAGCGAACGGCATAGCCAGAGACGCGAATGGTCAGTTGCGGGTATTTTTCCGGATGCGCAAGCGCATCTTCCAGCGTTTCCCGTTTGAGCACATTCACGTTCAGGTGCTGCCCCCCTTCAACGTGAGGCGCTTGTTCGACCGGCAGCTCGCGAAATTCAAACTGACCCAGATCTGAAGTCTGTACTTTCTGATCCGCACGGAAGCCTTCTGCGGCAGACAGGCAGCGGGCAGTGCCCTGATCTGAATCCAGTAACCAGATTGAATTCAGCAACTGAGGGTTGGCTGCCTGGGTAATTTGAATGCCTTTGATCATGGCTGCTCCTTGAGTGAGGAATGACAACAATAGAGAAGGTTCTCATCCTACCGCGTTCATGAAACGGACCCTTGATCTGCGTCAACTCACATGGCACTGCAAAAGCGCAACCGACTGCACAGATTACGCGCAAAATTGCGCTTTTTGAGGGCAGTGCTCATCATTTGCACAATTGAGTGGTCGCATAGTAATTAGGTGCAAGGCTTTTAACCTGCTGAAACGACGTGTGATTTTTCCGGCAGAAAAAGTTGGCACTCTTCTTTCATAGAAGAAACAAGCTGTTTGATTTCATGAGGAGATGACAATGAATCCAGAATCCATACCCGTTCCCGAATACTGTGTGCTTCAAATGACCCGACTGCCTCAGGCAAACCGCCCGGTTCAGGGACGGGGCCATTGGCGAGCCCCTGTCGGTCCTGTCAGCCGGCCGAAGTAAAACCGTCTGTTACCCCCGTTGTCGATTCAGGTAGAATATTGGCTCATTGACTGATTCACCAGCAGGAGCCGATATGTCTGCCCCGGAACCCCTTCGCACAGTTGATTTTGACTGGGCAACCCTTCTGGAACACGAACGCCAGCAAGATTATTTTCAGCAAACGGAGGCCCGGGTGGCTGAAGCAAGAGCCGCCGGGAAAACGGTCTTCCCGCCTCAGGCGTCTGTCTACAATGCGTTTGATGCCACACCTTTTGACCAGGTTAAGGTGGTGATTCTCGGACAGGATCCTTATCACGGCCCGGATCAGGCCCATGGACTGAGCTTCTCGGTGCTGCCCGGTGTGAAGGTGCCACCGTCGCTTGCCAATATGTATAAAGAGTTAGCGGCCGATATCGACGGTTTTACCATTCCCGAACACGGTTATCTTCAGCATTGGGCAGAGCAGGGCGTACTGCTGCTCAATACGGTCCTGACGGTTGAGCAGGGGAAAGCCCATTCTCACAGCAAGTTTGGCTGGGAAACATTTACCGATCAGGTTATTGCCAGCCTGAACCAGCATCGTGAAGGTCTGGTGTTCATGCTGTGGGGCGCACATGCCCAAAAGAAAGGGAAACAGATCGTTCGGGACAAACACTGTGTGCTGTCTTCTGCACATCCGTCACCCTTGTCGGCTTATCGCGGCTTTTTTGGCTGTCGTCATTTCTCACAAGCCAATCAATGGTTGAGAAAAATGCATAAAAGTGAGATTGACTGGCAACTTCCCCCAGAAGTTTAATGGAACCTAATCTGGATCAAGCCCATTTCGTCAGCCCGGATTACACTTAAACATTGAGTTGGGAGTTAATGTCCGGGAGGTCGAAATGCTATTGGACAGTATTCACACCGAACATGGTTATATCAATCGTCTGCTCCGGTTGCTCCGGACTAAGCTGGCTGCAATCCGGGAAGGGCATGACGTCAATTATCAGATCATTCGCGATATCGTGACTTATCTGCAAAATCAGGCAGAGCACTGTCATCATCCGAAAGAAGATGTGATTTACCATTATTACCTCAGCCACTACGGGGATGAGCAGCGGATTCTGGATCTGGAAGCCGAACATGTGGAACTGGCAAAGCTGACGTCTGAGTTTGCTGAGACCGTCGATATGGTGCTCATGGATGCCGTGATTCCGCTGGATGTCTTAGCGGAAAAACTCAATGCCTTTGTGGAGCGGCAAAAGCAGCATCTGGATATGGAAGAAAAGCAGGTGTTTCCTGTGATTCGTCAGCACTTTACCTCATCCGACTGGGCTGCGGTCGAAAGTGAATATCAGGAATGCCTGTGTGACCCGCTATTCGGGAAAGAAGTCTCGGCACAATACAGAGAGCTGGCGAGCCGGTTGGAATCATAACTTGAACGGCTGAAAAAACACCGGCAATAGCGCCGGTGTTTTTCGTTATCTGGTTGTTCCCTGAAATGCAAAACCCGGATTACAAATCCACCTCATCAGTGAATTCATGAATAATATCAATATCCTGAAGTTCCTTCTTCAGACGTTGTTTATCTTTCAGTGCTTCAATTTCCCGCCACTTGCGTTTCACAGGTTTACTGCGTGAACTCCGACGGGGTAAATCGCTTTCAAGCATGTTGTCGAATCCAAAGCTATCCATAGTGCACCTCGCTCAATCCTGAGTATTGCTCAGATAAAGGGGGTATATAACCCCTTGGTCATCAGTTAAATATCACAACCCGATAGAGAATAAAATTGAACTATTTCGCATTTGTTGTTTATTTGTGAAATTTATTCAGACTTCTGATCATTGGCAATGGTTGGTCCAGTCCTGTTCAAAGCAATCCAACGCTCACTTTTTCATAGCGTGCATTGATTTTTGCGAGTTAACTCCGCATGATCGCTCAGCTTTTCGTCAGTATAGGCGCTTTGCCCGTCAGAACGCATGTGGCTGGATGTGCCGCAGAGCTGATGTTGAGCAGCCTATACTGACAAAAAGATGACATGAGGATGAATCGAACCGGACATCCTGCAGTGTTGAGGTTCACACGGCTCCGGTGCGCTGGGCCAGACGTAGCATGGTGAGATGACGCTAAGGGGTAGATGTGACAAGCCAGATCAATTTTCTGAATGACCTGCTGTGGGGATCGGTGCTGATTTACCTGCTCATTGGTGTCGGGATCTTTTTTACCTGTCGGTTGGGGTTTATCCAGTTCCGGCATTTTCTGCATATGTTTCGGGTGATGAAAAACAGCCGAAAGTCCGATGCTTCCGGGATTTCTTCTTTTCAGGCGCTGTGTACCAGCCTGGCTGCCCGGGTCGGTACCGGTAATATGGCGGGTGTTGCCGTTGCCCTGACGCTGGGTGGTCCGGGTGCTATTTTCTGGATGTGGCTGATTGCCATGCTGGGAATGGCGACGGCGTTTGCTGAAAGTGCATTAGCCCAGCTCTATAAAACCCGGGATGATGAGGGGAATTACCGGGGTGGCCCAGCCTACTATATGGAAAAGGGGCTGGGGATGCGCTGGATGGGTGTTGTGTTCTCTATTTTTCTGATCATTGCATTCGGTTTGGTTTTCAATGCAGTTCAGGCCAACTCGATTGCCAAAGCCATGAATGTCGCCTTTGGCTGGCAGCCGATTGTGGTCGGCATGGTGCTGGTGGCCCTGACCGGATTTATTATTTTTGGCGGGATGCGCACCATAGCAAGAACAGCCGAGATTCTGGTGCCAGTGATGGCGGGCTGCTACCTGGCACTGGCGCTGGTGGTGGTCGCGATGAACATTGAGCAGGTGCCGTCGGTACTGGGATTGATCTTCCGCAGCGCCTTCGGGCTGGAAGAAGCGGCTTCCGGGGCATTGGGGTATACCATTGCGCAGGGCATGATCAATGGCCTGAAACGCGGATTGTTCTCCAATGAGGCCGGGATGGGCTCCGCACCCAATGCGGCAGCGTCGGCGACCCCTTATCCGCCGCATCCGGCGTCACAGGGCTATGTCCAGATGCTGGGTGTATTTACCGACACCATTGTGATCTGTAGCGCGACGGTCGCGATTATTCTGATGTCGGGTGAATATGTACCACACAGTGAAGTGACCGGGATTGAACTGACGCAGCGTGCACTGTCGTCTCAGGTGGGAGACTGGGGCGGGATATTCATTGCCATTGCGATCTTCATGTTTGCTTTTACCTCTCTGGTTGCCAATTACTCCTACGCCGAAACCAACCTGATCTTCCTGGAACATAACCACAAAGCCGGGCTGGCAATCTTTCGTCTGGTCGTTCTGGGCATGGTGATGTTCGGGGCGCTGGCTGAGCTGCCCACGGTCTGGACCATGGCGGATATTTCGATGGGGATGATGGCGATGATTAATCTGGTGGCCATTGTGCTGTTGTCGGGGACGGTGGTGAAACTGGCGAAAGACTACAACGCGCAGTTGGCTCTGGGGAAAGTACCGCAGTTTGACAGCCGCCAATATCCTGAACTGCATGCGCAGCTTGATGAAGATATCTGGACCCGTTCCAAGGACTAATCGAATTTTCCGATGGCAGAAATCCGGAAAACCACTGGTCCTGAAGCTATCCATTTCTGTATTTTTTGCGCTGAAATGGTACTCTTTGGGGCAGTTTCGTTGACAGGATATTGAAGCATGTTGATTGTGGTTTCGCCCGCCAAAACTCTGGATTATGAATCGCCTTTGGCAACTCAGGCGCAGACTTTGCCTGAACTGCTGGATCACTCCGCTGAACTGATTGAAGTCTGCCGTAAACTCACGCCGATGGATATTGCCAGCCTGATGAAGGTGAGTGACAAAATTGCCGGCCTGAATGCTGCGCGCTTTGCCGACTGGCATCCGGATTTCACCTCAGAGAATGCCCGCCAGGCAATTCTGGCATTCAAAGGTGATGTTTACACTGGGCTTGAAGCGGAAACCCTGAGCGACGAGGATTTTACGTTTGCTCAGCAACATCTCAGAATGCTGTCTGGGTTGTATGGCTTGCTTCGTCCGTTGGATCTGATGCAGCCCTATCGTCTGGAAATGGGCACCAAACTGGCCAATGGCCGGGGCACCAACCTGTATCAGTTCTGGGGTAACATCATTACCGACAAACTAAACGTAGCGCTGGAAGCACAAGGGGACGATATCCTGATTAATCTGGCGTCCAATGAATACTTCAAAGCGGTGAAACCCAAATCTCTGAAAGGCAAAGTGATTACGCCTGTCTTTAAAGACTGCAAGAATGGTCAGTACAAAGTGATCAGCTTCTTTGCCAAAAAAGCCCGCGGCATGATGGCACGCTACATCATTGAGCATCGTCTGACTTCAGTTGAACAACTCAAGCAGTTTGATGTGGCTGGGTATTATTTCTCGCCGCAAGAGTCTACGGCGACTGAGCTGGTCTTCAAACGCGAAGAGCAGTAATCTCCTGCTTCTGTAAATCACTGCACTCAGATAGCAAAAGGCCGTATAAATCATTCGGCCTTTTTTGATGGCGATTCATCGTCTGCAACTTACTTTGCAGATTTCTTCTTCGCTGTTTTTTTCTTGTTCGAATCTTTGGCTTTTTTCTTTTTCTTCACGGTGGCCGGCTTTTTGTGTTTCGGGCGCATGCCTTCGATGAAACGCTCCGGCACTTCTTCTTTCATATAACGACCGACACGTTCGATCATCGCTTGGTCGTGCGCTTCAATCAGAGAAATTGCGGTGCCTTTCTTCCCGGCACGGGCCGTCCGGCCAATCCGGTGCAGGTATACATCGGCTGTGCGCGGCATGTCGAAGTTCACGACGTGGCTGACATCCGGCAGGTCAATCCCGCGGGCCGCAACATCGGTTGCGATCAGCACGTTCACTTCCCCTTCTTTGAAGCGGCGAATGGTATTGTTTCGGCTGGCCTGAGCCATTTCCCCCTGAATCCAGCAGCAAGGCACTTGCAGCGCAGCCAGTTGGTCGCGTAATTCAGCCAGTCGCTCCCGGGTCTTCACGAAAATGATCGTGCGCTCAGCCTGCTCTTTCAGAATATTTTCCAGCAGCGCCAGCTTGTGCGTCATATCATCGCAGCGATGATACACCTGATGGATTTTCTTACGCTCGCGGCGTGGTGGCTCGGCGTTGACTTCGACCGGTTCATTTAAAATGGTGCGAGAAAACTCACGAACGCCTTTGCCTTCGAGTGTGGCAGAAAACAGCAGGGTCTGACGGCGCCAGCGGCATTCGTCGTGGACGCGTTTGACAATGGCACCGAAGCCCATATCCAGCATCCGGTCGGCTTCGTCCAGAATCAGGCATTCAATTGCGCGGCAATCAAATTTTTCACCTTCGACGTATTCCATCAGACGGCCCGGTGTCGCAACCACGATATCCTGCGTTTTGCCCAGATATTCTGCGTGTTCGTCGTAAGAGATGCCGCCGGTAATGGTGAAAATTTTCAGATCGGTTTGTGCTGCCAGCGCTCTGGCCTGATCAGCAACCTGAATGGCCAGCTCACGAGTTGGTGTCAGGATCAGAACACGGGCCGGACCGGGTTTCCGGCGCGGAAAGTCCAGCAGGTGCTGAATCATCGGCAGGACAAATGCGGCGGTTTTTCCGGTCCCCGTGGGTGCGGAAGCCAGCACGTCACGGCCATCGAGAGCTGGAGGGATCGCCTGAGCCTGAACGACGGTCGGGCGGGAATAACCCAGATCTTCAACGGCTTGCAGCAGTGCGCCATCTAACTCTAATTCGGAAAAATCTCTCACCAGTCTTACTCCTCGGTCGCTGTCAGCCCGCTTGTTGTTCGGGCAGAACGCAGCTGTGATTCTGTTAAGGGGCGGCATTATAGTGTGAATTGATGCAAGTATCACCGATTAAAGCACAAAAACTTAGCTGCGCCTTGCCGTCAGAATTTTAGATAGAAATCTCGGGTCAGTTCGACAAAAGCCGGGGAATACCGACCGTCTTCATGAAGGGTCAGCTCCGTCTCCTCACTCTGGCCAGGTTGTGGCGATAAAGTGATCAGATGCCGCGAAACCGGTTTGCTTGCTGTCGTTCGCACCCGGCATATCCGGTGGCAATGCAGACCGTAGTCATTGGTTTGCGCCAGCAGCAACTCGCCTTCGGTGGCGGGCAGGATCAGGTTGGCTTTGCCCTGCGGTGTTGACAGATGCGCCAGACAGCGCAGCAGATCCGGATGGGGCAGGCTTGCGGTATGTCTGGCGGTTGCCCGTCGCTGACAATTCGCCTGCTCACCATGATTGAAATAAGGCGGGTTGCACCAGATGGTGCTGTACGTGCCGGCTGTCTGCCGGGGCGCCCAAGTGAGGAGATCCTGCTGTTCTGCCTGCAAACGTGCCGACCAGGGGGAAGCTTCAAAGTTTTGACGGGCTGCAGAGACCGCATGCGCATCAATGTCCAGTGCCAGAACCGGGCGCTTATCTGCCTGGCTGCGCTGTGCAGCCATCAGTGCCAGCAAGCCACTGCCACAGCCGATATCCAGCAAAGGTGACTGTGTTTCCAGCGCAGCACTTGGCTGCACGATGTCTGCCCAGGCACCCAGTAAAATACCATCGGTACTGACCGGCATTCCACAGCCGTGGTCATCCACATGGAATTGTTTCAACGTAAAACCTTTATTCATCGAATGATTGCTGCGCACTGTTGTGAAAAATCTGATGGGGATTATACGGAATGTCCGCGTAAATCCACGCTGACATTGTAAAACGAATGTAGATAATGGTGAAAAATCCTATTTTGGATATTTTGTGACCAAGTTTTATTGTGGTGTTATGGTCTGATTTATCTCTCCTGTTTGGAGTTATATTTTGTATTTTTGCCGTTAAAACCAAAGAAAGTGGTGTTTTTGGCTGCAAGGTTGCCACTGGCGTTCTTTTGCTTCATTATGCTGCCTCTTTGGCTGGCTGTAGTGATATATGCCAATCCTATAAATGACGCACAGGCACTGACCTGTGCAGAGATGCAAACACAACTAAACAACAGACGAGTGGAAGGTGCAGTTTGAAAGACACACTCAAAGTTTCCGATATTTTAGCGATTGGTTTCATGACCTTCGCGTTTTTCTTAGGGGCCGGAAATATCATTTTCCCGCCGCAGGCAGGTCTGAGTGCAGGTGACAATCTGCTTCCGGCGATGCTTGGCTTCCTGTCAACCGCTGTGGGCTTGCCGCTGATCGGCATTATTGCGGTCGCGGTAGCCGGTGGGGGCTGGAAAGGCCTGACCCGCGATTTACCGCCGTTTGTGGCAACCCTGATGGCCGTTCTGATTTTCATCATCATCGGTCCTGCTTTTGCTGCACCCCGGACAGGTCTGGTGGCCTATGAAATGGCAGTGAAACCTTTTATTGATGATGCCGGACAAACCAGCCTGACCATTTTTTCTGTTGTCTTTTTTGCGCTGGCGCTGTTCTTTGCCTGGTCTCGTGGCAAGCTGATTGACTCAATTGGCAAACTGCTGACGCCAGCCCTGTTTGCTGTGCTGGCCATTCTGGCGGTTGCGGTCTTTTTGAATCCGCAAAGTGAGATTCTGACTGCGCAGGGTGATTACGCAAATATGGCATTCACCAAAGGCTTCCTGGAAGGCTATAACACCATGGATACCTTTGCGGCCTTGATGTTCGGGATGCTGATTGTGGATGTGATCCGTAACAAAGGCATTAAGGATGAGAAAGCGACCTGCAAATACCTGATGCTGGCCGGTGTGATTGCTGCGGCAGGTCTGGCCTTTGTGTACATCTCCCTGTTCTATCTGGGCGCGACCAGTGCTGCTGTCGCTGAAGGCGCAGCCAATGGCGGTGCGATTCTGGCCGGTTATGTGCTGGCATTGTTTGGTCCGGTCGGTCAGTACATTCTGTCTGCCATTGTGATGTTGGCGTGTCTGACTACGGCGATTGGTCTGATCAGTGCCTGTGCGGACTATTTTAGTTCGCTGACCCGTGTGTCTTATGAGAGATGGGCTGTGATTCTGGCTGTGATCTGTGGCGTGGTTGCGAATGTGGGTCTGAATCAGCTGATTAGTCTGTCTGTTCCGGTTCTGTTTGCGCTGTATCCTGTAGCCGTTGCTTTGGTGATGCTGACCTTTGTCCGCCGTTTTCTGCCGAATCCGCGTCTGGCCTATCGTGTTGTTCTGCTGGTCTCTCTGCTGTTCAGTTTGATCGATGCATTGAAAGTGATGGGTCTGGATGTTTCTTATCTGAACTTCCTGCCGCTGTTTGAATACGGTATGGCCTGGACGATGCCGACTTTACTGGCACTGGTTGTCACACGCTTCATCCGTCCGGACGTGGCTGCACCAGAAGCACAGAGCGCATAAGCGTCAATTCGTCTGAATACGAAAACGCCCCGTCAGTTTCCTGCGGGGCGTTTTGCTGTCTGGTCCTGATGATACGGGCCATGTTGTGCTGAACGATTACAGGGAATCCCCGTACTCTGTCAGAATCTGCTCGCACCATTGCTCAATGCGTTCGTCACTCAGCTCATACTGACTGTCTTCATCCAGTGCCAGACCGACAAACAGAGATTTATCTTCTGTCAGTGCTTTCGATGCTTCGAAGGTGTAACCCTGATTAGGCCAGTAGCCGACAAACTGGGCGCCGGACGGCAGTAGTTTATCATGCAGCATACCCATGGCGTCCAGGTACCACTCGGTATAGCCTTCCTGATCGCCTAATCCGAACAAGGCAATGGTTTTGCCTTCCAGACGGAGTCCGTCAAGCTGATTCCAGACCGCTTCCCAGTCTTCCTGTAACTCCCCAAAGTCCCAGGTAGAGATCCCCAGAATCAGTAAATCATACTGATTCATGTCGTTGAGGCTGGCTTCTTTAATGTTGTGCAGATCCACCAGATCATCACCGATACAGTCACGGATTTTCTCCGCAGCCATTTCGGTATAACAGGTGGTCGAGCCGTAAAACAGGCCGATTTTCATACTGATATTTCCTGGGGTGGCAACAAATTTGTACTGATTTTACCCTGTCAGGCGTCTGGCTGCATCCCTCAAGGGACACCCCCTAGTTACATTCAGGGGGAAATTCAGTACTATGCTTCAAATACTGTATTTATATCCAGATGTTTTGGGAGCGGCGCGACGTGGAAAACAACAACGATATTGCCCTCATCGAGCGCTTTTTAGATGCGATGTGGATGGAGCGGGGATTGTCCGAGAATACCCTTGCCTCATACCGCAATGATTTGATGAAATTGCAGCAATGGCTGGTCGATCGGAGCCTGACCCTGCTGTCACTGCAATCCGGGGACTTGCAGGATTATCAGCAATGGCTGTTTGATCAGGACTTCAAACAAAGCTCGCGGGCCCGAATGACTTCGGCGATGCGACGTCTTTTCCAGTATCTGCATCGTGAAAAGCTGCGCGACGATGAACCGAGCGCGCTGCTGCACAGTCCCCGTTTGCCGCAACGGTTGCCAAAAGATATTACGGAAGATCAAGTCAGTGCGTTGCTGAATGCGCCGGATGTCAATGACCCGCTGGAACTGCGGGATAAAGCCATGCTTGAATTGCTTTATGCCACCGGACTGCGGGTGACAGAGCTGGTCAGTTTGCGGATGGACAATATCAGTCTGCGTCAGGGTGTCGTCCGGGTGACCGGTAAAGGTGACAAAGAGCGACTGGTGCCGATGGGCGAAGAGGCGATGGAATGGATTGAATCTTTCCTGAGCCATGGGCGACCTCAGCTGTTGGGTGAAGTCAGCTCGGATGTGCTGTTTCCCAGTAAACGGGCCCGGCAGATGACCCGGCAGACGTTCTGGCACCGAATGAAATATTACGCTGTGCTGGCGGGGATCGATGCGGACACCTTATCACCGCACGTCATGCGGCATGCCTTTGCTACGCATTTACTGAACTATGGTGCGGATCTGCGTGTGGTTCAGATGTTATTGGGCCACAGTGATTTATCGACCACCCAGATCTATACTCATGTGGCAACGGAGCGGCTGAAACAGCTGCATCAGGAACACCATCCACGGGCCTGACTACTGGCTTGATTTTGATGTGCGTCCTGAAGATGTACACTGAAGTGGGGCGGAGATCCCAATCATATTCAGCCAGAGGTTGTTGAATATGAAATGACTTGCCTTTTGGCAGTGAACTTTGAAAGATGTGCAGACTCCAATAGGTCTGTATCTTTAAAATTAACGACATTTTCTAAGGATAATTTATGCCATTTTCTTGCCGTCCTCTGCTGGTTGCGCTGGCTGCATTTACGGCTTTTTCTGCCAGTGCAGAACCTGATGCCCGTGCGATTGAAGCCGCGTTAACGCCGCTGGGTCTTTCTGCCGCATCCGTCACGCCATCTCCGATTCAGGGCATGAACGAAGTGGTGACCGAGCGTGGCATCATTTACATGTCTGATGACGGTCAGTATTTCATGGCGGGTAACCTGTATCACTCCGTGAATGGCGAGCCTGTCAATCTGACTGAACAGAAAATGGCGACCATTAACAAAGGCAAGCTCAAAGGCATGGAAGACGAGATGATCGTTTATCCGGCCAAAGACGAAAAATATGTGGTCACCGTTTTTACGGACACCAGCTGTGGCTACTGCCGCAAACTGCACAGTGAAATGCAGGCCTACAACGACGCCGGGATCACCATTCGGTATCTGGCTTTCCCACGTGGCGGTGAACGTTCCCAGAACTTTGGTGAAATGAGCGCAATTTGGGCAGCCAAGGATCCGCTCAAAGCGATGGATGCAGCCAAGAAAGGGACGTTGGATATTGATAACAGTCCGCACAATGATGCGCTGGTGATGAAGCATTACCAGTTGGGCGTGGCAATGGGCGTGACCGGGACTCCGGCACTGGTGCTGGAAGATGGCACCATGCTGCCTGGTTATCAGCCAGCCAGCCGCCTGCTTCAGTTCCTGAACAGCCGCAGCTGATTTGATACCTGACCCAAACAGCCCGCTTTCATGCGGGCTGTTTTGTTTTGGCTGCCGGTTGCACGAAAAATGTGAATTCGCTGCTTGCGTCCGTTCAGGCGGGTACACGGCATCGCCGTTTTTTGGTATAAACTCCTGTCCGCCCTTTTTCCTCAGAACGCCAATAAGAATTTTCATGAAAATCGAAATCAAGCGCCGCCCGGAAGCAGATTCATCAGGCTTTTCCTCCGCAATCCCGCCCTTGCTCAAACGCATTTATGCCAGCCGTGGTCTGCGAACCGATGCTGATCTGGAACGGGGCGCCAGAGGGCTGCACAGTTATAACCGACTGAACGGTATTGATGCTGCGGTCGCCTTGCTGGTGTCTGCGCTGCGTGAGCAGCGGCGCATTATCATTGTCGGGGATTTCGATGCTGATGGCGCAACCAGCTCGGCCTTGTCAGTGTTGGCACTGCGGCAACTGGGGTGCCGTAATGTCGATTATCTGGTGCCCAACCGCTTTGATGACGGCTATGGTTTGAGCCCGGAAGTGGTGGCGCAGGCAGCTGAGCGAGGCGCAGAAATCATCATGACGGTGGATAACGGCGTTTCATCTGTGGCGGGTGTGGCCGCGGCAAAAGCAAGCGGGATTCAGGTGCTGGTCACCGATCACCATTTACCCGGTGAAGTGCTGCCCGCTGCAGATGCAATCGTGAACCCGAATCTGCACAGCTGTGATTTTCCGTCGAAAGCCTTGTGTGGCGTGGGCGTTGCTTTTTATCTGATGCTGGCGTTGCGGGCTGAATTGCGTGAGCAGAACTGGTTTGCAGAACAAGGGCTGACGGAACCGAATCTGGCCGGATTACTGGATCTGGTGGCGCTGGGCACTGTGGCAGATGTCGTGGCGCTGGATGGCAATAACCGGATTCTGGTGCATCAGGGCCTGCAGCGAATTCGTGCCGGTCAGTGTCGTCCCGGTATTCAGGCCCTGATTGAAGTGGCGAACCGTGAGCCGTCGCAGTTGGTTGCCAGTGATCTGGGATTTGCACTCGGACCACGAATCAATGCGGCAGGCCGGCTGGACGACATGTCCTTCGGCGTGGAATTGCTGCTGTGCGACAATATTCAGACCGCACGCCGGATGGCGGTTGAACTGGACGGACTGAATCAGACCCGTAAAGAAATTGAGCAGGGCATGAAAGAGGAAGCACTGGCGATTTGTGAGCGGCTCAAATTCAATCAGAAAGATATGCCTTACGGGCTGGTGTTGTATCAGGCGGACTGGCATCAGGGCGTGATTGGAATTCTGGCATCTCGCATCAAAGAGTTGTATCACCGCCCGGTGATCGCGTTTGCGGCAGCCGGGGACTCAGAAATCAAAGGCTCCTGTCGTTCGATTCCCGGTTTGCACATGCGGGATGTACTCGACCGGATTGACACCCAGAATCCAGGCATGATTCTGAAATTCGGCGGCCATGCGATGGCAGCCGGTCTGACGCTGAAAACAGCGCAGTATGAGGCGTTCAGTCAGGCCTTTGATCAGGCCGTTCGTGAAGAGCTGGATGAATCCGCGCTCACAGGGGTTTTACTGACCGATGGTGAACTGGCTGCGCAGGACATGACGCTGGAAACTGCTGAGGTGCTGCGTCATGGAGGCCCCTGGGGGCAGCAGTTCCCTGAGCCGAGTTTCGATGGTCAGTTCCGGTTGCTCCAGCAGCGGCTGGTGGGCAGTAAGCACTTGAAAATGATACTCGAACCCGTCGGCGGCGGCAGTATGATTGATGCCATTGCATTCAATATCGACGTGCGGCGCTGGCCGGATGCATCGGTTCAAATGGTGAATCTGGTTTATCGGCTGGATGTGAACGAATTTCGGGGCAACCGCAGCGTTCAATTGATGGTCGAACACCTCGACGCTTTATAATCTTCTGCAGGCGGAGCGACGGGCTCCGCTTTTTGATCGCAACCTGAAAATCTCGCTGTCAATCCTTCCGTAGATTTTTTGGATAAGTTTTGTGATCCTCTGTTTATTCTTGCCGCAATTCGCTAAAATCCTCCGGTTATGTCCGTTTCGGCAAAAGGCTAAAAAGAGTGGCAATGTTCGAAGTTAATCCAATTAAAAACCGACTTGAGGATGTGTCTGCACGGACCAACATCCTTAGGGGGTACCTTTGACTACGATGCTAAGAAAGAGCGTCTGGAAGAAGTCAATGCAGAATTAGAACAACCTGATGTATGGAATGAGCCAGAGCGTGCTCAGGCATTAGGGAAAGAGCGTGCAGCGCTGGAAGCGGTGGTTGAAACCATCGACCAGTTGGATCAGGGCGTCGAAGACGTTGAAGGTCTGCTGGAACTGGCGGTGGAAGAAAACGATCAGGAAACCTTTGACGAGATTGGTCCTGAGCTGGACGAACTGGTCAGCAAGCTGGAATTGCTGGAGTTCCGTCGGATGTTTGCCGGTGATCATGATGGGGCGGACTGCTATGTAGACCTGCAGGCAGGTTCAGGCGGTACAGAAGCTCAGGACTGGACGTCCATGATGCTGCGGATGTACCTGCGTTGGGCAGAAGCCAAAGGTTTCAAAACCGAAGTGATTGAAGTTTCAGAAGGCGATGTTGCCGGTCTGAAATCCGCCACCGTGAAAATCACGGGCGAATACGCATATGGCTGGCTGCGGACCGAAACCGGTGTTCACCGTCTGGTGCGCAAGTCCCCGTTTGACTCCGGCGGCCGTCGTCATACGTCTTTTGCGTCTGCTTTCGTCTATCCGGAAGTGGATGACAACATTGATATCGATATCAACCCATCAGATCTGCGGATTGACGTTTACCGTGCCTCGGGCGCGGGTGGTCAGCACGTCAACACCACTGAATCTGCGGTGCGGATTACACACGTCCCGACCAATACCGTGGTTCAGTGCCAGAACGACCGTTCTCAGCACAAAAACAAAGATCAGGCGATGAAGCAGCTGAAAGCGAAGCTGTTTGAGCTGGAAATGCAGAAGCAGAATGCTGAGAAGCAGGCGAATGAAGATGCGAAGTCTGATATCGGCTGGGGAAGCCAGATCCGTTCATACGTACTGGATGATTCCCGAATCAAAGATCTGCGTACCGGTGTCGAAAACCGCAATACCCAGGCGGTGTTGGACGGAGACCTGGATCGTTTCATCGAAGCTAGTCTGAAATCCGGTCTGTAATACCGGTCCCCGAATTGTTGCTAAGGTTACCCATGACTGAACAAGTACAAGACGAGAACAAACTGATTGCTGAGCGCCGCGCGAAACTGGAACAGATTCGTCAGGACTGCAAAGCCAACGGCCATCCGAACGATTTTCGCCGTGACAGCCTGGCAGCCGATCTGCAGGCTGCTTTTGGTGAGATGACCAAAGAAGCGCTTGAAGACAGCGGCAATGTGGTTGCCATTGCGGGCCGTGTCATGGCCAAACGTGGGCCATTCCTGGCCATTCAGGATGTGTCTGGCCGTATTCAGGCGTACGCATCGAAAGATGTGCAAAAAGTACTGAAAGACAAATATTCTGGTCTGGATATCGGTGACATCATCGGTGTGAAAGGTGCGCTGCACAAATCAGGGAAAGGCGATCTGTACGTCAACATGGATGAGTTCGTCCTGCTGACCAAAGCGCTGCGTCCGTTGCCTGAGAAATTCCATGGTCTGACCGATCAGGAAATGCGTTACCGCCAGCGTTACGTGGATCTGATTGTGAATGAAGAATCCCGGAACACCATGCTGATGCGCTCAAAAGTTGTGAATGCGATTCGCCAGTTCATGACGACCAAAGGCTTCATGGAAGTTGAAACGCCAATGATGCACGTGATCCCGGGTGGTGCGACTGCACGTCCGTTCATCACGCACCACAATGCGCTGGATATCGACATGTATTTGCGGGTTGCACCAGAGCTGTATCTGAAACGTCTGGTGGTTGGTGGTTTCGAGCGTGTGTTCGAAATTAACCGTAACTTCCGTAATGAAGGTCTGTCTCCGCGCCATAACCCGGAATTCACCATGATGGAATTCTATATGGCGTATGCAGATTATCGTGATCTGATGGATCTGACTGAAGAGATGCTGAGCTCGATCGCACAGGATCTGTGCGGGACAACGGGCCTGCCTTACGGTGACGAGATCATTGAATTCAAAGGTCCTTACCCGCGTCTGAGCATGCTGGAAGCGATCAAGCAGTACAATCCGGATCATGAAGCGATTCAGGGCCTGACGTACGAGCAGGTTCAGGACCGCGATCTGATGGTGAGTATCGCAAAATCACTGCGCATTGAGGTGGAGTCTTTCTGGACTTGTGGTCAGTTACTGGAAGAAATCTTTGGTGAAACCGCTGAGCCGAAACTGCTGCAGCCAACCTTCATCACAGAATACCCGGCTGATATCTCGCCACTGGCACGTCGTAACGATGACAACCCATTCATCACCGACCGTTTTGAGTTCTTCATCGGTGGTCGTGAAGTTGCAAACGGCTTCTCTGAGCTGAATGATGCCGAAGATCAGGACCAGCGCTTCAAGGCGCAGGTAGATGCAAAGGATGCGGGTGATGACGAAGCGATGTTCTATGATGCCGATTATATTACGGCACTGGAGCATGGTCTGCCGCCAACAGCGGGTCAGGGCATCGGGATCGATCGTCTGGTGATGTTGTTCACCAACAGCCACACCATTCGTGATGTGATTCTGTTCCCGGCGATGCGTCCGCAGAACAACCAGTAATCGCCCTGCGCGATCGGTCTGAAAAGCCACTTCTCCGGAAGTGGCTTTTTTTTGTTGCAAGAGAAATGATGTGTAGCGGGTGCCACTGACGGTTCAGTACATTCAGGATTTTTTGTGATGAATAACAATTTATCCGCTGAACCGTAGCATAATTTATGGGAGTAGTGTCATAATTCAGCCTTTGTGGTGATGTAACAAATCTTTAGGGTAAAGAATGAAAAAGATCTCATGTGCTTTGTTGGCTGGTCTGATGTTGAGTGGCTGTGCTTCGGTTGAATTGACGCAGCCTCCCACAGATTTTGTCGGCTCGCTTCCGGATGAACTGAAGCAGGAGTTCATGAAGCTGAATGATATTCCGCCGGAAGGAAGTCGGGGGGAGGTTCGGACGCTCCACTTTGACAGCGACCGATCGCTGCTGACAATTGTTCGCCAATTGCGCAGCACACGCTGGAACTGGAATATGGATCAGTCGAAGCTGAAGCCTCAGCTGGTGGAAGTGGCCTGTGAAAACTTCGGTGATGCCATGGCTGTGGGTCTGGGCGTTCGTTTCTGGTACACCGGCGCCGGTGGCTTTGTCAGTGAGCCAGTGACCAGTGAGCAATGCACCGCAAATAAATCCTGATCCCTTTGCTGCTGATCCGATATCTGACTGAGTTACGAATCAAAATATCACCTGAAACATCCAAACATGGTGATATTTTTGTGATCTGTTGATCCCGTCACTTATACTTACCGAATACCAAAGTGCTTTTTTTGCATCTGGCTGGCAAACGGCTGAATAGGTGGACGGATGGGTATGAATGTAAGCAAAGACATCTGGCATGGGGAGCTGGTCTTACTCGGCGGGCACGCAATTCCTTGGTTACATGCGCTGGAACAGGTTGGTTGGCGTTGTCATCACTGTCATGATCTGCGTGCGGCGGAAGCCTTACTGCTCGCGACGGGTCCTTGTCTGGGTGTGGTTGATCTCAGCCATGATGACTTCAGTCTGCATGCCATTGCCAGTCTGGTGAACCGCCATAAACAGGTGCGCTGGCTGGCACTGGTCCGCGATGAGCAACTCCATATCGAATCGGTCTGCCAGTTTATCGTCAGCTTCTGCCTCGATTATTTCACATCTCCGATCCCGGAAGCACAACTGCTCAAAACCTTGGGCCATCAACGCGGCATGCTCACCCTGGAACGCCGGGTCTGGCCGGAACTCGGACAGTTCAGCCAGCAGGGGCTTCAGGGGGATACCCCGGTCATGAAAAAACTGCTTCAGCATGTAAAGCGCCTGGCGTCTGCGGACATGCCGGTCTTGATCCTGGGTGAAATCGGCACCGGGAAAGAAATGGTGGCAGAGGCGATTTTTCAGGCATCAACGCGGGCAAAAGGGCAGTTTGTGACGGTCAACTGCTCCGGGATGGATGCATCCTGGCATGTGAATGGTGCTCAGGATGCGTGTTGTTTTGAACTGGCGCGGGATGGCGTTCTCTTTCTCAATGAAGTCACATCGCTTTCTCCCGAGCGACAGCAGGAGCTTCTTCAGTGGCTGCAGGATGGCCGGTTTACCAAAGAAAATGGCGTCGTGGTCAGGCACGAACCCCGCCTGATTGTAGCGACACACTATCCTCTGGAAAGTCTGGTCAGTGAAGGCGATCTCAATAAAGAGCTTTTCTATCGTTTAAATGTGCTGAGCCTGACCGTGCCCCCTTTGCGTGATCGTGGCGATGATCTGCTCAAACTGGCTCAGGCGTTATTACACAAGTACGCCCGTGAATATAACTGCGGAGTGAAGACTTTTTCTGAAGATGCCCGACAGGCAATTGCAACCTATCACTGGCCGGGTAATGTGCAGGAGCTGATTGGGCGCATCAAGCGCTCGGTCTTACTGACTGAGCAGAAAAACATTGAGGCAGAACATCTTGAACTGCCCCGTCAGGCGGATGACAAACAAAGCCTGAAGAAAATCCGGGAAGAATCCGAACGCAGTGCTTTATTGAGTGTCCTGGAAAACAACCGAGGGCAGATTACGGCGGCCGCCCGGGAACTTGGTGTTTCCCGTGCAACCATGTACCGATTACTGAACAAGCATGATCTGATCCCGCCGCCGCGGGATCTGGGGCAGAATTCTTAGCAATCTCGCCGTAAACCCTCGCCCAATAGGGCGGTGAGAAGTCACACTATACCTGCGCTGCTTCCGGCAGCGGGAAGACTTTGTCGTAAACCAGATTGTAGGCATACGCATAGATCAGATAGAACACCACCAGACCCAAATCCATGATCAGGGCTTGCCACAGGCCAATCTCCAGCCACCAGGCCATGATGGGCAGTGTGATCACCAGCAGGCTCAGCTCGAAACCCAGCGCATGGACAATCCGGTGGCGGGGCTGCTTGTGAAGCTGACCGCTGTATTTCAGCATCGCGTGATCAAACATCAGGTTGTAGGCGTAGTTCCAGAATGTCGCAATGACCGAGAAAATAACGCCTAAAACACCAATTTGAGCCATATCAAACCCAAACATCTGGCTCAGTACCCATGTGATCAGAACCAGTGCAATGGCTTCAAAACCAATGGCATGACGAATTCTGTCCTTTTGTGTACGCATTGTAATGACCTCTGAAGAATCAATCTCTCTGAGGGCTATCCTAATGCTATTATCGATAGATAAAAGTTAGTTGTTATCTGTTTTATCGATAGGTGATTAGGATGCAGTTCTCTCTGGAGCAACTTCGTGCCTTTGTAAGTGCGGCGGAAACCGGCTCGTTTTCGGCGGCCGCCCGCAGGTTGGGTAAGGCGCAGTCGGTTGTCAGTACTGCGGTTTCGAATCTGGAAACAGACTTTCATCTGATGCTGTTTGACCGCAGCGGAAAGAAACCCCGGTTAACGCCGGCGGGTGAAGCGCTGCTCATCAAAGCGCGACGGATCCTTGCGCATTGCGGAGAGCTTCAGGTTGCCGCGGACAGTTTCCAGCAGGGTATTGAGCCTAAACTGACGCTGGTGGTGGAGTCCATGGCCATGCTGCCAGCCTTATCTGATGTACTGCAGCAATTTGAGGCCCGGTTTCCTGAGGTTGAGGTTGAAATTCTGACGGTCGGCACCGGGGATGTTCTGAAACTGCTGAAAGAGGGCCGGGCGCAACTGGCACTCATGGTTCAGCTATCTTTTCTGCATCCGGACATCATTGTTCATGGTCTGGGTCAGGTGGATGTCTGGTGTGTGGCGGGTTGTGAGCATCCGTTAGCGGTTCAGCGGCACGTGGACTGGGATGATTTGCGGCAGCACCGCCAGATCCTGCTCACCGGCCGTTACGGGCAGGACAGCGAAGTGTGGCGGGTATCTGATTCGATCTGGCGGACAGAACACATTCTTTCCGCGATTGAGCTGACCCAGCGGGGGATTGGCTGGACTGTGCTGCCAGCAGACACAGTGAAAGACAAGGTACAGGCGGGGACGCTGATCCAGTTGCAACCACAATTTGAGGCTCAGGTCTGGAAACAACCGGTGGATCTGGCCTGGAGCAGTCAGCACGCACTGGGCCCGGCCGGGAGAGATTTATGTACGCTGCTGAAAAATGTCCGTCTGTCCTGAGCAGAGATTAGGCCAATCATAGGATGGAAGCGCAAAACTCTGAAGAGTCAGTCATTGTTTGTGAAACGCTCTGAATGGGATGAAATGATGCGTTTATAAGCAGGATATTTCACTTTTTATTCACAGATGTAAAATAACTTCTTGTTTTTGGCTAATTCTCAGGCAAGAATATGCTTCACGTCACACCAATCTATCTTATAACCAGGAGGAACTAACAATGAGCACATTCAATTCCAAATGTCTGCGTCCTGCTGGTGATAAGGATCAATCTTCCTGTCATCACGAAGTGCTGTGACTTCAAGTCACTGAACTTTGACATAACTCTACAGTAATTCACTGTGTAAATGGGCCGCGGATACGTCTGTCGCGGCTAGTATGTTGTCAGCCTGAAAACGGTCGTATTTGCGTCCCTCCAATATCATTCATGGAGCGTACACTCATGCGTCAATCAGTCTATTTACGTTTTGCTGTTTTATTGATTCGTCTGGATCTTCATCGTGAAGAAGAAGCATGGCGTCGTGAACATCGACGGATGCAAGTTCATTTACCACAACTGTCGACACACATTCTGCAAGACATGGGTATCGATAAAGACATGCGTTTAGACCAATCGCTGGTCAGCACACGTGCTTTGCGTAAAACGCGTTTGCTCAGGCATGCAGTTCGATCGCGAAGTCTCACGTAATCGCAGGCCTTGCTTTACGAAGGAAGGCCTGAACGACAAAAAATAGAGAAAGTCCTCAAACGCCCTCGCTGACAACGAGGGCGTTTGCGTTGGGTCAATGGCAGCCATGTTTACGGGCAGGGATTCGAATAGGTGATCCCAACCTGTGCCAGATCAGCCATGACTTCATCGTTCAAATCCACGGACAGGCTGTTGATGTTGGCTTCCAGCTGAGTCAGATTGGTTGCCCCAATCAGGGTCGAAGCATTGAACGGTTGCTGATTCACAAATGCCAGCGCCATTTGCGCTGGATCCAGTCCGTGCTTTTTCGCCACGTTCACATAAGCTTCCGTGGCCGCAATGCCTTGCGGTGTGAAGTAACGCACGAAGCGATCAAATAACGTACAGCGCGCCCCCTTAGGTTTTTGTCCGTTGAGATACTTACCGCTTAAGATCCCAAACGCCATGGGGGAGTAAGCCAGTAATTTCACGCCTTCATAGTGGCTGATTTCAGACAGCCCCACTTCAAAGCTTCGGTTGAGCAAGTTATAAGGGTTTTGAATGGTGACCACACGGGGCAGGTCATGTTTTTCCGCCAGACGCAGAAACGACATCACGCCCCATGGCGTTTCATTCGACAGGCCAATATAACGAATTTTTCCGGCCCGAACCAACTCAGCCAGAGCTTCCAGAGAATCGGTTAAGGTCACGCCGGTGTTTTGATCCGGGTAGGGATAATTGAGTTTGCCAAAGCAGTTGGTTTCCCGCTGCGGCCAGTGTAACTGATATAAATCGATATAATCGGTTTGCAGCCGTTCCAGACTTTTTTCAACGGCTTCATGGATGTTGCGCCAGTCCAGTGCCATGTTGCTTCGGATATGCGGGACATTGCGCGGGCCTGCAACTTTGGTGGCCAGAATGACCTGGTCGCGTTTGCCTGATTTTTTCAGCCAGCTGCCGATATAAGATTCGGTCAGCCCTTGAGTTGCTGCCTTGGGCGGAACCGGATACATTTCGGCGGTATCAATCAGGTTAATCCCGCGTTCCAGTGCGAAGTCGAGCTGGCTGTGTGCTTCGGCTTCGGTATTCTGCTCGCCAAAGGTCATGGTGCCCATGCCAATCTGACTGACTTCAAGTGAAGAGTGGGGGATCTTATGGTATTTCATTTGCCCTCCTTGGACCGCAAGTTCTCTTTGACTATAACTCAGGACATTCAGCCTGAAAAGCGACTGAACAATCAATAACTTCCATTCGGTTCTGTGCCATTTTTGGCAGGATGTGCCGATTCGATTCCGGAATCAACAAGATGGCTCACGAATGTTTCGTCTCACAGAGTGGATTCCCTGAGCTTGCTGAACAGAAAATGTTCGCACATAGTTAATGCAACTCCCCCTGAAAAGGATCGGCGATGAAGCTCTCTCAATTCAAACATTGGGTGAAGTCACCTGGTGAAGCGATGCCAAAATGTGTGCTGACCAGCTATGCGGGTCGGGCTGACTATCTGATGGAAGTTGAATATAAGAATCATCTCGAACCCCTGAAAGATGAAGATGACAACATGCTGCATTTTCAGAATATGGAGCAGGTCCGGGAGTTTCTCCGGCCGCTGGGGGTGAAATCAATCACGCTGAGAACCATCGATCCTCACGATGAATTTTCAGCGGATGGAAAGCCAACCTGCTGTCAGGACGATATGACCATTCCGCTCTGATAGGGCCGGAGCGGGCCTCAGAGCATGAAATGCCGGGCCAGAATCTCGGCTGTGAATTGAGTTTTCAGATAAAAGCCGCGCGGTAGCGTTTTGATTGGCTGCCCGTCTGCGCCGTAAGCTTCGGTCAGTACTCTGCTGTTTGCTGCTTTTGGGCGAAGTTGCAGTACTTCACCGTGTCGCGCGGTGATCTGTTCAACCCGGCCCAGAACGATGAAATCCATCAGCTCCTCCCAGTCACGTTTCAGGCGGGCTTCTTCTTCCACTGAAGGACTCCAGAGCAGTGGCGAGCCGACATGGCGTTCCGCCAGAGGGATTTCCCGCTCGCCTTCAACAGGGATCCACAACACTCTGGCCAGTTTATGGCGAATATGGCTGGTTTCCCACCGAATGCCTTGCAGGCCAATGAGCGGCGCGACGCAGACAAACGTGGTTTCCAGAGGTTTCCCCTGATGGCTGATGGGGATGGTTTTCAGTTCAATGCCTAAATCGGCAAAATCCGGGACGGGTTGACTGCCGGCATTGGCACCCAGATGCCATTCGAGAAGCTGACCGACCCAGCCTTTATCCCGTCGTAAGTCTGGCGGCGGGGTTTGCCCGGCCAGTTCTGCCAGTTCACCTAAGGTATAGCCGGCCAGTGCCTGAGCTCTGTTGATGAGTTCAGATTCAGAGGTGGGCGGAGATTGCTGAATGATTGTCATCTGGCTATCCGTTGGTGGTGAGCGTCTCGAAACGATTCATATTAACACATTCAGTATCTCGGTTGATCAACCCATCAAAGCAGGATCCTGTGCCAAAGATATCCACAGGTAAAAAATTAAACAAAGTGCGCATTGTCTGAACTGGACGGATTTACAGGGGAATGTTCAGACTTTAGCCGTTGGGCTGTGTGTTTTTTCAACGATACACCCCGGCGGATGTGGATAACAGCAAAGTTGGTTGATCTTTAATCAGGTGGTTGGATCCGATTGAAATGAGGGGGGAATCAAGCCATTTTAACTCGGATGTAATGTCTTAATATGTTGATTGATAATAACTTTTATGTGTGATTGATACGGTGATGAAGTAAGGTGGATCCCCTTGGATTGTTGATTAATTCGGCAAGAACAGAGTTTCTGCACAAAAATATCCACAGAAAGCGTGAATAAATGTGGGAGAAGTCTCATTTCTTTGTTTATAACCTCGGGTTCTTGGTGGAGTTATCCATAAAGTGAGTGCTAGGTAGGAAAAAACAGTGATTGATGACAATGAATGTTTACCCTGAGGCGCATTCTGTGAAAAAATCACTGTTAATTGATATTTTTACTTGAGGTCGTCCAGTGATTGATGGCGATGGATACCGCCCTAATGTGGGGATAGTTATCTGTAACAGCCATGGCCAGGTATTTTGGGCTCGACGATATGGACAACACTCTTGGCAGTTTCCGCAAGGTGGTATAGATGAGGGGGAAACTCCCGAGCAGGCTATGTACCGTGAACTGTATGAGGAAGTGGGTCTGACCAAAAAAGACGTCAGGATTCTGGCCTCCAGTCGACACTGGTTGCGCTATAAATTACCTAAACGTCTGGTTCGGTGGGACTCTAAACCAGTTTGTATCGGGCAGAAGCAAAAATGGTTTTTGCTGAGTCTGGAATGCGATGAGTCCAAGGTGAATATGCAACGTGGCACGACACCGGAATTTGATGGTTGGCGATGGGTCAGCTATTGGTATCCGGTTCGTCAAGTTGTGTCCTTTAAACGGGATGTTTATCGCCGGGCGCTGAAAGAATTTGCAGCGATGGCGATGCCGTTTAAAGAACGTAAGGATCGTAAATCTAAACGAAAATACAGGCGGGGTTAACCCTACATGCTGACCCAATTGAGAGAAATCGTAGAGAAAGTAGCCAGCGCGCCGACCTTACTCGAAGCGTTAGATCTCCTTGTGGTCAGCATTTGTGATGCAATGAAGACGGAGTGCTGCTCTGTCTATATCGTAGATGAGCAGCGCCAGCAGTATATGCTGATGGCAACCAAAGGCTTAACCAAGCCATCCTATCAGGTCGGGCTGGGGTTTGGCGAAGGTCTGGTCGGGCTGGTGGGGCACCAGGCTGAACCTGTGAATGTGGCTGATGCCAGTCAGCATCCAAATTTCAAACATATCCCCGGCACCAACGAAGAATATTTCCGTTCCTTTTTTGGTACCCCCATTATTCATCAGCGAAAAGTGCTGGGTGTGCTGGTCATTCAGCAACGGGAAAAGCGTGAATTCACCGAAAGTGAAGAGTCTTTCATGGTCACTCTGGCAGCGCAGCTGGCGGTGATTCTGGCACACGCAAAAGCCCAGGGTATGTGGCCGGATCAACGGGATGGTTTGCATTTGACCGGGTCCGCTGCATCAACCGGTGTTGCGGTTGCAAAAGCCTGGTGGGATGACAACCAACCCCGGCTAGAGGCCGTCTGTCCGGCATCTTGTCTGGATCGCGAAGCGGAGCAGGAGCGGCTCAGTATTGCCATTGAGATGGCCAGTAATGAATTCCGGCGGTTGCGAAAACGCTTCGACAGTGAACTTCATAAAGAAACGCTGGCCATTTTCGATCTATTCAGTCACTTGCTCAATGATCCAATGCTGCGCAAGGATCTTTTCACCAAAGTTTCCGGCGGCGATCAGGCGGAATGGGCGGTTCGTCAGACCGTCGAAGCGTATTCCGGCCGGTTTGCCAATATGAAAGACGATTACCTCCGGGAACGGGCTCACGATATTCGTGAGTTAGGGCAGCGGCTTTTATTTTTCCTGCATAACGAGGAAGGTGCCGAGCACCAGTGGGAAGCGCCCATTGTACTGCTGACCCGAGAGCTGACAGCCGCCATGCTGGCGAGCATTCCCAGAGATAAACTCGCTGCCGTGGTGGCTCAGGAAGGGGCGGCAAATTCACATGCGGCTATTTTATCCCGCGCGCTGGGGATCCCGGCCATCTTGGGCGTGGATTTTGTCCCGGAGAAGGTGCATAACGCGCTGGTGGTCGTGGATGGCTATCGCGGTGATTTGCTGATCGAACCCAACCGGCAGATTCTGGCTGAATACAAACGGCTGTTGCGCGAAGAAAATGAACTGACAGCGCTCGTTGAGCAGGATCTGGATAAATCCGCCGAGACGGCGGATCAGGAAAGAATTTACCTTTATCTGAATGCCGGCCTGAGTGCTGACACCAATATTGCGGTCAATAAAGGCGTGGATGGTGTCGGCTTATACCGCACTGAAGTGCCGTTTCTCCTTCAGCGCGGTTTCCCGTCGGAAGAAGAGCAGGCGACACAATATCGTTCGATTCTGCAGTCTTATCCCAACAAGCCTGTGGTGATGCGAACCTTGGATATTGGTGGTGATAAACCCCTGCCCTATCTAACCATTGAAGAAGACAATCCGTTTCTGGGCTGGCGGGGAATTCGCTTTACGTTAGATCATCCTGAAATCTTTTTGATCCAGGTCCGTGCGATGCTCAAAGCCAGTATCGGGCTCGATAATATGGAAATTTTGCTGCCAATGATTTCAGGGATCCCGGAGCTGGATGAATCAAAAGCCCTGATTGACAGAGCTTTTGAAGAGGTGTCTGTTTATGCTGCGGGTAAAGGGGCGGTCTTGCATCGTCCCAAACTGGGCATCATGGTTGAAGTTCCGTCCATTTTGTACCAGTTGCCCGTCCTGAAAGGGCGGGTCGATTTTATATCGGTTGGCAGCAACGACTTAACACAGTATCTATTGGCGGTAGACCGGAACAATTCCCGGGTTGCCAATGTCTATGATACGTTCCATCCGGCGGTGATGCAGGCGCTGAAACACATTCAGGATGTCAGCGAATCCAATGCGATTCCGGTCAGTGTGTGTGGTGAATTGGCTGGTGATCCGCTGGGGGCGCTGCTGCTGGTTGGTATGGGCTACCGCTCTTTGAGTATGAATACACGAAATGTGGCCAAAATTAAATATGTCCTGCGTCATACCCTCCTGACGGATATGGAACAACTGGCAGCCAGCGCGCTGTCAGCAATTTTTGGTCATGAAGTTCGCCAGATGGCGACAGAATTTGTTGAACAGCGAGGCATGGGCGGCTTGATCCGTGCAGGGAAGAAGTAGGCGATGCCGGAAATGTTGTGGTTGCTCCTGATGTGCTTGGGGTTGGGCGCTGTGGTTGGTTTGCTGGCCGGGCTGTTGGGGATTGGCGGAGGACTGTTGATCGTTCCGGCGCTGGTCTGGCTGCTCCCCCGGGCTGGGATTGCACCGGAACTGGTGATGCATATTGCCCTGGCAACGTCGCTGGCTTGTATTGTTCTGACTTCAGGTTCTTCTGCCCGCAGCCATCTTCGGTTAGGCAATGTAGATATAACACTGGTTAAGCTGCTTGCGCCGGGGATGATCCTGGGCGGGTTCGCTGGGAGCGCTGTCGCGGAATGGGTTCCTGCTGAGTGGCTCCCCCGGATCTTTGCTGCTATTGTGCTGCTGCTGGCACTGCAAATGCTGTTATCACTGAAAGTTTCAGGACGACATCCGTTACCTGGGTCAGTTTCCGTCGCGGGCAGCGGCAGTGTGATTGGTCTGATTGCCAGCCTTGCGGGCATTGGTGGTGGCTCTCTGACGGTTCCATATCTGAGCTGGTATGGCGTTGAAATGCGCCGGGCAATTGGCACTGCGGCATTTTGTGGTTCCATCATTGCTGTTGCTGGCATGATCGGATTCATGATTGCGGGGAGCGGTGATGAAGCCTTACCCCCTTATAGCATTGGCTATGTCTATCTGCCGGCATTGCTGGGGGTTGTTTGTACGTCCGTGGTCACCACCCGGTATGGCGCCCGTTTAGTCAGCAATTTGCCGACTCAGACCCTGAAGAAGATTTTTGCCATTTTTCTGTTATTTATCGGTGGCAGGATGTTGTTTTAACATCACTTTTCATCCAGTCTGTGTCCGAACATCTGTCATCGTGGAAAGAGAACACGGTGAGATATTTTTTGATTAATCATGAGTATGTGTTGAATGAACCAAGGATATCTGACGTTTCCAAATTTTGACCCGGTCCTGTTTGAAATTGGGCCGCTGGCCATCCGCTGGTACGGCTTGATGTATCTGGTGGGGTTTATGTTTGCGCTCTGGTTAGCCAATCGTCGTGCAGACAAGCCAAATAGTGGCTGGACACGGGATCAGGTCAGCGACCTGTTATTTTTTGGCTTCCTGGGTGTTGTCGTCGGTGGTCGGGTTGGTTATGTGCTGTTTTATAACTTTGATGTTTTTCTGGCCGATCCGCTGTATCTCTTCAAAGTTTGGACCGGTGGGATGTCCTTCCACGGCGGTCTGCTCGGTGTGATGACGGCGATGCTGTGGTATGCCCGCAAACAGGGGCGCCGTTTCTTTGATGTTGCCGACTTTGTTGCACCGCTGGTGCCATTTGGTCTGGGGGCTGGCAGGCTGGGAAATTTCATCAACGGTGAACTCTGGGGCCGGGTGACCGATGTGCCTTGGGCCATGGTGTTCCCGACAGGTGGGCCATTGCCACGTCATCCGTCTCAGCTGTACGAGTTTTTCCTGGAAGGCCTGGTGCTGCTGATTATCCTGAATGTGTTTATCCGCAAGCCGCGTCCGGCGGGTGCTGTTTCTGGATTGTTCCTGATTGGCTATGGCACGTTCCGCTTCTTGGTGGAGTATTGCCGCGAACCGGATGCGCAGCTGGGGCTGTTTGGGGGCTGGATCAGCATGGGACAGATTCTCTCCCTGCCTATGATTATCGGCGGAGCACTCCTGATGCTCTGGGCATACAAGCGCTCTGATGCGCACCGCACCGCTTAAGTGACATCCACAGGCAGCCAAATGGCTGCCTGTTTTATGTTATGCTTGCGGCCAGAATTTTTCTGCCACACTCCGGTCGAGAGAGACAATGAAACAGTATTTAGATTTATGCCAGCGGATTATTGATGATGGTGAATGGGTTGAAAACGAACGCACTGGCAAACGTTGCCTGACACTGATCAATGCTGATCTGACCTATGATGTTGCGAACAATCAGTTTCCGCTGATCACGACGCGTAAAAGTTACTGGAAAGCCGCTATTGCCGAGTTGCTGGGTTACCTGCGTGGCTATGATAATGCAGCACAATTTCGTGCGATCGGTTGTAACACCTGGAATGCCAACGCGAACGACAATCAGGCCTGGCTGAATAACCCACACCGCAAAGGCGAGGATGACATGGGTCGGGTGTACGGTGTGCAGGGACGTCGCTGGCAAAAGCCCGATGGCACGCCTTTCGATCAACTCCGTAAGATTGTGGATAACCTGAGCCGCGGAATTGATGACCGGGGAGAAATTCTGACATTCTACAATCCAGGTGAGTTTGAGCTGGGCTGCCTGCGTCCCTGTATGCACACGCATACGTTTTCTCTGCTGGGTGATACACTCCATCTGACCAGCTATCAGCGTTCCTGTGATGTGCCGCTGGGGCTGAATTTTAATCAGATTCAGGTGTTTACTTTACTGGCACTGATTGCTCAGATCACAGGTCACAAGGCGGGGAAGGCATATCATAAGATTGTGAATGCCCATATTTATGAAGATCAGCTGGCGCTGATGCGGGATGTGCAGTTGAAACGCGAGCCTTTCCCATCTCCGCAATTAATCATTAATCCGGCGATCCAGTCGCTGGATGATCTGGAGACTTGGGTCACACTGGAAGACTTTCAGGTGGAAGGCTATCAGCACCATGAAGCCATCCAGTATCCGTTTTCGGTATAAACACGTTCCATCATGCGTACAAAAGCCCTGCCACATGATGTGCGGCAGGGCTTTTTTGTTTGCATGGGGATTTCAGAGAGATGGTTCACAATGGGTCGATTCTATCTCCTTTCATTTCTGTCAGACTTTAATATCTAGAGTAAAACCAGAGAAACCACAAAAACCATTATTTTTATGTGGCTATTAAACCGTAATATTCGCGAGGTTATATCTCAGGCTGACTTTGCCATGTGAAAGATATTTAATCTGAGTTTTCTGTTTCATATTAAATAAAATGCACCTCAGAGTCAGATAATATGATTAGATTGAAATGAGTCTGAAGGCGATGGAATTTTTATTACGCAGAAAAATTGGATTTCAGTTTAAGCTTCTTGTTTTTATGCCTTTTATTTCATTTGTTTTTATAACAGTGATACTATTTGCTTCATTAAAATTAGTCAGAACAAATTTCTCATCCATTGATCATTCTAATGATGTCATGATCATGACGAAAAGCACTTTGATTAGTGTGACCAATATTCAAAGAGGCTATCGTGGTTTCATGCTGACCGGAAAGGATAGTTATCTGGAACCCTACCGAATGGGTATTGATGAAATCGAAACCTATCTGAGCCGATTAATTGAAATGACTCGGGATATGCCACAGCAAACAGCTCGATTGTCTGAAGTTCAAGCGTTAATTTCAGAATGGCGCTCTGAAGTCTTGGAAAAGGGGATTCAGTTAAGAAAACAAAGTGAATCCTCGCAAGTGCTCCAACACGCTGGCCGGGGTAAATTCTATGTGGATAAAGTCAAAAGCGTTTTTAATGATTTTATTCAGGATGAAGTCCAACTGAAAGAACAAAGAGAGTCTGAGTATAAAAAGACTGAAGGCGAAGGGATTATTTACTTTTTTCTCACCATTACATTATCTTCGATTGTGATTTTTTATATCTCAAATGTTATTTCGAAATTCATCTCTGGCGGTGTGATTCAGTTGAATGAAAAAATGCAATTGATGGCAAAGGGGGAGTTAAATCATCCAATCGAGGAAGATACGAGTAGTAATGAATTATCGCAGTTAACCGGGGCTTATAATCAAGCCAGAAATGAGCTTGCTTCACTGATTTCAAGTACCGCAGATTCAACGTTGAAACTAACGGAGTGTATTGCTGAAATGGGTGAATCTTCAAATAAAAATAGCAATAATGCAACGGCGCAAACTGAAAAGACTGAAATGTCTGCAACCGCAATGAACCAGATGGTTGTCACTATTGATGAAGTCTCGAAAAATACGAGTCATGCGACTGAGCAAGCGGACCAGGGCAAGCGGGTGGTGGAAGAAGGAAAGGTCGTGGTAGACACCATGCAGCGCAATGTTCTGTCTTTAGAAAAGGAAATCTCTGCCGCCTCGGCCATTGTTTCCACCATTTCTCAGCAGTCTAATAATATCAATACAATTTTACAGTCCATCAAAGAAGTGGCGGATCAAACAAACCTGCTGGCTTTAAATGCCGCAATCGAGGCGGCACGAGCCGGTGAGCAGGGAAAAGGTTTCTCGGTTGTGGCTGACGAGGTCAGAAAACTAGCCAACAGCAGTCAGCAGAGTGCAAATCAGATTTCGGAAATGATTGCATCGGTTCAGGAAGAGGTCGCCAAAGCCGTCGATCAGATTCACCAGAGCGTAGAACGGGCGGAAGAAACTGCATCTCACAGTAATGATTTACAGCAGGCTTTTGATGATATTTACGATTCATATCAACTGATTGCGGACATGAATCACCAGATCGCGGCCGCAACTGAAGAGCAGCAAGCCACTTCAAATGAAATCAATCAAAGTATTTTGGATATTAATGAAACGGCGAAACAATCCCTGGAGGAAGCCAATGATTTGCTGATTTTGTCCCAGAAGCTCAATCAGGAAAATCAGGAGCTCAAAAAACGAGTTTCTTTCTTTCAGTTTGCTTGATTGGTTGTGTCGAAGGATACAGAACGATCAAAATGCCCTGCAATGGAGATGCAGGGCATTTGAGTTGACTTGAGCGTATATCAGGCGGTGAAGGCCAGAATCGATCCAGGAATCACCACAAAGACTAAGCCCAGGTAAGCGGCAACGGCTGCCTTGCTTTTTACAGCCAGGTCACCCAGGAAATAAGCGCCTTTCAACGGCAGTTCACGCAGGAAAGGCAAGCCGAAGATCAGCAGGGTCGCCAGCAGGTTGAAGCACAGGTGTACCAGCGCAATCTGCAGCGCAAAAACCGCATGGTCGCCTGAAATCGCAGTTGCAGCCAGTAACGCCGTAATACAGGTCCCGATATTGGCACCCAGGGTGAACGGATACACATCGCGAACTTTCAGCACGCCAGTCCCTACCAGAGGCACCATCAGGCTGGTTGTTGTAGAAGAAGACTGGACCAGAACAGTGACAACAGAGCCAGAGACAATGCCGTGAATCGGGCCGCGACCAATTGCGCTTTTCAGGATTTCACGTGCACGACCGACCATCAGGCTGCGCATCAGTTTTCCCATCACCGTAATTGCCAGGAAGATCAGGGCAATCCCCAGCACAATCATCATGACACCGCCCATGGTCCCTAAAGATTCCAGCGGTGCTTTGACTGCACTAACGGCAGGTTGGGTGAGTGGTTTGATGAAATTCAGGCCTTTCATACTCATGTCGCCAGTCGACATCAGGGGTGACACTAACCAGGCGGAGATTTTACCCAGCAGACCAAACATCATTTCCAGAGGCAGGAAGATGGCAACCGCCAGCAGGTTAAAGAAGTCATGGACGGTTGCAGCAGAAAATGCGCGTTTGAATTCTTCTTTACAGCGGGCATGGCCCAGGCTGACCAGCGTATTGGTCATGGTGGTACCGATGTTGGCACCCATGACCATCGGAATTGCTGTTTCAACGGGAAGTCCGCCTGCGACCAGGCCAACAATGATTGAGGTGACTGTGCTGGAAGATTGGATGAGAGAGGTGGCTACCAGACCGATCATCAGACCTGCAATCGGATGTGACGCAAACTCAAACAGGGTTTTGGCTTGTTCGCCCACTGACCATTTGAAGCCGCCACTCACCAGTGATACTGCGACTAACAACAGGTACAGCATGAAAACCAGGTTTGCCCAACGAACCCATCGCATGGAGCTCTGCATTGGCTCAGCTGTGGTGGTTTGGGTAGTCATATTCTGTTCTCCGTGACATTGTGATGTCATTTAGGTGTCAGTTTTTTGAAAGTTTCGGCGATGGTAGAGATCGAATATTTCAGAAATATGACATAAAAATGTCTTTCTCGATTTTCTCCTGTTCTGCGGGGGTATGAAATAGATTGGGAGCAAGATCGAAGTTTCAATCTAAGCTGTTAACATGTTGATTCCGTTGAATATCCCCTCTTGGTTATAAAGGGGGAATTCCACAATCACAGATGAGATAAAAAATGTGAACAGATGCTTCGGGAGTGCGCCAACGGAAAGCGATTCAGATAATCAGGCTCAGTGAGCCTGCACAGGTAAGTAAATACTGCGGGTATTACTGTGTTTTGCCCTCAACACTTCGGTTTTTTCGAGTGGTTCGCTCTAAACAAACGATTTCACAGAGGTGTTCGTCGGCGTCTACACTGTTTTTACCACGCATTGATAAAAAAGTGTGAATTTACAGTGAGTAGTAAGGAGCTGCGGTCAATGACCGATGTAATTCTGAAATTCTTTAAATTAGAGTCAGCTGGCGGCATTTTGCTGATCGTCGCCGCCGCGTTGGCCATGATGATTGCGAACTCTCCGTTACAACCAATGTACGAGGGTGCGCTACATTCCTATATCGCGGGTCTGTCTGTTGAACACTGGATCAACGATGGCCTGATGGCGATTTTCTTTTTGGTGATTGGCCTCGAGGTAAAACGTGAGCTGATCGAAGGCGCCCTGAACACGAAGGAGAAAGCAATCTTCCCGGCCATTGCTGCATTGGGGGGCATGGTTGCACCTGCTTTAGTTTATGTACTGTTCAATTTTGCAGATCCAGTGGCACTGGGTGGTTGGGCGATTCCGGCGGCAACAGATATTGCGTTCGCGTTGGGTATTATGGCGCTGTTGGGCAACCGGGTGCCGGTCAGCCTAAAAGTGTTCCTGCTTGCGCTGGCGATCATTGATGACCTGGGTGTGATTGTGATCATCGCGCTGTTCTACAGCAGTGATCTGTCCGCAATTGCACTGGGTGTGGCCTTTGTTGCAACGGCAGTGCTCTTTATCATGCATGCCCGCAATGTCTCGAACCTGTTCTGGTACATTCTGGTCGGTGCGATCCTGTGGGTGAGTGTGCTGAAATCCGGCGTCCACGCGACACTGGCGGGTGTTGTGCTGGGCTTTGCGATTCCGTTGCAGGGTAAAGACAAGCAAGGGAAGGATATTTCCCCGCTCAAGACACTGGAGCACGCGCTTCATCCTTATGTTGCGTATCTGATTCTGCCAGTCTTCGCATTTGCCAATGCAGGGATCTCCCTGGCGGGTGTTTCTGCGGAAGGTCTGACGGCGATGCTGCCACTCGGGATTGCGCTGGGACTCTTTGTCGGTAAGCCGCTGGGTATTTTTACCGCAAGCTGGCTGGCCGTGAAAACGGGTGTTGCCCGATTGCCTGAAGGCACAGGATTTGGACAGATTTTCGCGGTTTCCGTCTTGTGTGGTATCGGCTTCACGATGTCTATATTCATCTCCATGCTGGCTTTTGCCGGAGCAGATGCCGAGATGATGACTTATTCGAAACTGGGTATTTTGATCGGTTCAACGACAGCTGCAGTTGTGGGGTATGTCTTACTTCACCGCTCCTTACCTGCAGCCAAAGCCGTGAAGGACAGTCAGACGACTTCATAATTCGTGCAGGGAGGTGTTGATGAGAATCTTGATTGGTATGGCCTTGAGCCTGATCTCAGGTTATGCAGTGGCGGCAACAGATTTCAGCCACTGCCAGGAACAAACTCAGACTGAACTCTGTCAGGCTTATCTTGCCGGGTATCAGCAAGGACAGGCCCGGATTCAGCCCGTGGAAGGGGAGAAAGCCGGGAACAGCTTTCTGACCCGCGCTCTTGAGCAGCGTGCTGGGGAAAGGCATCGTCATCTGGCGATGGCAGAAAAAGTTGTCGAAGCGCAGACACAGTAAACACTTCCGACGGAAAAATGCGCTTCATCGTGTTTTTCGTTTGAAAAAACTTTAGGATAAGCCCCAGGCCAGTTGGTCTGGGGCTTTTTGATGGCCTGAAGCGTGCTCTCATACCAATCAAAGTCAGTCAGTGATCAGAAATAGCGTAGGAAAAATGTTTGAGAACAAGGCGGATTTTTTAGATCAGTCCTGATTCTACAATCAAAAAATCTAACGCAGTTATCGAGCATTTGAACAAGCTAGGATGACCAATGATTTACTGCGATTGGTCTCAATCTCGGAGCGCGATTATTTTGACTTAGACGCCGGGGCCCAAATTGTGTCGCACCTGAATTACAATCATCTCTACTATTTCTGGATGGTCTGCAAGCAAGGCTCTGTCACCAAAGCAGCAGATGCCTTATTTCTGGCACCTCAAACGGTGACAGGGCAGATACGATCGCTGGAGGAACGGCTGAACGGTAAGCTGACCAAACGGGTCGGACGGAATATCGAACCGACTGAACTGGGGCAGCTGGTGTTTAAATATGCCGATAAGATGTTTGACCTCAGCTATGAAATGCTGGATATCGTCAATTACACGCAGCGCGAAAACCAACTGCTGGAAGTTGGTGTCGCGGATGCGCTCTCTAAGCGGCTGGTCAGTAAAATACTGATGGCCGGGATCCCGGAAGATGAGCGTATTCACTTGCGTTGCTATGAGTCGACGCATGAAATGTTGCTGGAGCAGTTGTCTCAGCACAAGCTCGATATGATTTTGTCGGACTGTCCGGTTGACTCAACGCAAAGTCCCGGACTTTTCAGCAAAAAGCTGGGAGAGTCCAGCATGAGTTTCTTTTGCTCGAATACGGATAAAGCGCTGAATTTCCCTGCCTGTCTGGAAGACTACAAACTCCTGGTGCCGGGGCGTCGCACGGCCATGGGGCGCAAACTGCATCATTGGTTTGATCAGCAGGGCATTACCCCGAATATTCTGGGAGAATTTGATGATGCGGCGCTGATGAAAGCCTTTGGCACCTACCGGAAATCTATGTTTGTTGCCCCTTCAATTTATGCATCTGAAATTGAGCAGTCTCAACCGGTGAAAGAGGTGAAGCGGGTGCGGGCAATTCGTGAAGAATACTACGTGATTTTTGCAGAACGCATGATCATGCACCCTGCCGTCAAGAAAATCTGCGAAGCAGATTTCAGAAAACTGTTCAAATGACCGCCTTTTTCAGTGATAGAAGTTAATGAAAATATCACTGAAGTCGGTGGAAAGATGGAAGCCATAACGTTACATCACAGTGCTCCTGAGGCAGTGTCTTTGCTTAAGGCCATGGCCAATGAGCGGAGGCTGTTGATTTTATGCTATTTGCTGGAAGGGGAATTGTCGGTTGGAACCATGAGTGACCGTCTGGACTTAAGCCAGTCGGCCTTATCTCAGCATCTGGCCTGGCTCAGACGAGATGGTCTGGTTGCAACCCGCAAAGAATCTCAGACGGTGTATTACCGCCTGAAGAGTCAGGAAGTCAAATCCATGATTGAACTGTTACAGCAGATGTACTGTCCGTGATGCTCTCTCGGGCAATACTCAATCAAAGGTCTGATTTCCAGACATAAAAAAACCGGCCTGAGCCGGTTTTTTTATTGCTGATGAATCAATTCACTGAATTACAGAGCTTTGATTTTTGCAGCCAGGCGCGCTTTATGACGAGCAGCCTTGTTTTTGTGGATCAGGCCTTTAGTAGCCATACGATCAATCACAGGTTGCATATCAGCGAAGGCTTTAACAGCAACTTCTTTGTCGCCTGCTTCAATAGCAGCAACAACTTTTTTGAAGAAAGTGCGCATCATAGAACGACGGCTAGCGTTGTGCTGACGACGTTTTTCAGAAGTGATTGCACGTTTCTTAGCAGATTTGATATTTGCCAAGGGTGTAACTCCCAAATTCTTGGTACGGTGACAATTTAAGGCCGAGGAATATGCCTCTAAAACCGAAGATTGTCAAATGATTTGTGCAAATAACAGCCGTGCCATTGAATTTGGCACTTGTGCATTAACACGGTTAATATGGCGGCAGATTCTATCAGCTTTTGGTCCTGCAAGTCACCTTTCTGGGCCATCTTTTATGAGGTTTTTTTTGTGAGTAAGCGTCTTTTGCGCTCAGGGCTGATTGTCAGCAGTATGACTTTCGTTTCCCGCGTCATGGGCTTAGTGCGGGATGTGGTGGTTGCCAACCTGATGGGGGCCGGTGCTGCCGCCGATGTTTTCTTTTTTGCCAACAAAATTCCTAACTTTTTACGCCGTCTGTTTGCTGAAGGGGCTTTTTCACAAGCGTTCGTGCCTGTACTGACGGAGAGTCATGCAGGCGGGGATATGGATAAAACCCGGGATTTAATCGCGAAAGTGTCGGGGACGCTGGGCGGTATCGTGACGCTGGTGACTCTGCTAGGCGTGTTGGGTTCCGGGGTGATTACAGCGTTGTTTGGTGCTGGCTGGTTTATTGACTGGCTGAACGACGGCCCGGCAGCCCCTAAGTTTGAGCTGGCCAGTTTACTGCTGAAAATTACGTTCCCCTACTTGTGGTTTATCACTTTGGTTGCCTTATCCGGTGCCATTTTGAACACGTTAGGGAAGTTTGCCGTCTCATCCTTCACTCCGGTTTTTTTGAACATTGCCATTATTCTGTGTGCCTGGTGGGTGTCACCTCGTCTGGCACAGCCGGAGATTGGCCTGGCGGTTGGAGTGTTTCTGGGCGGCCTGATTCAGTTTTTGTTTCAGCTCCCTTTCCTCTATAAAGCTGGCGTGCTGGTGCGTCCCCGCTGGGGCTGGCGTGATCCGGGCGTGGTGAAAATCCGCACCCTGATGATCCCGGCGTTGTTTGGTGTTTCTGTCAGTCAGATTAATCTACTGTTTGATACCTTTATTGCCAGTTTCCTGATGACGGGATCGATCAGTTGGCTTTATTACTCGGACCGCTTGCTGGAGTTTCCACTGGGATTGTTCGGGATTGCGATAGCGACGGTCATCCTCCCTGCGTTGTCCCGCAAGCATGTGGATCAGAACCGTGAGCACTTTGCCCAGACCATGGACTGGGGTGTTCGTATGGTGCTCTTGCTGGGTGTGCCTGCTATGCTGGGGCTGATGGTATTGGCAAAACCGATGCTGATGGTGCTCTTCATGCGGGGCGAATTCACGCCCCATGATGTTGAGCAGGCGGGCCTGTCTTTGCTGGCGTACGCATCGGGGTTGCTGAACTTCATGCTGATCAAGGTGCTGGCACCGGGATATTATGCCCGGCAGGACACCAAAACGCCGGTTCGCTACGGTATTATCGCAATGGTGACGAACATGGTGTTTAACGCGATCTTCGCCTCCATGTTTGGTTATGTCGGACTGGCGCTGGCCACCGCATTGTCGGCATTCGTGAATGCGGCGCTGCTTTATCGCGGGTTGCACCGGGACGGTGTTTATCAGATCACCCGGACAACGCTGAGTTTTATCTTCCGGCTGATTCTGGCAGGCGGGGCGATGATTTCGGTCCTGTTGTGGTTGTCTCCGGCGATGGCGGAATGGTTATCCCTGAGCTTTTTGCTGCGGGTATACTGGCTGGCTGGTTTGATTGGTGTCGGGGCGGTGACTTATTTGCTGACACTTCTGATCACCGGTGTTCGCCTGCACCATTTGAGGACGGAAGGTTAAGATGAACGACGCTGAGACGATGGCTGTTTTGGCAAAAAAGTGCATCTTCCGGGGCGGATGGTTTTCACCCGATTGCGCTCTGGTATATAATCCGTCAGTTTTTGACTTTGGTAATGATTAAGCTGCAGATGGAATTGATCCGAGGAATTCACAATATCCGGGCCGGTCATCATGGCTGTGTCCTGACGATAGGTAATTTTGATGGGGTCCATCTGGGCCATCTGGCGGTTTTGTCTCAGGTGCGGCAACAGGCCGAACGTCTGGGCGTGCCGTCAACGGTGATGACGTTTGAACCGCAGCCGATGGAGCTCTTCGCCAAAGAGAAAGCCCCGGCTCGGCTGACCCGTTTTCGCGATAAGTACCAGCAACTGGAACATGCAGGCATTGATCGCCTGCTGTGCGTGAATTTTAATGCCCGTTTCGCCAGTATGGCGCCGGAAGATTTTGTCCGTCGCTTGTTGGTCGAACAATTGGGTGTTAAGTTTCTGGTGGTTGGTGATGATTTCTGCTTCGGTAAAGGCCGTCGCGGGGATTTTGCGATGCTGGAAGCTGCCGGACGTGAGTTCGGCTTTGAAGTGGTCAGCACACAAAGCTTTTGTGTTGATGCGAAGCGGGTCAGCAGTACAGCGATTCGCGAGGCACTGGCACAGGATCAACTGGCAGAAGCGGAAGCCATGCTGGGTCGTCCTTACAGCGTCAGTGGCCGTGTGTCCCATGGTCGTAAACTGGGACGGACCATCGGCTTTCCAACAGCGAATGTACCGCTGAAGCGCCGTGTTTCACCGGTCTCCGGTGTCTATGCGGTTGAGGTACACGGTGTGGCAGACAATCCACTGCCCGGTGTGGCTAATATTGGCCGCCGCCCTACAGTGAACGGGGAACGCCAGCAACTGGAAGTCCATGTATTTGATTATCAGTCTGACATCTACGGCTGTCAGATTGAGGTGGTTTTACACCACAAACTTCGAGATGAAATTAAATTCGCCTCCTTTGATGCGCTGAAAGCGCAAATCGAGCGTGATGCCCAGACAGCGCGGGTGTGGCTGTCTGAGCATCGTCAACATGTCCAACTTCGCCCAAGTAACGGAATTGAGAATCAATGAGCGACTATAAAGATACCCTGAACCTGCCTGAAACAGGGTTTCCGATGCGAGGCAACCTGGCACAACGCGAGCCTGCAATGCTGAAGCGTTGGTACGACGAGGACCTGTACGGTGCCATCCGTCAGGCCAAGAAGGGTAAAAAATCTTTCGTACTGCACGACGGCCCTCCTTATGCCAATGGTGATATTCATATTGGTCACGCACTGAACAAGATTCTCAAAGACATTATTATCAAGTCGAAATCCATGTCGGGTTTCGACGCACCTTACGTGCCTGGCTGGGACTGCCATGGTCTGCCTATTGAGCTGATGGTTGAGAAAAAAGTCGGCAAACCAGGCCAGAAAGTGACGGCTGCTGAGTTCCGTGAAAAGTGTCGTGCATACGCAGCGGGCCAGGTGGAAGGTCAGAAAGAAAGTTTTATTCGTCTGGGTGTCCTGGGTGAGTGGGACAAGCCATACCGCACCATGGACTTTGCGACAGAAGCCAATATCATTCGTGCGCTGGGCAAAATTGCAGACAACGGCCACCTGCTAAAAGGCTTTAAACCAGTACACTGGTGTACCGACTGTGGTTCAGCGCTGGCTGAAGCAGAAGTTGAATACAAAGACAAAGTGTCGCCGTCCATTGACGTGAAATTCAAAGCTGTGGATGAAGCCGCTGTCGTCAGCAAGTTTAAACTGGCTGGCGATCATCAGGGTCAGGGCGATGTGTCCATCGTGATCTGGACGACCACGCCTTGGACCATGCCAGCGAACCGCGCCGTGGCCGTACGTGACGATCTGGAATATGTTCTGATTCAGGTCGAAGGTGAGCAGCCTCAGCGTCTGATCGTTGCTGCTGAGCTGGCGAAAGACGTGATGGATCGTGCCGGTATCGAGCATTACCACAATCTGGGTTTTGCCAAAGGTGCCGATCTGGAACTGATGCGTTTCAATCATCCGTTCTACAGCTTTGATGTCCCTGTCATTCTGGGTGACCACGTGACCACAGAATCCGGTACGGGTTGTGTTCACACCGCACCGGGCCACGGTCAGGAAGACTTTGCCGTCGGTCAGAAATACGGCCTGGAAGTTGCCAACCCGGTTGGCAGTAACGGTGTTTACCTGCCGGATACTGAAATGTTTGCCGGTCAGCATGTGTTTAAAGCCAACGATGCCATCGTGGAAACGCTGAAAGCGCACGGTGCGCTGCTTCATCATCATGCTTATGAGCACAGCTATCCGCATTGCTGGCGCCACAAAACGCCAATCATTTTCCGTGCGACACCACAGTGGTTTGTCTCCATGGATCAGAATGGTCTGCGTGCGAAAGCACTGGAAGAAATTAAAGGCGTGCAGTGGATGCCGGAGTGGGGTCAGAGCCGCATTGAGGGCATGGTTGAAGGCCGTCCGGAATGGTGTATCTCCCGCCAGCGGACCTGGGGTGTGCCAATCGCACTGTTCGTTCATAAAGAAACTCAAGAGCTGCATCCGGACACACTGGCGCTGATTGAAAAAGTCGCCAAGCTGGTTGAAGAAAAAGGCATTCAGGCCTGGTGGGATCTGAATCCTGCTGATCTGATGGGTGAAGCCGACGCGGCACAGTATGAAAAAGTACTGGATACGCTGGATGTCTGGTTTGACTCCGGTGTTACCCATTACGCAGTGGTCGACAGCCGTGAAGAATTCAATGGCCATGCTGCTGATTTGTATCTGGAAGGTTCTGACCAGCACCGCGGCTGGTTCCAGTCTTCTCTGATTTCGTCCGTTGCGATGAAAGACAAGGCGCCGTATCGTCAGGTGCTGACGCACGGCTTTGTGGTTGATGGCCAGGGCCGCAAGATGTCCAAGTCGATCGGTAACGTGGTTGCGCCGAAAGATGTCACCAATAAGCTGGGTGCAGATATCCTGCGTCTGTGGGTGGCTTCCACCGACTACACCGGTGAAGTTGCAGTGTCTGACGAAATCCTGAAGCGCAGCGCCGATGCTTACCGCCGTATCCGGAACACCGCACGTTTCCTGCTGGCGAACCTGAGTGGTTTCAACCCGGCAACGGACTGCGTTCCAGCCGAAGAGATGGTGGCACTGGATCGCTGGGCTGTGGCCCGTGCGAAAGCCGCGCAGGACGAAATCATCAAAGCTTATGATGAATACAACCTGCACGCAGTCACGCAACGCCTGATGCACTTCTGTTCCATCGAGATGGGGTCTTTCTATCTGGATGTGATCAAAGACCGTCAGTACACCGCAAAACGCGGTGGCCATGCGCAGCGCAGTTGCCAGACTGCACTCTTCTACATTGTCGAGGCACTGGTACGCTGGATGGCACCGATCATGTCGTTTACGGCAGATGAAATCTGGAACGAAATGCCGGGTGAGCGTGATCCCTTCGTCTTTACCGGCGAATGGTATGAAGGCCTGTTCGGACTGGCTGACAACGAAGCGTTCAGCAACGAGTTCTGGACTGAAGTGCAGTCGGTTCGTGGTGCCGTGAACAAGCTGCTGGAAGAAGCCCGGAATGAAAAACGCATTGGTGGTGCCCTGCAGGCAGAAGTGACTCTGTTTGCAGAGCCTGCACTGGCGGAGAAACTGAACCGTCTGGAAGACGAGCTGCGCTTTGTGCTGCTGACCTCAAAAGCGAAAGTCGCACTGGCAGAGAACCGTCCTGCCGATGCGAAAGCGACTGAAGTTGCGGGCTTGTCTGTGCTGGTAACCCCATCTGAAGCCGAGAAATGTGACCGTTGCTGGCACCATGTGGCCGATGTGGGCACTATCGCAGGCCATGAGAAAATCTGTGGCCGCTGTGTGACCAACATTGATGGTCAGGGCGAAGAGCGTAAGTTTGCCTGATGAGTAGCTTACCGACCCTGAAGCAATCCGGAATTCGCTGGCTGTGGCTGGCGGTTCTGGTCTTTGCGATCGATATTGGCAGTAAGCTGCTGGTGATGGACACCATGGGTTACGGCTGGCCGAATCGCATTGAGGTCCTGCCGTTTTTTAACCTGCTGTATGTGCATAACTACGGTGCTGCGTTTAGTTTTCTCAGTGATGCCAGCGGCTGGCAGCGTTGGCTGTTTACGGCCATTGCACTGGGCGTGACTGCGCTCCTGCTGGTTTGGATGCGCCGCACTCCGGCCACCAACCGGATTGCCAATCCGGCGTATGCGCTGATTATTGGTGGTGCGCTGGGCAACCTGTTTGATCGCCTTTATCATGGTTACGTGGTGGATTTCCTCGATTTCTACATCGGGAAGCATCACTGGCCGGCATTCAATATTGCTGATTCGGCGATTTGTATTGGTGCAGGCATGATCATTTTGGAAGGCTTTCTGGCAGGCAAGACAAAGACCAAAGAAAGTCACTAAGCTGGCAATCAGCTCACGAAGCAGGCGCTGCCCGTTGCGACGGGCGGCGCTTTATTGTAAAAACGGTACAACATGAACGTGAGGGATGATCGCTCACGTCGCTCACAGCAATTCAGGATGTACAGATGTCGGTAATTACAGAAAACAGTGAAGTTTTGATGCACTTTTCCATCAAGCTGGAAGACGGCTCCGTTGCAGAGTCAACGCAGGCGATGGGAAAGCCTGCCAAATTCCGGATGGGAGACGGCAGTCTGACCGACAATTTTGAACGTTGCCTGCTCGGCCTGGCCGAAGGGGCGAAGAGTCAGTTTGTTCTGGAGCCGGAAGATGCTTTTGGCCAACCGAATCCGGACAATATTCACTATGTTGATTTGGCGCGTTTTGGCGCGGATGCACCTGCAGAAGTCGGCACTATTATTGCCTTCAGTGGCCCGGACGGGCAAGATATTCCAGGTGTGATCACCGCCGTGCTTGGCGACTCCGTCACGGTTGATTTCAATCATCCGCTGTCTGGCCAGCGCGTGACCTTTGATGTTGAAGTCGTTCGCATCGAAGGCTGAACCCATTGCTGATCTGGCGCACGCGCAGACAGTAAGGATCGAAATGAAAGAGTCCTCAGATATGAAAATCTTACTTGCTAACCCTCGTGGCTTTTGTGCCGGTGTTGATCGGGCGATCAGCATCGTTGAGCGTGCGCTGGAAATGTACCAGCCGCCAATTTACGTCCGGCATGAGGTGGTCCACAACCGGTTTGTCGTGGAAGGACTGAAAAAACGCGGCGCGGTATTCGTCGAAGAACTGAGTGAAGTGCCGGACGATAACATCGTGATTTTCTCGGCACATGGTGTCTCTCAGGCCGTTCGTCACGAAGCCAAGGCGCGTAAACTCACCGTGTTTGATGCAACTTGTCCGCTGGTGACCAAAGTACATATGGAAGTGGCCCGCGCCAGTCGCCGGGATATGGAAGTGGTGCTGATCGGACATGCCGGTCACCCGGAAGTTGAAGGCACCATGGGTCAGTATGCCAGTGAGTCCGGCGGGATGTATCTGGTTGAAAAACCAGATGATGTTAACGTGCTGCTGGGCGTTGTGAAAGATCCGGACAACCTGCATTATGTCAGCCAGACAACGCTGTCGGTAGATGAAACGGCGGATGTGATTGATCGGTTACGCGAAGTGTTCCCGGCCATTCAGGGCCCGCGAAAAGATGATATTTGCTACGCGACCCAGAACCGGCAGGATGCAGTACGTGAAATGGCTGCCAGCGTGGATGTGATGATTGTGGTGGGCTCAAAGAACTCATCCAATTCAAACCGCCTGCGTGAACTGGCAGAAAAGCTGGGAACACCAAGCTACCTGACGGATTGTGCTGAAGATGTCGATGCCAATTGGTTCACGGGAATGCAAAGCGTCGGGGTGACTGCCGGAGCATCTGCGCCAGAAGCCCTGGTAAACCAGATCATTGCTCGTATTCAGTCGTTTGTTGGCGGTGAAGTTGAAGAGCTGAGTGGCCGGGAAGAGAACATGTTCTTTGAAGTCCCGCGCGAGCTTCAGGTGAAAAACGTCGGCTAAGCGTCGATGAAACGGATGAATTCAGGAACCCCGGCTTTGCCGGGGTTTTTTTTCGCCGGGAGACAGGCTAGATTAGTGGGCTGCTGAGAATTTTAAGGAGAAACAGCTATGGTCAGAATCGCGGTTGCCGGAGCGGCAGGGCGAATGGGACGTCAGTTACTTAAGGCGGCAGCTCAGTCTGAGCATGCTCAGGTCGGTGCTGCAACAGAACGTCCGCAAAGCAGCCTGATCGGAGTCGATGCAGGGGAGCTGGCAGGCATTGGAAAACTGGACGTTGCTGTGGTCGATGACTTAGAAAAGGCGATCCATGATTTTGATGTCCTGATTGATTTCACGGCACCTGTGGCGACCCTGGCGAATATCGCGCTTTGCCGCAAGCACAACAAGAAGATTGTGATTGGCACAACCGGCTTCAGTGAAGAAGAAAAAGCACTGATTGACGAAGCGGCTGGCGAGATTGCAGTGGTGATGGCGCCAAACTACAGCGTGGGTGTCAACCTGACCTTCAAATTGCTGGAAAAAGCCGCCAAAGTGATGGGCGAGTACTGCGACATTGAGATCATTGAAGCGCACCACAGACACAAAGTCGATGCGCCATCCGGCACAGCTCTGGGGATGGGTGAGGCGATTGCGAGTGCGATGGGCAATAAGCTGAGTGACGTGGCTGTGTACGCCCGTGAAGGCATTACCGGTGAACGCAGCCGGAACGAGATTGGATTTGCCACGATCCGGGCCGGCGATATCGTGGGTGAACATACGGCGATGTTCGCAGACATTGGCGAGCGGGTGGAAATCACGCACAAAGCAACCGATCGGATGACCTTCGCGAATGGGGCGGTACGCGCTGCAGTCTGGTTAGAGCAGCAACCAGCTGGCTTCTATACCATGCAGGATGTCCTTGGTTTGAATGACCTGTAATTTTTTCAACGGCCAGATTAATGGCCGTTTTTTTTATCTGTACGTGATAAAAAATGCCCCGCCTCGACCCCCGGTTTTGCATAATTTCTCAAAATGACCGAGATTGAATTCTCCTTGCGATGGCGGTTGCGTTTGCACAACTTAGGTTGCTATTTTCTGGTTTTTAGGCGCCTTAACTGAATATCGCCATCAAAAACCATGCTTATCTTGGGTTTTTTTGACTTTTTTTACGTTGTTTTCTTTTTTGGCTCTCGGTCCACAGTGCCGCAAACGGTTGCCTGAACATGCAGCCAGAAACACGGTAGAAACGGGCAGGAAAAGATGTTCTTTCACAGGTTTGGCGTCAAAGGAGACCTCTGATCGGGATATTTAAAATTAAATTTCACCCTGTTGTTGACACCTTGGACGTGGATCTCTAGAATGCGCGCAATTTGTCAAAAATCGGCTTGACTCGGTTGATGACTTTCTATGGAATGGGTGAGTGCAATTTTATCCGTTTTATTTGCGTTTTTATGAAGATTGGAGGTTGTCTTGAGCAAATCGGCGCTGTTAGTCCTTGAGGACGGGACTGTATTCCACGGCGTATCCATCGGTGCAGATGGTTCGGCCGTTGGTGAAGTTGTTTTCAATACCTCGATGACGGGGTATCAGGAAATTCTCACTGACCCCTCTTACTCTCAACAGATTGTGACCCTTACTTATCCCCACATTGGCAACACCGGAACCAATTCCGAAGACGAAGAATCTACTTCAATCCATGCGCAAGGCCTGGTAATTCGCGACCTCCCTCTGATTGCTTCCAATTTCCGCTCCCAACAGACCCTGTCTGATTATCTGAAATCCCAGAATATTGTCGGCATTGCTGATATTGACACCCGTAAACTGACCCGTTTGCTGCGTGAGAAAGGCGCCCAGAACGGTTGCATCATGGCGGGGGATAATCTGGACCCTGCACTGGCGCTGGAAAAAGCAAAAGCGTTTCCTGGCCTGAAAGGTATGGATCTGGCGAAAGTGGTGACGACCAAAGAAAACTACAGCTGGACACAAGGTTCCTGGACGCTGGAGAACGGTTTGCCGGAAGCACAGAATGCGAGCGACCTGCCTTACCATGTTGTGGCGTATGATTTCGGTGCCAAGCGCAATATTCTGCGCATGCTGGTTGACCGCGGCTGCCGCCTGACCGTCGTGCCGGCTGAAACCTCAGCCGAAGACGTGCTGGCCATGAATCCGGACGGTATTTTCCTGTCGAACGGACCAGGCGACCCGGAACCATGTACTTACGCGATTGAAGCCACTCAAACCTTCCTGGACAAAGGACTGCCAATCTTTGGCATCTGCCTGGGACACCAGATTCTGGCGCTGGCCAGCGGTGCCAAGACGGTGAAAATGAAGTTCGGCCACCACGGTGCGAACCACCCGGTGAAAGATCTGGACCGCAATGTTGTGATGATCACCAGCCAGAACCACGGCTTTGCTGCCGACGAAGAGACGCTGCCAGAGAACCTGCGCGCCACGCATAAATCTCTGTTTGATGGTTCCCTGCAGGGAATTCACCGTACCGACAAGCCAGCGTTCAGCTTCCAGGGTCACCCGGAAGCCAGCCCGGGCCCGCACGATGCGGCACCACTTTTTGACCACTTTATCGAACTGATTAAACAGCACAGCGCCTAAGCCGGAGTAGTAAAACGATGCCAAAACGTACTGACATACAAAGTGTTCTGATTCTGGGTGCCGGTCCGATTGTGATTGGCCAGGCGTGTGAATTCGACTATTCAGGCGCACAAGCCTGTAAAGCGCTGCGTGAAGAAGGTTATCGCGTCATCCTGGTGAACTCGAATCCCGCGACGATCATGACCGACCCTGAAATGGCGGATGCGACTTATATTGAGCCGATCCACTGGGAAGTGGTTCGTAAAATCATCGAAAAAGAGCGTCCGGACGCGATCCTGCCAACCATGGGCGGCCAGACGGCACTGAACTGTGCACTGGCGCTGGAAAAGCATGGTGTGCTGGAAGAATTCGGCGTCGAGATGATTGGTGCGACTGCAGACGCGATTGATAAAGCCGAAGACCGTTCACGCTTCGACAAAGCGATGAAATCAATTGGTCTGGCGTGTCCGCGCGCAGATACTGCGAAGAACATGGAAGAAGCCTACAAAGTCCTCGATATGGTCGGCTTCCCTTGTATTATCCGTCCGTCCTTCACCATGGGTGGGACCGGTGGCGGTATCGCGTACAACAAAGAAGAATTCGAAGAAATCTGCCGCCGTGGTCTGGATCTTTCTCCAACCAATGAGCTGCTGATTGATGAATCTCTGATTGGCTGGAAAGAGTACGAGATGGAAGTGGTCCGTGACAAAGCGGACAACTGTATCATCGTTTGTGCGATTGAAAACTTTGACCCGATGGGCATTCACACCGGTGACTCCATCACGGTTGCACCGGCTCAGACGCTGACAGACAAAGAATATCAGCTGATGCGGAATGCTTCTCTGGCCGTTCTGCGTGAAATCGGCGTAGAAACCGGTGGCTCCAACGTTCAGTTCGGGATTAACCCGAAAGATGGCCGTATGGTCATCATTGAGATGAACCCGCGTGTTTCACGTTCTTCTGCACTGGCGTCGAAAGCAACAGGCTTCCCGATTGCTAAAGTGGCAGCAAAACTGGCCGTTGGCTTCACGCTTGATGAGCTGATGAACGACATCACCGGTGGAGCAACGCCTGCGTCGTTCGAACCAACCATCGACTACGTTGTCACCAAGATCCCACGCTTTAACTTCGAAAAATTCGCGGGTGCAAACGACCGCCTGACGACTCAGATGAAGTCTGTCGGCGAGGTGATGGCGATTGGCCGGAACCAGCAGGAGTCGCTGCAAAAGGCGCTGCGTGGTCTGGAAGTGGGTGCCAATGGTTTCGACGAGATGGTTGATCTGGATGATCCGGAAGCCTTGACCAAGATCCGCCATGAACTGAAAGAAGCGGGTGCAGAGCGTATCTGGTACATCGCGGATGCCTTCCGTGCCGGTTTGTCTGTGGATGGCGTGTTTAACCTGACTAACATCGACCGCTGGTTCCTGGTTCAGATTGAAGAACTGGTGCAGATGGAAGCTAAAGTCAAAGAAGGCGGCTTTGCCGGTCTGACAGGCGACTTCCTGCGTCAGCTGAAGCGTAAAGGTTTCTCGGATGCGCGTCTGGCGAAACTGCTGGGTGTTGCGGAACTGGAAATCCGCAAAGAGCGTGACCGTCACGACATCCACCCGGTTTACAAGCGTGTGGATACCTGTGCGGCTGAATTCTCATCAGACACCGCTTACATGTACTCGTCTTATGATGAAGAGTGTGAAGCGAACCCGACTGACCGTGACAAAATCATGGTACTGGGCGGTGGCCCAAACCGTATCGGTCAGGGCATTGAATTCGATTACTGCTGCGTTCACGCCTCACTGGCTCTGCGCGAAGACGGTTACGAAACCATCATGGTGAACTGTAACCCAGAAACCGTCTCGACTGATTACGATACCTCGGACCGTCTGTATTTTGAGCCGGTAACGCTGGAAGATGTGCTGTCGATTGTTCGTGTTGAGAAGCCGAAAGGTGTGATTGTGCAATACGGTGGTCAAACCCCGCTGAAACTGGCACGTGCACTGGAAGCGGCCGGTGTGCCGATTATCGGCACCAGCCCGGATGCGATTGACCGTGCTGAAGACCGCGAACGTTTCCAGCAAGCGGTTGATCGTCTGGGTCTGAAGCAACCGGAAAATGCGACCGTGACGGCGATGGAGCAGGCGATTGAGAAATCAAAAGAGATTGGTTTCCCGCTGGTGGTTCGCCCGTCTTATGTTCTGGGTGGTCGTGCGATGGAAATCGTCTACGACGAAACCGATCTGCGCCGCTACTTCAACGAAGCCGTCAGTGTGTCCAACGAATCTCCGGTTCTGCTGGACCGCTTCCTGGATGATGCGACTGAAGTGGATGTGGATGCGATTTGTGACGGTGAGCGCGTTGTGATCGGCGGCATCATGGAGCACATCGAGCAAGCGGGTGTTCACTCGGGTGACTCGGCCTGTTCGCTGCCTGCATACACGCTGAGCCAGGAAATTCAGGATGAAATGCGCCGTCAGGTTGAAAAGCTGGCCTTTGAGCTGGGTGTTCGCGGCCTGATGAATACGCAGTTTGCTGTGAAAGATAACGAAGTTTATCTGATTGAAGTGAACCCGCGTGCAGCCCGGACTGTACCTTTCGTCTCGAAAGCCACCGGTGCGCCGCTGGCGAAAATTGCAGCCCGTGTGATGGCTGGTCAGTCGCTGGAACAACAAGGTTTCACCAAAGAAATCATTCCACCGTATTACTCGGTGAAAGAAGTGGTGCTGCCATTCAACAAGTTCCCGGGTGTGGACCCAATCCTTGGCCCTGAAATGCGCTCAACGGGTGAAGTGATGGGTGTGGGCGAGACTTTTGCAGAAGCATTTGCCAAAGCCGAGCTGGGTTGTGGCAAAGAACACAGCCGCGACCAGAAAGGCCGCGCGCTACTGTCTGTGCGTAACAACGACAAACGCCGAGTGGTGGATCTGGCTGCGAAGCTGGTGAAACTGGGTTATGAGCTGGATGCAACCCACGGCACTGCAGTGATTCTGGGTGAAGCGGGCATCAACCCGCGTTTGGTGAATAAGGTGCATGAAGGCCGTCCTCACATTCTTGACCGCATCAAGAACAATGAGTACAGCTACATCATCAACACGGCAGAAGGTCGTCAGGCGATTGAAGACTCCAAAGTCCTGCGTCGCGGTGCACTGGCCGAGAAAGTGAACTACACCACAACGCTGAATGCTGCCTTTGCAACCTGTATGGCACTGACTGCGGATGACCGCAATACAGTCACTTCCGTTCAGGAACTGCATGCCCGAATCAAATAAGTTTGATTCACGCTCAGTGAAATAACACTGAAATCCTGCAGGCCCCGGCAAATTGTCGGGGCCTGTTTTTTTTTGTCTCTGATCTTTGCGTGCAGCATGATCGTGATAAAACTCATCACTTGAATCTTGCATCATTCCACAATGCAATTGAGAGCATGATTGTACTTTTCAGTCTCACTTCTCCCATTTTTTGTATCTGAATCAATCTGACCTAGTTTTGAACTCAGCAAGCTTTTTTCACGGTTCATTGAGTCAAATCATCACGCTTAAAGCGTGGTGTCATGCGGCTTTGCGGATGAAAAGTCGTTCAGCACAGACAAAAATAAGGAATGGTTATGTCAGACGTCAGTTTTTTAGAGGATGCGTTCCACGGCCTGCTCCCGTTTGAGCAGGATGAAATTGCACAGGCTTATCAAGCTTGTCTCGAATTTGGGTTGCCTGAATCCAATGCGGAATCCAAACACATTCTGATTCTCGGTTGCGGGATTGCCGGTATGGTCTCGGCGGCTTTATTAAGAAAAGCCGGGCACCGGGTCACCATTGTTGAAGGGAATACCCGGGTCGGGGGGCGGATCCGGACATTTCGAAATACCCCGCAAAAGCGATATTTTGAAGATGATCATTTATCGGCTGAAGCAGGCGCAATGCGCATCCCGGATCAACACAAACTGGTGCAATACCTGATTGATTCGACTGGTGTTCAGAAGCAGCTTTTCCTGAATAAAAGTATTTCGAGAAAAGACGCGCTTTCCGGCAAGATTCAGCAGCCGGACCGGGATGCACAAGGCAATGTTGATCTTTCAAACCTGGCAGCGACCGGCAATAACCTTGTTCATGTGAACCGACGCCATGTGTTGCGGAAAAATTACGAGCTGGAAGGGTCAGATATTAATGAGTTGCTGAACTATGACCTCAACGCAAACGAGAAATTTTCCACCGCGTCTGAATTACTGGAAAAAGCGATTGGCGATCTGGTGAATCAGGTTCATGCGGATCCGAAAACAGCCTGGCCTCAGATCATTGAAAAATACGGTGAGTATTCCATGCGTCGCTTCCTGAAAGAGGCCATCGTTGAACTCAGCGGAAATGAGCATTTATCGGAAAATGCACTCGAGATGATCGGCGTGATCGAGAATCTTGAATCCCGTATGTCTTACTCCTTTATTCAGAGCTTTATTGAGCTCGCAATCATTCGGCCGGACACCGCTTTTTGGCTGATTCAGGGCGGCACAGACAAATTCACGCAAGCCTATTACGACCAGGAAAATCTTGATGATGTGACGTATCTGAATCAGACCGTCAACGCGCTGTATCTGTGCGAAGAAACCGGCAAAGTCAAAATTAAAACGGAAGTGTCCCACGATATTGCTGATCGTCTGGAGCAGGATCAGGCCGTTGCCAAGCTGCTGTCGGAACGCAGCTGGGACGAAGCCATTGTCACCATTCCGTTTTCGAGTTTCCGGATGGTGCAGGTGTGGCCGGAAATCAGTCAGGAAAAACGTAAAGCCGTGCGTGAACTGCATTACGATGCTGCGACCAAAGTGCTGCTGGAGTTCCGGGAGCGTTTCTGGGAAACCCGCAATGAGATTTACGGCGGTGGCTCGGTCACCGATCTGCCGAACCGGTTTATGTACTACCCGAGTGAGCGCATGGGTTCCAGTAAAGGCGGTGTGATGCTGGCGAGCTACTCCTGGGCAGATGATGCCCGTAAATGGGATTCGATGTCGGACTATGATCGCTATTGCTATGCCCTCAACAATGTCGCCATTGTGCATGCCGATCATGAGCCTGGCGCGGATTATGCCGTCAGGGAAGCTGCGCAACAGAAAATCCGGGATTTGTGTGTCTTCGATCCGAAGAAGTACAAGGACAATCAGGACAACATCGTTGGCGCTGCAACGGTCAGTTGGATGAACGATCCTTATGCTTTCGGCGAGGCTGCGATTTTCTATCCGGGACAGCTCCATTTACTGCACAAAGCCATTATTCAGTCGGAGTGGCCGCACCCGGAAACTGGCAAAGCCCGGCTGCATTTCGCTGGTGAACATGCATCTCTGAAGCACGCCTGGATTGAAGGGGCCGTGGAATCGGCGGTCAATGCGGCACTGCTGGCAAACGAAAATGAGTTGCCCACGCTGAAACGCGGATAAGGAGGCAGTATGAATCGGTTGCCTTATCTCAATCACCCGGACGGACTTTCGGCGGAAGCACTGGCGGCCTATGATCACATCTCGGCCAGCAGAGGGCATGTCTCCGGCGTATTTGCCTTATTGCTCAATTCACCGAAAGCTGCGGACCTGGTGGCGGATCTGGGTGGGTTTATCCGGTTCGATTCCTGTCTGAATCCGGCGGTGAAAGAGCTGGTGATCCTCACTGCACTCAGTGAAAACGCATGTCAGTTTGAGTGGGGCTATCATGTCGGTTTCGCACAAAAGGCGGGTGTGTCTCCGCAGGTGATCGAAGTGATAGGCCAGCGCTTGCCACTGGACGGGCAGTCAGAGGTCAGTGAACGCGAGCGGGAGCTGGTGGCTTACGTGCGTCGGCTGTTGGTAAACAAACGGGTGGATGATTCGTTATTTCGTAAATTTCAGGCGCAGTACACGGTGCAGGAAATCACTGAAATCACGCTGACGGCGGGCTACTACGCCATGGTCGCCGCTCTGCTGAATGCCGGTCAGATCCCGGCCGCATCCGGAAATCCGACCTTACCCGAACCGGGTGCATACCGTACCACATCTTTATAAATACAAAGCGAAAGCCGGTGCATACAGCACCGGCTTATTTTTTTATCTATCACTGAGTGGGCGATGTCCGGTGGTCTCAGCTGCATAGGGAGATGAGCAATGTCTGTGAATTTAAATCAAACCAATATTGGCTTAGACGACCCGAACTTTCAGACCGTTTTTGCTAACTTACAGGGCAACATTCTGAAAGGTCACGGCCGCGATGCCGCCCGGCATGTTTTTTTCAGTCTGGGTTCGGATGAAGCCGCCAACCGGCGCTGGATTCGGCAACTGGCTGAAACAGTGACCTCTATGTCGGAACAGGATCGCCAGCATCAGGCCTTTAAACAGCAGGGCAAAGCCGATCATCTGTTTGTCAATCTGATGCTCAGTGCGACCGGATACCGCCACCTTGGGGTGGCGCAGACACAATGGCCGGATGATCAGGCGTTTCTGGCCGGGATGAAAGATGTAACGCAGCGCTACGATACTGCGCCACGGGGGGATCACAAACCCACAGTAAATCCCCTGAATGATGACTTATCACAGTGGGAAACACCGTTTACACAAACGATTGATGGCATGGTGATCTTCGCGCTCAGCGGCGATCCGGCAACGGTTGAGCAATCGCTGGATCATCAGGTTCAGGCCCTGAAGCAATCCCTGGATGGCATCGGGCAGATTGTCGTGGTGCAGCGTGGTCATGTGATGCGTAATGACAAGCAGCAGGTGATTGAACACTTTGGTTTTGTGGATGGGGTCAGTAATCCAAAGTTTCTCTTCTCGGAGCTGAATGAGGAATACCGTAACGGCGGTTACAGCCAGAATGATCCGAGCGCGCCGCTCAGTCTGGTGATGGTGCCGGATCCCGGTGGCGATCAGTCGAGTTTCGGCACCTATGTGGTGTACCGGAAGCTGCAGCAAAACATCAAGGGGTTCTGGCAACGCGCGGATTTGCTGGCCAATACCTTATCTGAAAAAGCGGATCGGAAAGTTTCGCCGGACTTTGCGGGTGCCCTGTGTGTCGGACGGTTCAAAGACGGCACCCCTATCAGTGAACAGGCCGGGGATGGCTGGACCAATCTGTTCAATAACTTCAATTTTGATCAGGATGCCGATGGCTTGCGGTGCCCGTTTCATGCCCATGTCCGCAAGACCAATCCACGGGGTGATACGGTTCGTCAGTTTAATTCACCGCCCACGATCGAACGCAGTCGCCGGATTGTCCGTCGCGGGATCAGTTTTGGGGATACGGAACTCAACCCTGCCACGGAATGGACGGATGCCGGGCTGCTGTTTCTGAGTGTTCAGGCCAGCATTGTCGATCAGTTTATTTTCATGCAGCACACCTGGTGTAATAACGAAAACTTCCTGCGCGGAGATGTCGGGTTAGATCCTTTGGTGGGTCAGCTTCAACCCGGACAGACGCCGGAATCACAGACTTGGTCGACTGGCTGGGGAAGCCCGACGGCAGACAAAGTAAGCTTCAGCTTTTCCGGATTTGTGCGTACAAAAGGCGGCGAGTACTTCTTTATGCCGAGTCTTCATTTCCTGAAAAACTTACCGGCATGACAGGAGGTCCAATGCAAGACGATCCGACAACAATGCCCGTCGCCCGTTATGTACTGAAAGCCATTCAGGCCAATGGTGTTGACCATGTATTTATGGTCCCAGGCGGAGTGGTGGACCCGTTTCTCAATCAGTTTGGAACGGGGGATGAGGATGTGAAAGCCATCGTGGCGGCCAGTGAAACCGGTGCAGCTTATATGGCGGATGGCTATGCCAGAGCCAGTGGTCGGTTTGGTGTCTGTATGGGCATCGGTGGTCCCGGCACGGCCAATATGATCGGGCCGCTGGCAACGGCTTATACGGATGAGTCCCCGGTGCTGGCGCTGGCCGGGGAAATTCCGACCGCTTGGAATGGCCGCGGTGGTTTTCAGGATGCCAGTGAAGCCGGTCTGAATGACATCAGCATGCTGAGTCCGGTGACGGAAATGGCGATGAAGGTCCCGGAAGCGGACATGGTGCCGCATTTGCTGGACCGGGCATTTCGCACCATGCTGGGACAGTCACTCAGGCCGGTCAGCCTGAGTTTTCCCAAGGAAATTCAGACGCAGACGCTCAACAGCCAGCAACACCCTGTGCCGGTATTGCATGATTCGGCACGCACGCCGCGCGCCTTTGATCTGAAGGGTGCTGAGCAATTGTGTCAGGGGCTGATTCAGGCCAGCGAACAGGGGAAAGCCAATGTATCGATTCTGGTCGGCAGCGGAGCCATTCGGGCCGAAGCCACGCAGGCTCTGATAACCTTCGCGGAAACCTACCAGATCCCGGTGGCAACAACCCTGAAAGCCAAAGGTGTCTTTCCTGAAAATCATCCGCTCTCTTTGGGGGTATTCGGGTATTCAGGCACGCAGCACGCAACGCTGGCCTTGCTGCATCAGCATGCACTGGCGGCGGGTCAATCTGAGATAGCAGACAATCAGCTGCTGCTTGTGCTGGGTTCGAGCCTGAACCAGCGGGATACCATGCGTTGGGATCGGGCTTTAACACCGGAAGCAGGCATTTATCAGGCCGATCTGGACATCGGGATTTTCGACAAAAACTTCCCGGTTCAGTTCCCGATTCAGGGCGATGTGAGTGCGGTGCTGGACTGGCTGACGATGCCAGTACAGACAGAACGCTTAAAGCCGTTGCAGGCAATGAATTCGCGGCGCCAGTCATGGCTTCGCACGATAAAGGATCTCCCCAGGTTTTATGAACCGGAGGACCTGAACAGTCATGCGGTGCCGATGAACCCGGCGCGGGTCATTGCTGAACTGCAGCGTATCGCGCCGAAAGACTCCGTGATGATTGGAGATTCCGGCGCGCACCGGGCGTTTGCCGGACATTACTGGCAATGTGATGGCCCCAGGCAGTATCTGACGGCCACAGCACTGGCGCCGATGGGCTGGGCGATCCCGGCTGGTGTGGGGGCCAAAGTGGCCAATCCGGATCATCCCTGTGTGGTGATCACCGGGGACGGTTGCATGCTGATGAACGGGATCGAGATTCAGACGGCAGCGCGACATCAGTTACCCTTGGTGGTGCTGGTGATCAATAACAGCGCGCTGGGAAATGTTTACCTGCGCGCTGAAACCGACAATGCCAAAGCGCTCACAACGCTGGCCACACATGACTGGGTGGCATTTTCCCGCGCATTGGGCGGGGATGGCATCGTGGTTAAGTGTCCGGAGGAGCTGGCCCAAGCCTTTGATCGGGCTTTTACCGCCAAAGGCCCCTTTGTGATTGATGCTCGTTGTGACCCGAACATTCAAACACCGGTAAACCCATGGCGTCAGGAACTGGCGCATCCCGACTGGTCGGAATCCTGATTGTTCAGAGAAGGAGTGAAATGGATGGCAAAGTTACCTTTGATTGAGCGCGCTGATCTGGATGCGCAGGGGCAGGCAATTTACGACACTTTGCTGGGACCGCGAGACGGATTGTCCGGGATGTACCGGACCTTAATGAACCATCCGGTACTGGCACAGCATATTGGTCAGCTTGGCACTTATGTCCGGTATGAAAGTGAATTGGCAGGCGATCTGCGTGAACTGGGTATTCTGGCGACAGCCCGCTGCATTGGTGCCCCTTTTGTCTGGGAGAAGCATATTGTTCCGGCGGAGCGTGCCGGATTACCGCAACAGGTGATTCAGCAGGTTCTATCCGGAGATTTAGCGAGCGCAACGATGAAACCTCTTTACCTGAATACCTGGCAGGTGGCTCAGGATGTGGCGTATCAGCGCGGAATTGCTGAGACGACGCAACAGGCATTGATTGATGAAATCGGGGTGCAGGGATTGCTGGATCTGGTGATGGCTTGTGGCATGTACCGTATGATATCAACGGTGGTATTTTCATTTGATGTACCGTTGCCGGAAGCCGGTGAAGCACCGTTCTGAACCGCAATCTTATCCATCTCCCGGCCCTCAGAAAGTCTGAGGGCCGGGGATCAATGCGGAAGCATCAGTAGGCATTGTAGAGGTCGGTATACAGGATGCGTTCGAATCGGGTAATGTCCGGATCCGTCGGTGGCGCATCCGCTGGCTTTTCGGGGGGCAGATAGTTGGTGACAAACTGAACGACCAGCAGCGATTGACCGGATTTTGCTGTCATCACGCCAGCGAGATTGAAAGTGCCGTACAAAGAACCGGATTTCGCGGCCAGGTGCTGTTTCACGGGGGCCTGACGCACACTTTGACGATATTTCAGCGTACCGGTTTCACCTGCGATCGGAAAATCAGCCAGTAACCCCAGTTGCTTATCATGCTGATAAATGTAAGTGATTACTTTCATCATGTCCGTTGCCATAATCCGGTTATCCCGCGACAAACCTGAACCATCGGCCAGAACAGCAAGGCTGAGGTCAATGCCTGCGTGTGCTTGAATGATTTCCTTGATAGCGGCTGTCCCGTTGCGGAAACTGCCCGACTGTTCGTAGTAACGCTGTCCCAGAGTTTTCGCCAGATTATCAGCGATCAGATTATCTGAGTCTTCCAGCATGACTTTCAGTAACACGGGCAGCTTGTCTGAATGATGTGAGACCAGCATCTTGCCCTGTTTCCGGTCATTTCGCAGGATTTCCCCTTTGAACTGAATCCCATTCCGTTTCAGCTCTTGCTGCAGCACACTGCGGACATAAGCTTCGGTATCAACCACGGCGAAATTCAGTGGCAGGGGATTTTCCCGCTGAGGCAGGCAGCCCGAGAGCTGATAATGGTTTCCGGGTTGAGTCACCAGTTCTAATGCACAGAATTCTGATGTCTGTTCCTCTTTGGTCACGACTTTTGCTGTGCTGGTGGCAGAAATGGGCTGATGTGCAGGGACATGTAGCCGGGTCAGTTGTCCCGGTTGCTGGTCACTGTACAGGGCTGCCTGCACACAGTTGTGCTCGAGTGTGATGCTGCTCGAGGGGGCGCTGTAACAGACGCCAAGGCTGTCCCATGGCCAACCCGGTGCCTGCTCATAGCCGGTAAACTGGCTCCCGTTCAGATAAATATTGCCGCGAATCCGGCGAATGCCCTGCTTTTTCAACTGGCGCAGCATGGCCGTTAAATCCTGGCGCGACAATGTCGGATCACCGCTGAAGTTCAGGATCAGGTCATCGCCCTGTTGCTCGATTTGGGTCGTAAAACGGAAATTGTCTCCGAGGTACAGCTTTGCGGCTAATGCGGTCAGAACTTTTTGGGTACTGGCCGGTGCCTGAAGTTGTTCCGCCCTTTGGCTGTAAATGAGTTCGCCTGTGGCCGGATTGCTGATCATCAAAGCAAGGTCGTGCCCGGGAGGCAGCGTTTCAATGGCCGCCTTCGGCGAGAAACTGGCAAATGCCGGAGGCATCAGCAGCAGGGAAGAAAGAAGAAGGCCAACTGTTTTTTTCATCATTGTCATTATTTGCCGTTGCAGGTTGAATCGGGAATCTTAGGGATTTTGAGACCGCTCCGGCAAATAAAGTTCGTCAGTATCCTGTTAAATCATCCGGAAAGGGATTTGCTTTCCAGAATATGACGGTGTTGAACGATGCGCAGGCTGATCTCATCATTTAAGTCGGGTGAACTGGGTGGGGCATCATTCCCCTTATTTTTCATGCGTGATATAGCATATCAGCTCAGAGGAAACACTGCATGATGGCGACATCGTCATAGATAAAGAGACTTTTTCGGACACTTTATCAGAACCATGATTCAGAGGTTGCATCCGGGCCTGAGTATTAGGTATCTTGTGGGACAGAAATTGAAGTTCTTCTATATGCGTTAGCCCAGACTTGTGCTGGGCTGGCTTTTTTTTTGTCCGAAAAGCAATCTCGCTTTTTTGGCGTTTCGAGGTAGATAACATTATGGAAAAGATCCCAATGACAGTCCGCGGCGAACAGCAGCTGCGTCAAGAGCTGGACGCCTTGATGAAACGTCGTCCACAGATTACTGAGGCCATTGCTGAAGCGCGTGAACTGGGTGATCTGAAAGAAAATGCTGAATATCACGCTGCCCGCGAAGAGCAGGGAATCTGTGAAGCTCAGATCCGTGACATCGAATATAAACTGTCTGTTTCGCAAGTGATCGATGTGACCAAGATGACGAACACAGGAAAAGTCATTTTTGGCGCGACAGTCTCGCTGCTGGATATCAATACAGATGATGAAGTCACTTACTGCATCGTGGGTGATGATGAGGCCGATATCAAACGTGGTCTGATTTCGGTGAATTCACCAATTGCTCGTGGGTTGATTGGCAAACAGGAAGGTGACGAAGTCAGTATCGCCACACCGGGCGGTAAGAAAGAATTCGAAATCGAAAAGGTCGAGTATATTTAATGACCGGGGGCCAGCAGGTTTATTGTTAATAAATGTAACAACCAAGCTGGCCTGTCACGATAAAAAAGGCCGCGTTGGCGGCCTTTTTTATTTGCGTGGAAGCTCGATTTTTCGATCTTCAGACTGACGATATAGCACCAGGATGTTGCCGATCACCTGGACTTTTTCTGCCTGAGTTTCACGGACGATCGCGTCAACAATCAGTTGTTTGGTTTCGCGTTCTTCCGCAGCAACCTTCACCTTGATTAATTCGTGATGGCCAAGGGCCAGTTCAATTTCTGACAGCACGGCTTCAGTCAGGCCGTTTGCCCCCATCAGGACAACTGGCTTCAGGCTGTGAGCAAGGCCTTTCAGGTATTGCTTCTGTTTGGTGCTTAGATTCATGGTGACTCAATATCTATAACAAGGGTTGAAAACAGGGTATTCTAACGCCATCTAGTCAATATGACTAACGTTGTTTCGTTACGCTGGTGTTCCTGCCAACTCTGGGCCACAGTAAAAGTAGTACCGCTGAACCAGAACGGGAACAAAAGGTAGCTTGGTGTAAACGCATTGGGTAATGCATGAGTAAAAAGAAACATTCGGCCAGCTCAGGGCGCTGGCTGAAAGAACATTTTGATGATAAGTATGTCCTGGAAGCTCAAAAGAAGGGCTACCGTTCCCGCGCTATTTTTAAGCTGGAAGAAATCCAGAATAAAGATAAGTTATTGAAACCAGGAATGACCGTGGTGGACCTCGGGGCTGCACCAGGTGGCTGGTCTCAATATGCAGCGAATGTGGTCGGTGATGACGGGCAAGTGATTGCCTGTGATATTCTGCCCATGGATTCGCTGCCGGGTGTCAGCTTCTTACAGGGAGATTTCCGTGAGGAGGCTGTGCTGGATGCGCTGCTCGAACGTATTCAACCAGACATGGTGGATGTGGTGTTGTCTGATATGGCGCCGAACATGAGCGGCAATCAGGCATCCGATCAACCTAGAGCAATGTATCTTGTTGAACTAGCATTAGATATGTGCAGACAGGTCCTTGCACCAAACGGAAGCTTTGCAGTAAAAGTATTCCAGGGCGAAGGCTTTGATCAATATCTGGCAGAAGTGCGTAGTATGTTCAAGGTCGTTAAAATCCGTAAACCTGACTCCTCCAGGGATCGATCCCGGGAAGTCTATATTGTGGCTACAGGTTATAAACTGTAGTACTCTACATTCATCTTTAAAGTTATCGCGAGGTTAACACCTTGAGTGACATGGCAAAAAACTTGATTTTGTGGTTAGTCATCGCTGTGGTGCTGATGTCTGTTTTTCAGAGCTTCGGTCCCGGTGATAGTGCTGGCCGTCAAGTCGACTACACAACTTTTGTCCGGGAAATCGGTCAGGATCAGATTAGGGAAGTACGATTCAATGATCGTGAGATCACGGTATTTAAGCGTGATAACACCCGTTACTTGACTTACCTGCCTGTCTTGAATGACCAGAAATTACTGGACGACCTGATCAACGCAAATGTCAAAGTCGTTGGGACACCACCGGAAGAACAAAGCCTGCTGGCTTCTATCTTCATCTCCTGGTTCCCGATGCTGTTGCTGATCGGGGTATGGATATTCTTTATGCGTCAGATGCAGGGCGGCGGTGGCAAAGGCGCCATGTCGTTCGGTAAATCTAAAGCGCGCATGATGAGTGAAGATCAGATCAAAACAACGTTTAATGACGTTGCTGGGTGTGATGAAGCCAAAGAAGATGTGAAAGAGCTGGTGGATTACCTGCGTGACCCGAGCCGCTTCCAGAAACTGGGGGGTAAAATCCCAACAGGTGTTCTGATGGTTGGTCCTCCGGGTACGGGTAAAACCCTGTTGGCGAAAGCCATTGCTGGTGAAGCCAAAGTACCGTTCTTTACAATTTCCGGTTCTGACTTTGTTGAAATGTTTGTCGGTGTGGGTGCATCCCGTGTCCGTGACATGTTTGATCAGGCGAAGAAAGCTGCGCCTTGTATCATCTTCATCGATGAGATTGATGCCGTCGGTCGTCAGCGTGGTGCTGGTGTGGGTGGTGGTCACGATGAGCGTGAGCAAACCCTGAACCAGATGCTGGTTGAAATGGATGGTTTTGAAGGTCACGAAGGGATTATCGTGATTGCGGCAACGAACCGTCCGGATGTTCTGGACCCAGCTCTGCTGCGTCCGGGCCGATTCGACCGTCAGGTGGTTGTTGGCTTACCAGATGTCCGTGGCCGTGAGCAAATTCTAAAAGTTCATATGCGTAAGGTCCCGCTGGATGGTGATGTTGAACCATCACTGATTGCCCGTGGTACGCCAGGATTCTCCGGTGCCGATCTTGCGAACCTGGTGAACGAAGCGGCACTCTTTGCCGCACGTGGAAACAAACGCACCGTCTCTATGGTGGAGTTCGAGCTGGCGAAAGACAAAATCATGATGGGCGCAGAGCGTAAATCGATGGTGATGTCTGAAGATCAGAAAGAATCGACGGCTTATCACGAAGCAGGTCATGCCATTATTGGTCGTCTGGTGCCGGATCATGACCCTGTCTACAAGGTCTCGATTATTCCACGCGGTCGTGCACTGGGTGTCACCATGTATCTGCCAGAGCAGGATCGTGTCAGCCACTCGAAAGAGTACCTGGAATCCATGATTTCCAGTCTGTATGGTGGCCGTCTGGCGGAAGAGCTGATTTACGGTTTCGAAAAAGTTTCGACTGGTGCATCGAACGACATTGAACGTGCCACAGATATCGCACGTAAAATGGTGACACAGTGGGGTTTCTCAGAAAAGCTGGGTCCTCTGCTTTATGCAGAAGATGAAGGTGAAGTTTTCCTGGGCCGTTCTGTGACCAAAACCAAGCATATGTCTGAAGACACTGCGCGTGCGATTGATGAAGAAGTTCGTTCAATTATTGATCGGAACTATGAACGCGCACGTGAGATTCTTGAAGGCAATATGGACATTCTTCATGCGATGAAAGATGCGCTGATGAAGTATGAAACCATTGATGCTGGTCAGCTGGATGATCTGATGGAGCGCAAGTCTGAAATCCGTGCCCCGAAAGGGTGGGGGGATAAAGACGATACACTGAAAGCGGACACGCTTGAATCAGAGAACAAAGTGGCAAGTACTGAAGGGAAGGATGCGGAAAAACCAGCAGACAAACCTGAGCAGGTGCAACCACACCACAGCGAAGAAAATGACAAGCCACAGGCCTAAACCTTGTGGTGAGACCAAAACCCCGGGGCGACTCGGGGTTTTTTGTTTCCAGGGTAATATGATGAACCTTAGCAAGTGAGCCACGCCAGCGTGTGCTCCCCCAGTCAGGAGTAATGGGCCTTGTTATTGAAAAGTAAAGAAAAAGCACTTGACCTTTCTTACCCGCATACCATGGGTATTCTCAACTTCACGCCGGATTCCTTCTCCGATGGCGGTCAATTCAATCATTTGGATAATGCGCTGCGACACGTGGAAGCGATGCTGGCCGTTGGCACCAGTATCATTGATGTGGGTGGCGAGTCTACCCGGCCTGGTGCGGCGGATGTGTCGGTTGAAGAAGAACTGGCGCGTGTCGTCCCGGTCATTGAAGCGATTCGATCGCGATTTGATTGCTGGATTTCTGTGGATAGCAGCAAAGCAGCCGTGATGACAGAATCGGTGAATGCTGGCGCGGATTTGATTAATGACATCCGGGCACTGCGTGAACCCGGTGCCATGGCAGCTGCGGCTCAGGCCGGTGTCCCGATTTGTTTAATGCATATGCAGGGCCAACCGCGTACAATGCAGCATGAGCCACACTACGAGGATTTGCTCAAGGATGTGAATACATTTCTGACTGAGCGAATTCAGGCTTGTGAAGCAGCAGGTATAAACCGGGATCAGTTGATTCTGGATCCGGGGTATGGCTTTGGGAAAACCCTGACGCATAACTATCAGTTGCTGGCTCATCTGGATAAATTTCATCAGTTTGGCTTACCCCTGTTGGTGGGGATGTCCAGAAAATCCATGATCTGTAAACTATTGAATAAATCACCTGCGGAAGCGTTGGCAGGGAGCCTTGCGTGTGCGTCCATTGCGGCAATGAAAGGTGCCCAGATTATCCGGGTTCATGATACTCAGGAAACTCAGGACGTGCTGGCTGTCTGCCGAAAGACGCTGGAACAGGCAAAATAAAGAGCTAGGAGCTATTTTTCATGGCTGAACGTAAATATTTCGGCACCGACGGTGTCCGTGGCCGGGTTGGCCAGTCACCGATCACCCCAGAATTTGTGTTGAAGCTGGGCTGGGCTGCCGGCCGGGTTCTGTCTCAACAGGGCACGAAAAAAGTCATTATCGGAAAAGATACCCGGATCTCAGGCTATATGCTGGAATCTGCGCTGGAAGCGGGGCTGGCAGCAGCAGGTTTGCAGGCAGCATTTACCGGTCCGATGCCAACCCCGGCGGTGGCTTATCTGACACGGACTTTCCGTGCTGAAGCGGGCATTGTGATTTCTGCTTCTCATAACCCGTATTACGACAACGGAATCAAGTTTTTCTCTTCTGAGGGCACTAAACTGCCGGATGAGGTGGAAGCTGCCATTGAAGCGGAACTGGATAAAGAGCTGGTGTGTGTTGAGTCGGCCAGTCTGGGGAAAGCTTCTCGGATCAATGATGCTGCCGGTCGTTATATTGAGTTCTGTAAAGGGACTTTCCCGTCTCACTTAAGTCTGGCGGGCTATAAAATTGTTGTCGATTGTGCACATGGTGCAACCTATCACATTGCCCCGAATGTCTTCCGTGAGTTAGGTGCTGAAGTGATCACGCTGGGCTGTGAGCCAAACGGTATCAATATCAATGCTGAAGTGGGTGCCACAGATGTGCGTGCGCTTCAGGCAAAAGTGATCGCAGAAAAAGCACATTTCGGCATTGCGCTGGATGGTGACGGCGATCGCGTGATCATGGTGGATGAAGAAGGCAATAAGGTGGATGGCGATCAGATCGCATACATCATTGCACGTCATGCACAAAACCGGGGTGAGCTCAAAGGCGGCGTTGTCGGCACCCTGATGACCAATCTAGGCATGGAACTGGCACTGAAAGCATTGGATATTCCGTTTGTCCGGGCCAAAGTGGGTGACCGCTATGTGATGGAAGCGCTGGTGAAGCATCAGTGGAGTATCGGTGCGGAAAACTCCGGCCACGTGATTGTGCTGGATAAAGTGACCACGGGTGATGGTATTGTGGCTGGCCTGCAGGTTATGGCTGCGATTGTGGGCACGCAAAAAACGCTGCAACAGTTGTGTGAAGGCCTGACCATGTTCCCGCAGATACTGGAAAATGTCCGGTTTGCTGGAGATGCCAACCCGCTTGAATCCGAAGCAGTTCTTGCTGCGCAACAGGCAGCTGAAGCGCAACTGGGTGAACGTGGGCGCGTGCTGCTGCGTAAGTCCGGTACTGAACCGTTGATCCGGGTGATGGTCGAAGGCGAAGATGAAGCACTGGTTCGTGAATCAGCGTTGTCAATTGCACAAGCTGTGAAAGAAAACTGCTAAGGTTTTGCATCATAAAGAATTCCGGTCAGCAGTGTCTCATCGGAATTCTTTTTACAAAAACGATTATTTCTTACTCAAGTGATCCACCAATTGCGACATTCTTGGAAAAATCGCTTGTCACTCATGTCGGCATTCGCTAGTATTCCCTCGCTCCTGACGAAGGGGTGCGCTGGCACTGCTAACGCAAAGCCGGCACAACAATATGGAACATAGGTGGAACCCATGTACGAAATTCTACTTGTGATTTATCTGTTGGCTGCGCTTGGTGTAATTGGCCTGGTTCTGGTTCAACAGGGTAAAGGCGCAGATATGGGAGCCTCATTCGGGGCTGGTGCATCAGGAACTTTGTTCGGTGCCAGCGGCTCTGGTAATTTCTTGACCCGAATGACTGCAGTTTTTGCAACCGTATTTTTTGTGATCAGCTTGATTCTTGGCAACATGAGTGCCAAGCAAGAGGATACAACCAGTGGCTGGGAAAACTTAAGTGTTCCAGCACAGCAAGAACAATCTGTTGAAAAAACTGAGAAAGCGCCAGTAAACAGCGATATTCCTCAGTAATCAGCAGCGTTGCCGAGATGGTGAAATTGGTAGACACGCTAGCATGAGGTGCTAGTGCCGTAAGGTGTAGGGGTTCAAGTCCCCTTCTCGGCACCATTCTTCAGTTACTTGAAAGAGTAACGACTGAGGGATATAATCGCCTTCAGAATTACGGACGCGGGGTGGAGCAGCTTGGTAGCTCGTCGGGCTCATAACCCGAAGGTCGTCGGTTCAAATCCGGCCCCCGCAACCAACTTGGATGATAATTGAGTAATGCTCAGTTATCAGTGGCTTGCCGCCCAGATGAAATCGGCGCCACATCCGGGTTTAGAAAAGCGACGATTCCTGGAACAGAATCGCTGTCGTTTTTCTGCTATAACCTTTAGAGGTTTTAGCTATCAGGGTCCAGAGATAATAAACCCCGTAATTCGGGGTTTTTTATTATCTGAAACATGACCATTCAGGTATCTACTGGGCTTTAATGCCCTTTTTTTGTTTCCAGGGGGTTGTCTTGACCGCTTTAGAAATGCAATTAACCGAACTGCTGGAAGCGCCAGTTACAGCCTTGGGGTATGAACTGGTGGGTCTGGAGTTTATCCGTGCGGGTGAACATTCCACACTGCGTGTGTTTATCGACCACGAAAACGGTATCACTGTCGATGATTGTGCCGACGTGAGCCGTCAGATAAGTGCGGTGATGGATGTTGAAGATCCAATCACTGTTGCTTATAACCTGGAGGTTTCCTCCCCTGGTTTAGATCGTCCGCTGTTTAAAGCGGCCCATTATGAACAGTTTATTGGCCACGAGGTCAGCCTGGTCCTGAAAATGGCGATGAATAATCGCCGTAAGTGGAAAGGTGACATTGTTGCTGTTGACGGTGAGCTGGTCACGTTGAACGTGAAAGGCGATGAAGAAACCTTTGCGCTTAGCAATATTGCCAAAGCCAACCTGGTTCCAAAATTCTAACCGCTAAATTGGGGCATTAGAAATGAACAAAGAAATCTTGGCTGTCGTTGAAGCGGTATCCAACGAGAAAGCTGTACCGCGTGAGCGTATCTTCGAAGCTCTGGAGATCGCCCTGGCAACAGCAACAAAGAAAAAGTACGAAGCAGAAATCGATGTGCGTGTTGCTATCGACCGCAAGACCGGTGATTTCGAGACTTTCCGTCGCTGGAAAGCGGTTGAGGAAGTGACGGCACCAACGTTGGAAATCACGTTGGAAGCGGCTCAGTACGATGATGAAACCATGGAACTGGGCAGTTTCGTGGAAGAGCAGATCGAATCTGTAACGTTCGACCGCATCACCACGCAAACCGCGAAGCAAGTGATCGTACAGAAAGTTCGTGAAGCTGAGCGCGCACAAATCGTTGAACAGTTTATCGACAATGAAGGTGAGTTGATCACCGGCGTTGTAAAAAAAGTAAATCGTGATGCAGTGATCATTGATCTCGGGAATAACGCTGAAGCGGTGATCCTGCGTGAAGACCAACTGCCACGTGAAAATTTCCGCCCGGGTGACCGCGTGCGTGGTCTGTTGTATGCTGTGCGCCCTGAAGCGCGTGGCTTCCAACTGTTCATGACCCGTTCGAAGCCTGAAATGCTCTCTGAGCTGTTCCGCATTGAAGTGCCGGAAATTGGCGAAGAGATGATCGAGCTGATGGGTGCGGCCCGTGATCCGGGTTCTCGCGCCAAGATTGCAGTCAAGACCAATGACAAGCGTATCGACCCTGTCGGTGCATGTGTCGGTATGCGTGGTGCGCGTGTACAGGCTGTGTCTGGTGAGCTGGGTGGCGAGCGGATTGATATCGTACTGTGGGATGAAAACCCGGCTCAGTTCGTCATCAATGCGATGGCTCCGGCAGAGGTGAGCTCTATCATCGTTGATGAAGACAACCACACCATGGACATCGCGGTAGAAAAAGACAATCTGGCTCAGGCGATCGGTCGCAGCGGACAGAACGTCCGTCTGGCATCAATGCTGACTGGCTGGGAACTGAATGTCATGACCGTCGAAGACTTGCAGAACAAGCATCAGGCTGAAGCACAGGCTTCCATTGATCTGTTTGTGAAGCATCTGGATATCGACGAAGAATTCGCCGTGGGTCTGGTTGAAGAAGGTTTTACCAGCCTGGAAGAAATCGCTTATGTTCCTGTGCAGGAACTGATGTCGATTGACGGTCTGGATGAAGATACGGTGAACGAACTTCGTAACCGTGCGAAAGAGGCGTTGACCACAATTGCCCTTGCTCAGGAAGAATCCTTTGATGGTGTTGAACCGGCTGAAGATCTCCTGAACCTGGACGGTATGGAGCGTGAACTGGCGTTCAAACTGGCTGCTAAAGGTATCAGCACTCTGGAAGACCTGGCAGACCAGGGCACAGATGATCTGCTGGATATCGAAAGTCTGGATGAAACCAGAGCGGGTGAACTGATTATGGCTGCCCGTAATATCTGCTGGTTCAGCGACGAAGCATAATTCAATTAGCAAGGGAGGAGCAGCATGTCAGAGGTTACAGTTAAGGCACTTGCCGACGAGATCGGTACTCCGATTGATCGGTTGCTTCAACAGTTTTCCGATGCTGGTATCAGCAAGAAGGCTGAAGACAGTGTCAATCAACAGGAAAAAGAGTCTCTGTTGACCCACCTGAAGAAAGAGCATGGTGGTAACACTGACGAGGCACCGACCCGCCTGACTCTGCAGCGTAAGACCCGAAGCACCCTGAGTGTATCCGGCTCTGGCGGTAAGAGTAAAAACATCCAAGTTGAGGTGCGCAAAAAGCGCACCTATGTGAAGCGCTCTGCCCTTGAGGAAGAGCAACGTGCAGAAGAAGCACGTCAAGCTGAAGAAACTGCAAAACGTGCTGCGGAAGAAGCAGCAAAACGTGAAGCAGAAGAGCAGGCTAAACGTGAGGCTGAAGAAAAGGCCAAGCGCGAAGCAGAAGAGAAGCGCTTAGCAGAAGAGAAAGCGAAGCAGTTGGAAAAGCAGTCTGAGCGTGATGCAGCAGTGGATGCAAGTGAACGTGATACTGATGATAAGCGTGACGCTGAAGATAAAGCCAAACGCGCCGCCGCTGAGCAAGAAGCTAAGAAAGAAGCTGAGGCACTGCAACGTCGCCGGGAAGAGGAAGCCAAGCGTAAAGCCGAAGAAGACAGTCAGCGTCAGCTAGAAGAGGCACGCAAAATGGCAGAAATGAACGAAAAGAACTGGTCGAAGAAAGACCAGGACACGAGTGATATGGAACGAGCAGACTACCACACGACCACTTCCACCTATGCCCGTGCGGCGGAAGACGAACAAGACCGTCGCGAGGAAGCAACTCGCCGTCGTTCTAAGAAGAAAAAAGCAAGCGGACCGAAAACAGAGGATCGCGAACAGCGCGAACGTCCGATGTCTCAGCGCGGTGGCCGTAATCAACGCGGTCGCGGCAAGCAGCAGATGAGCAAGCCGTCATCCATGCGCCATGGTTTTGATAAGACAGCAACCGTTGCAAAAGCAGACGTTGTGATCGGCGAGACCATTGTTGTTTCCGAGCTGGCAAACAAAATGGCTGTGAAAGCAGCTGAAGTCATCAAAGTGATGATGAAGCTGGGCGCTATGGCAACCATCAACCAGGTCATTGATCAGGAAACCGCACAGCTGGTTGCTGAAGAAATGGGCCACAAAGCAATCCTGCGTAAAGAGAATGAGCTGGAAGAAGCTGTTCTGTCTGATCGCGACGAGAACCTGACAACTGTGCCGCGCGCACCAGTTGTGACCATCATGGGTCACGTCGACCACGGTAAAACGTCTACGCTGGACTACATCCGTAAAGCACACGTTGCTGCGGCCGAAGCCGGTGGTATTACCCAGCACATTGGTGCTTACCACGTTGAAACCGACAACGGCATGATCACCTTCCTGGATACTCCTGGACACGCCGCGTTTACCGCAATGCGTGCGCGTGGTGCTCAGGCAACAGATATCGTCATTCTGGTTGTTGCAGCAGATGATGGTGTGATGCCACAAACGATTGAAGCAATTCAGCACGCGAAAGCTGCCGGTGTACCGCTGATCATTGCTGTGAACAAGATCGATAAAGAAGACGCGAACCCAGACAACGTGAAGAACGAGCTGGCTCAGTACGATGTGATTCCTGAAGAGTGGGGCGGTGAGAACATGTTCGTTCACATCTCTGCGAAGCAGGGCACCAACATCGACGGTTTGCTGGAAGCCATTCTGCTGCAAGCAGAAGTTCTGGAGCTGGAAGCGGTTGCAGAAGGTATGGCGAAAGGTGTGGTTGTCGAATCACGTCTGGACAAAGGTCGTGGTCCGGTTGCAACGGTTCTGGTTCAGGAAGGTACGCTGCGTAAAGGCGATATCGTGCTGTGTGGCCTAGAATATGGCCGTGTTCGTGCAATGCGCGACGAGCTGGGCCGTGAAATTGAAGAAGCGGGTCCATCCATTCCGGTTGAGATTCTGGGTCTGTCTGGTGTGCCTTCTTCTGGTGACGAAGCGACTGTGGTTCGTGACGAGCGTAAAGCCCGTGAAGTTGCACTGTACCGTCAGGGTAAATTCCGTGATGTGAAACTGGCGCGTCAGCAGAAAGCGAAACTGGAAAATATGTTCTCGAACATGACTGCCGGTGAAGTGGCTGAACTGAACGTGGTTCTGAAAGCCGACGTACAGGGTTCAGTGGAAGCGATTGCAGACTCACTGCGTAAGCTGTCAACTGAAGAAGTGAAAGTGAACATCGTGGGCTCGGGTGTTGGTGGTATCACCGAAACCGATGCGGTACTGGCTGCAGCTTCGAACGCAATCGTTCTGGGCTTCAACGTGCGTGCAGATGCATCTGCCCGTAAGACGATTGAAGCGGAGAACCTGGATCTGCGTTACTACTCCATCATTTACCAGCTGATCGACGAAGTGAAAGCTGCGATGGGCGGTATGCTGTCTCCTGAGTTCAAGCAGGAAATCATTGGTCTGGCTGAAGTGCGTGACGTATTTAAGTCACCGAAGTTGGGCGCAATTGCCGGCTGTATGGTCACTGAAGGGACCATCAAGCGTAGCAACCCAATCCGCGTTCTGCGTGAGAACGTGGTGATCTACGAAGGTGAGCTTGAATCTCTGCGTCGTTTCAAAGATGACGTTCAGGAAGTGAAGAACGGCTACGAGTGTGGTATCGGCGTGAAGAACTATAATGATGTTCGCGTTGGTGACCAAATCGAAGTTTACGAAATCGTTGAGATTCAGCGTACGCTGGACTAATTATTCAGGTTGCTCGTAAACCTGGCTAGAACACTGGGGAGCTTCGGCTCCCCTTTGTGTCAGGTTCCGCGGGCCACTGAGAGAGAGAATCAAATGGCGAAAGAATTCAGCCGTACACAACGTGTTGCTCAGCAGCTGCAAAAAGAGCTGGCAGTGATTCTGCAACGCGAAATTAAAGATCCGCGCATTGGTATGGCAACCATTTCCAGTGTGGAAGTGTCCCGTGATATGGGATACGCCAAAGTCTATGTGACTTTCCTGACTGTGGGGGAGCAAACACCGGAAGACAGTCTGGAAGCTCTGCGTGAAATGGCACCTTACATCCGTTCATTACTGGGCAAGCAGATCCGCCTGCGTGTCACGCCGGAGCTGAACTTTATCTTTGACCAGTCGCTGACGGAAGGCATGCGCATTTCCAACCTGGTCAGCAAAGTGGTTCGCGATGATGAAGCTCGTCGTGGCGATGAACCTCAGGATGAAGGTGAGGACAAGTAATGGCACGTCGTCGTAAAGGACGTCCGGTTGACGGCGTTCTGCTGTTAGACAAACCGGGTGGCATCACGTCAAACGATGCTCTGCAAAAAGTGAAACGCATTTTCTTTGCAGAAAAAGCGGGACACACCGGCGCACTGGATCCCCTGGCGACCGGGATGCTGCCGATTTGTCTGGGAGAAGCGACTAAGTTTTCTCAGTTCCTGCTGGACTCGGATAAACGCTATCGCGTGATCGCAAAACTGGGTGAGCGGACAAATACCTCTGACTCAGACGGTGAAGTGGTTGAAACCCGTGACGTGAAAGTTGATCGGGGCCTGCTGGAGCGCTGTATTGCCAAGTTCCGTGGCACGACCAAGCAAATTCCGTCTATGTTTTCGGCGCTGAAATATCAGGGACGCCCGCTGTACGAATATGCCCGTGAAGGTAAAGAAGTACCGCGTGAAGCCCGTGATATCACCGTGTATGAAATCAGCCTGCTTCGCTTCAGCGACAATGAAGTTGAGATGGAAGTGCATTGTTCAAAAGGCACTTATATCCGCACGATTGTTGATGATCTGGGTGAGATGCTGGGCTGTGGCGCGCATGTAACCTACCTGCGTCGGATCGGTGTCTCCAAGTATCCGTTGGAGAGCATGGTCACGCTGGAGCAACTGGAAGCACTACTGGAACAGGCGCGTGAACAGGATATTCAGCCGAAAGAGTTGCTGGATCCGCTGTTACTACCAACTGACACCGCAGTTCAGGATTTACCTGAAGTCAATCTTCTGCCGGTTGTCGCCAGCTATGTGCTGAACGGTCAGCCGGTTCAGGCGGGTCGTGTTCCGGAAACCGGAACATTGGTGCGGCTGACTGCCGGAGAGCAGCGTGATTTCATCGGTGTAGGTGAAATCGATGCAGAGGGGATGGTTGCCCCGAAGCGTGTACTGGCAAACAAGCAGTAAGCACGCCTGCTGAGAATATTCCGCTTGCGGCCCGTTTGACGGGTGCGTATAATTCGCGGCTCGGGTGCCGGCTGAATCAGAGATTGGCTGGCACAAACTTTACTATTTTGTATTAGGAATGAGTTATGTCTCTGAATGCAGAAACTAAAGCAGCTATCGTTGCTGAATACGCACAAGGCACAAACGACACGGGTTCACCTGAAGTTCAGGTTGCACTGCTGACTGCACAAATCAACCACCTGCAAGGCCACTTTTCTGAGCACAAAGGTGACCACCACAGCCGTCGTGGTCTGCTGCGCATGGTTTCTCGCCGTCGTAAGCTGCTGGACTACCTGAAAGGCAAAGATCTGGGTCGTTACCAGTCTCTGATCCAGCGTTTGGGTCTGCGTCGCTAAGATTGCTTGAAGAGAAAGGAGCCGACAGGCTCCTTTCTTTTTATGCCCTCACAGGGCACAATGTTTGTTGTTCAACAAACGCTCTTTATGAATGAAATCACGGTACTTCACACTTTCACGAGTCGTTTTCGTCGACCTTCAGGTCGCGGCTATTGACAGCATCTGTGCTGAACGGTTGTTGTCATTAGTCGCGATGCGTGAATTGTAAGTGCCACTTCACATGACGCTTTTTGATGTGTCGGATATACTTACTGGCGCAAATAGAAAAAGCAGATCAATATTTTAAGGAAATTCACGTGAATCCTATCGTAAAAACCTTCCAGTACGGTAACCACACCGTCACTCTGGAAACTGGTGTTATGGCACGTCAGGCAACTGCTGCTGTGATGGCCAGTATGGATGACACTTCTGTCTTCGTCAGCGTTGTTGGTAAGAAAGAAGCTGTTGAAGGTCAGGACTTTTTCCCGCTGACTGTAAACTACCAGGAGCGTACTTACGCTGCCGGTAAAATCCCGGGTGGTTTCTTCAAACGTGAAGGCCGCCCATCTGAAAGCGAAACTCTGACGGCACGTCTGGTTGACCGTCCTATCCGTCCACTGTTCCCGGATGCATTCAAAAACGAAGTTCAGGTGATTGCGACTGTCGTTTCTGTGAACCCGGATGTGAGCCCGGATATCGTAACCATGATCGGTACCTCTGCGGCACTGGCGATTTCTGGTATTCCGTTTAATGGCCCAATCGGTGCAGCACGTGTTGGTTACATTAATGATCAACTTGTTCTGAACCCAAGCAACAAAGAATTGGCAGAAAGCCGTCTGGATCTGGTGGTTGCCGGTACTGATTCTGCTGTGCTGATGGTTGAATCTGAAGCAGAACGTCTGACAGAAGAACAAATGCTGCAAGCAGTTGTGTTTGGTCACGACCAACAGCAAACCGTGATCAACGCGATCAAAGAGTTTGCTGCTGAAGTTGCAACCCCAGCCTGGAACTGGACTGCACCAGAAGTCAATACAGCACTGAAATCACGCGTTGCTGAAAAAGCAGAAGGTCGTTTGGCTGAAGCGTACCAAATTACTGAAAAAATGGCGCGTTACGAGCAAGTTGGCGCCATCAAGAATGATGTGGTTGCAGCATTGCTGGCTGAAGATGACACGCTGGAAGAGCGTGAAATCCGTGATATGCTGAGCTCTCTGGAAAAGAACGTTGTTCGTAGCCGTATCATTGCTGGCAATCCGCGTATTGACGGCCGTGAGAAAGACATGGTTCGTGCGCTGGACGTTCGTACCGGCGTTCTGCCGCGTACTCATGGTTCTTCTCTGTTCACTCGTGGTGAAACGCAGGCACTGGTGACAGCGACTCTGGGTACCCAGCGTGATGCGCAAATCCTGGATGAACTGACAGGCGAGCGTAAAGAGCACTTCCTGCTGCACTACAACTTCCCTCCTTACTGTGTGGGCGAGACTGGCTTTGTGGGTTCTCCGAAGCGTCGTGAAATCGGCCACGGTAAACTGGCGAAGCGTGGTATCCAGGCTGTGATGCCAAGTGTGGATGAGTTCCCGTACACCGTTCGTGTGGTTTCTGAAATTACCGAATCAAACGGCTCTTCTTCAATGGCTTCTGTTTGTGGTACTTCTCTGGCACTGATGGATGCAGGCGTACCAATTAAAGCTTCTGTTGCGGGCATCGCAATGGGTCTGGTGAAAGAAGGCGAAGATTTCGTGGTTCTGTCTGACATTCTGGGTGACGAAGATCACCTGGGCGACATGGACTTCAAAGTGGCGGGTACGAACGACGGTATCACTGCACTGCAGATGGATATCAAAATCGAAGGTATCACCAAAGAAATCATGCAGATCGCTCTGAACCAGGCGAAAGGTGCGCGGATGCACATCTTGGGCGTGATGGATCAGGCAATCAGCACAGCACGTGACGATATCTCTGAGTTTGCACCGCGTATTCACACTTTGAAGATCAACCCAGAGAAGATCAAAGATGTGATCGGTAAAGGCGGTGCGGTGATTCGTCAGCTGACTGAAGAAACCGGCACAACGATCGAAATCGAAGACGATGGTACTGTGAAGATCGCTGCAACCGAAGGGACTGCTGCGAAAGAAGCGATCCGTCGTATCGAAGAAATCACCGCTGACGTTGAAGTTGGTCGCATCTATACTGGTAAAGTAGTGCGAATTGTTGATTTTGGTGCATTTGTTTCTGTCATTGGCAGCAAAGAAGGTCTGGTACACATTTCTCAGATCGCTGAAGAGCGTGTCGAGAAAGTATCTGACTACCTGCAAATGGGTCAGGAAGTACAAGTGAAAGTACTGGAAATCGACCGTCAGGGCCGTATTCGCCTGAGCATGAAAGAAGCGAAGAGCGAACCGGCACCAGCCGCAGGTGAAGACGCTTAATCCTTTTGGTTTTTGCGACCACTTCATCAACAAAGTATTAAGGGGCTGTATGGCCCCTTTTTTATACCAATGAACTTACTGAGACTGTACTCGGGTTGTGGGCTTTGACACATCGAATAAACTGAAGAAATCAAAGTACTGCCGGGTCGGTTAGGGAGAATGGCATTGTTTGCAAAGAGGCTTAAGTTCGCAGTCATCGCGATGGCCGCCATGCTCGGCGGGTGTTCGACAAGTACTTACTCCAGTTGGGAGCAACCGCTGATCGCAGTACCGTTGCAACCCTCCTTCGAGCAACAAGTACAGCTGGCGCGGATCGATCAGCTGTTGGGACGCAGCGATCTGGACGATGAAACCCGCTCTCAGATTTTTTATGAGCGTGGTCTGCTGCATGATGGGATTGGCTTACGGGATCTGGCCCGATTGGATTTTGAACGGTCGCTCAAGCTGTATCCGGCCCAACCCGATATCTTTAATATCCTGGGTGTTTATCTGACACAACGCGCCCGGTTTGATGAGGCTTACGAGGCATTCGACTCCGCACTGGAACTGGATGTGAGCCATCCGTATGCACAGCGAAACCGTGGGATTGCATTGTACTACGGCGGTCGCTATACCCTGGCTAAACAAGATCTGATTGCGCATTATGAGCAGGATCCGAATGATCCTTATCGCACAATTTGGCTGTACTTCGTTGAACTGGAAACGGCACCGGAAAAAGCGGCACAAAACCTGACAAATCGGTTCGATCGTGCCGAGCGTGAGGATTGGGGCTGGAATATTGTCAGCATGCTGATGGGTTCAGAGACGGAGCAGCAGCTTTTGGACAGCATTGTCAGAAGCAGTGAAAGCAATGCGCAAATGGCCGAACGTCTGACAGAAAGTTATTTCTACATGGCAAAGCGCTATCAGCATGAGAATCAATACGCTGAAGCGGTTCAATTGTACAAGCTCACATTGTCCGGCAATGTGTATGAATTTGTTGAGCATCGTTTTGCAGCGCTGGAGCTGAATCGCTTACTGGCTGCGTTGCAAAATGGGACTGCACAGGTTGAATCCGAAGACGAAGCGTTATAACGCTGTCTATGAGTTAAGAAAGGTTGCCCCGCAGGAGCCGCTATAGTTAAGGCGATAGCGGATTGAGCAAGTCTGGGGGCAGCCATGAAACGTATCGTTGTATTTCTCTTGGTCTGTCTGGGCGCAGCCGCCTCCGCAGATCAGAAACTGGATTATGTTCATGCGGTGACCACGCCGGGGCAGGGGCGGTTAGTGACCGTCGATGATTACTGGCTGCTGGCTTTCAGCAATACGTATGATATCCGGTTGCCCGAGCATGTGACGGAAGGGCAAAAACTGCAAATTCAGGTGAAGGCGGAAGACGCCTGGCAGTCAGAGCCGTTCACTGTCGTCGCTATTAGTATCTATGAAGATTTGTGTCGTCTGCACCGGCAGCATCCGAGTCAGGATGGCCGTTTTCCTTCGGATGCCATTTATATTCAGCCCTGTGCCCGTGAATAAACCCGTTAACAGAAAAACGCCCCGGTTTTCCGGGGCGTTTGTGTATCATACCAACCGCAGTCAATCACTGGTCATCCTAGCTTGTTCAAATGTTCAATCACTGCGTTAGATTTTGTGATTGTAGAATCAGGACTTATCTAAAAATTCTGCCTCGTACTCAAACATTTTTCCTGCGCTATTTTTGATCACTGACTTACTTTGATTGGTATAACGCGATCAGACAAGCCCGGTGGTGAGGTGGACCACAATGACGGTAAACGCTGACATTAATGGAATGGCCATGGTCACCACGGCAATATCACCATAGCTCTGTCTGTGCGTCAGTCGGCACACGGCCAGCAGGGTAATGACCGCACCACAGTGTGGTAAGGTATCCAGCCCGCCTGCTGCCAGCAGCACGACACGGTGCAGCACTTCCGGGTTGATCCCCGTGCTCAGGAAATCATTCCCCAGCATTGCCAGTACCATCCCTGTCCCCCCAGAAGAAGAACCGATAATCCCGGCCAGACTGGTAGAGGTGATAGCAACCTTGAACAGGTCCGGAATATCAATAGCGGCAATACCGGCTTTGATGGCCACAAAAGCCGTCAGCGCTGTGATGACGGCACCATATCCGACTTCCGAAGCTGTATTGAAAATTGGCAGCAGGGAACCTACAGAACCGTCGAAGACATGTTTGTTGGCTTCAAACAGGTAACGGCGATAGGCAACCAGCATGAAGGCAATGGCCACTAGAAGCGCCAGAATGACAGGCCAGGTGCCGTTAACGCGCGTTTCCAGGGCCTCGTAGGCTGCGATAATCTCAGGTGATTTGAAGTAAATATTGGTCAGCACAAAGTTAATGACAAAAACCAGCAGGATTGGCAGTAATGACAACAGCAAGCCTGGGGCGGCAGTGTTTTCTGCGGTTTCATCTTTGCCGTCCTCATGCTCACCGTAACCTTCACCGGCAAGAATGGCTTTATTTGCACGGAATTTGATCCATAAAACACCCAGTACCAGCATCATGGTCCCTGCAAGCAGCCCCAAGGCTGGTGCAGCATAAATGGTGGTGCCAAACGGAATCGTTGGCATCGTGTTCAGGTATTGTGGTGTGCCCGGCAATGCGGTCATGGTAAAAGTGAACGCACCCAGTGTGATGGCTGCAGGCAGCAGGCGTTTCGGAATTCCTGCGGCGCGGAAGGTTGCAGCGCCAATCGGGTACATCGCAAAGACAACCACAAAGAGCGATACACCACCGTAAGTCAGCAAGGCCGTGGCCAGCACCACAGACAGAATCGCATGTTTCGTGCCCAGGTATTGAATAATCGAGCGGGAAATGGTTCGGGCTGCACCGGAAGCCCCCATCAGCTTACCGAAAATTGCACCCGCGATAAAAATTGGGAAGTACAGCTTGATGTAGTTTGCCGCGGCAGGCATGAAGACATTCGAAAGGGCATACAAGAATGGGAAATCACTGGTCAGCAATGCAGCTGACATGGCTAAAATCGGCGCAAGTACCAACACGGATACGCCCCGGTAAGCGAAGTACATCAAACCCACCAATGTGAGCAGTATGACGGCAACATCCATATTTTATTTCTCCGTATGATTAAAATGTAACAGGCTGATAACATCCTAGCCGGGTCAGTCTTGAATTAAAATCACACTGGTCCGGCCAGGTCTCATGCCTTTCGTGAAAGTGGGAGCGCTATCAAGCTCTGCTGCGGAAAAATAGCGCCAGCTGTCGGTATTGATAAAGATATTTTTTAAGTATATCAATATGTTATCACGGCAATCTTACCGTGGTTAGCTAGTTTTGAAAAACACAATTTCATATGTAGCTATTAAAGCGTCACCATGTGATTCATACACTTTGGGCAGTTGCATGTTAAAAGGAAGTCGCGCATGGCAGTGGTCCAGCTTACATCAGAGCAGGCATCAGCATGGATTCAGGATGGACAGTCCGTGCTGTTGGGGGGATTCATTGGATCTGTGGTACCGGAGTCGATTCTCAGAGCATTGGGGGAGCGCTTTGAGCGTGAACAGTCGCCCGCTGCACTGACCTTGATTTTTGCTGCAGGTCAGGGAGACGGTCAGGGCAGAGCTGCAAACCATCTGGCGAAGCCCGGTATGGTGAAACGTGTGATCGGCGGGCACTGGGGATTGGTGCCAGACCTGCAAAAACTGGCCCTGAGTAATGAAATTGAAGCCTATAACCTGCCTCAGGGCGTGATCTCTCATCTGTTGCGTGACACGGCTGCTGGGAAGCCCGGCACTTTGACGACCACTGGTTTGGGCACTTATGTTGATCCCCGGCTTGAAGGGGGAAAAATCAATGCCGTGAGCAGGGAAGAGCTGGTCTCAGTCGTTGAACTGGCCGGGGAAGAGTATCTGTTCTATAAGCGATTACCGGTGGATGTCGCGATATTGCGGGGCACCACAGCAGATACGCAAGGTAACATCACCATGGAAGATGAATGTCTGGTTCTGGAAAATCTCGCCTCGGCTCAGGCGGCGAGAAATCAGGGCGGCAAGGTGATTGTTCAGGTGAAGCGCATCGTGCCAGCGGGGACGCTGGATCCTCACAGCATAAAAATCCCCGGCATTTTTGTGGATGCCGTGGTGCTTTGCGACCATGAATCGGAGCATATGCAAACCTTCGCGACCGGATATGAACCGGCTTTTGTTGGCCGCGACAAAGGCTCATCCCGGCCCGTGAAGCCGATGTCTGACGATGGCTTACTGGATGCGAAAACCATCATCGCCCGACGCGCGGTGATGGCGCTCATGCCCCACGCCGTTCTGAATCTGGGCATTGGGGTGCCAGAGTATATTGCCATCGTTGCTGGCGAGTTGGGGATGCTGGATGCCCTGACGCTCACCGTAGAACCCGGTGCAATTGGTGGCTTACCGGCCAGCGGTCTGGATTTTGGCGCCAGCCGGCATCCTCAGGCCATTATTACGCAGGATCAGATGTTTGATTTTTACGACGGCGGTGGGATCGATCAGGCATTTCTCGGGCTGGCACAATGCTCGGCGCGAGGGGATATCAATGTCTCTCGATTTGGTGACCGATTACCGGGCTGCGGTGGGTTTATCAATATCAGCCAGCACGCCAAATCAGTGTATTTCTGCGGGACCTTTACCGCGGGCGGGCTGCGAACGGATGTCACTGAGGGCCAACTGAAAATTCTTCAGGAAGGCAAGGGCATGAAATTTGTGGCGCAGGCCGAACAGGTTACCTTTTCTGCCAGTCGGGCCAATGCGGTGCATCAGTCCGTCCGCTACCTGACCGAGCGAGCCGTGTTCCGGCTGGAGCCGCAAGGCATTGTACTGGAAGAGATTGCCCCCGGCGTGGATTTAGAGCGGGATATTCTGGCACATATGGGCTTCATGCCGCTGATTGACCCGGATTTGCGTTTCATGCCAGCAGAAATATTTGCCCGAGATTTTTCATTCCGGTTTGACTGAGCATTGCTGAGTTCAAAACAGAGTGTGAAGCACGCTGGAACTTCTGGCATTTCTGTTGATGCATATGGGGCTCAGGAGGCATGATTGGTGCTGGTTTAATATCAACACACACCTGAGCCGTCCGCATAGGTGTGTCCGCCTTTGTATAAGGAATGCGCTATGACTCAGCAACTGGTCGGGATCAACCCGCGCCAGCAACAACTCGATAAAATCGTCTTTTTCTGCTCTGTCATTCAGCATGGCTCATTTCGCGAGGCTGCTGAAGTGTGGGGGATTTCTGCGGCGGCTGCAAGCCGGTGGATCAAAGAGCTTGAAGGACTGATGGCTGTTGAACTGATCAAGCGAAGTACCCGGCAACTGGTCCCAACGGATGCCGGTGAGATGTTGTATCAGCGATTTTCTTCTCTGCTGCCTGAAATCGATACCATCTGTTCGGAAGTGGGCAGTATGGCAGATGAGCAGCGCGGGATCATCAGCATTTCTTCAACGCCCTTGTACGCAACGTATTACCTGCGTGAGATTATCGCGGAATATATGGAAATGCACCCGCAGGTGAACTTCAGATTGTTCATTGAAGCCGGAGAAACGGATCCGCTGCATGTTGATTTCATGATTCGTGCCAAGGCCACAAACCGGGAAACGGAAGAAAAAGATTCGTTGCTGATCCGCCGTTTACTGCTGAGTGAGCCTTTGTATGCCTGTGCGTCCCCTCAATATCTCGCCCGGTGTGGTATTCCACTGGAACCTGAATCCTTACGGGAACATCGTTGCCTGTATGCCAGTTCGCTGGTGGGCGGAAACCGATGGTATTTCCGTCTGAACGGTATCAATCGGCCTGTCACGATTAGTGATGCGCTGGAGTGTGATAACAGTGAAATACTGCGTGACATGGCGATTCGGGGCGCAGGGATTGCCTATTTGCCGCATTCTGTCATTAAAGCGGCTATGGATCGCGGGGAACTTCAGGTCTTGCTGACAGATTATGTGGCCAGCCAGTTCGACATCAATCTGTATTTTCGTCCCCGTCACCCGATGCCTGCCCGGTGTCAGGCTTTCAAAGAATATATGTTGCGGCGGACGGAAGAAATCATCATCGAGCAGGGGACCTGTCAGCACAGAATCTAGCGATTCCCTGCGCCCCTTGCGGTCTCATACCAATCGCAGTCAATAACGGGTCATTCTAGCTTGTTAAAATGTTCGATAACTGCGTTGATTTTTTTGTTTGTAGAACAAATGCTTATCTAAATTATCCGCCTTGTGCTCAAACATTTTTCCTGAGCTATTATTGATCACTGACTTACTTTGATTGGTATCAGAGTTTACTGCGAAGGTTTTTGAGCAGAATGGTTTCCAGATCATGTTTGGGTAGAGGCCGGAAAAAGTGGAAACCCTGAATATAGTCGCAGTTGAGATTCGAGAGCAGGGCTGCCTGCTGACGGGTTTCAACCCCTTCAGCGACCACACACATCTTGAGGGCTTTACCCAGATTGATGATATTTTCAATCAGCGTCAGCTGCTTTGGTACTGTCTCAAGATCTTTGATGAAAGCCCGGTCGATTTTCAGTTCATCCAGCGGAAAACGTGCCAGATAAGACAGGGATGAATAGCCCGTTCCAAAGTCATCAATCGACAGAGCAAAGCCAAGCTTTTTGATGGCGTTGAGCATTTGAATCGTGTGTTCATTTTCCCCCATCATGGCGCTTTCGGTCAGCTCGAAGGTGATGTCATTCGGATTTACGCCCGTCGTCCGTTGCAGATCGGCCACGTACTGGATCAGATTGGGATTGCCAAACTGCTGCGGCGACAGGTTAATTGCGACCCGCCCTGGCAGCAGTCCCTGTTGTTTCCAGCGCTTCACCGTTGTGAACACTTCCCGCATCACCACCTTGCCTAGCTGCTCAATCAGGCCTGAGCGCTCTGCAACCGGAATAAATTGTGCCGGACTGATATAGCCTTCAATGGGGTGCTTCCAGCGAACCAGTGCCTCGGCACCATGGATGGAAAAATCCCGGGCACTGACTTTAGGCTGATACCAGACCTCAAGCCCACGGTTTTGCAGGGCTTTCTGTAATTCGATTTCCAGCCAGAGACGCATTCTGGCTTCTTTGTTCATGGTTTCGTCGAAAGTCACCATCCGGTTGCGTCCCCGGTTTTTTGCTTCATACATCGCCGTATCGGCATGCTGGAGCAACATACGCGCGTCGCTGCCATTCCCCGGGTAATTCACCATGCCGATGGAGCAGGCGAGGTGCTTGCTGAAATGCAGCAGATCGAAGGGCTGATTCACCAGCGCAATGATTTTTTTGGAGACCTGCTCACCAATATCGGTATGTGCTGGCTCGGGCAGCAGGATACCGAATTCATCTCCGCCAAGATGGCCAATCACGGCATTTTCCGGCAGCAGTTGCCGCAACCGCTGTGAGATTTCCTGCAGCACACGATCACCGATATGATGACCCAGTGAATCGTTGATATTTTTGAAGTTATCGATATCCAGATACAACATCGCCAGTGGGATCTGGCGTGTGATCATCTGTTCCAGACGGCGACTGAAGCCATGGCGGTTAAACAGCCCGGTCAGGGGATCGGTATGGATCAGTTGCTCGACTTGCTCCGGCTGGACCTGATGGGTCTGGGCTTGCCGCAAGACCACCAGACTGGCTGGGGAACCGACGACTTGCGTATCTTTGAGAATGAGTGTCAGGGCATGCTCTGTCTGGCACTGTGCGCTGGTCAGGCAATGATAGGTTTTCCCATTGCTGAGGGCTGCCAGTTGCTCACCAAACGGGCGGTGATTGCGGCTGTCAATTAAGAGTTGTCCGAGATCTTCGCCCACCAAAGCCTCGGCGGACGCAAATCCCAAAATCTGAGCGGCTGTGGCATTGGCTGAGAGAATCTGATTTTTTTCAATCAGCAGGCAGCCATCACTGACCAGGTGACTGAGCTGGTGGAAGTGCTCTTCCCGCTCTGCGAGTGCATGACTGAGTTGCAGGCGTTCGGAAGTATCGATGGCATGCATCACGATGTGTGTGATCTCTGAGGCATCGTTACGCAGCGGTGACACACTGAAATGCAGGCTGGTGTGGTGGCGGTGTTCATTCAAAATGACTTCGCCTTCCATCGACTCACCGAGTAGCGCACGCTCATAATAAGGCTTCAACGTGGCATAGAATACTGCACCCAGAATATCGGTGTCACACCGCCCCACCAGTTCTTCGCGGCTCAGGCCGCTAAGCTGGCAATAATGGTGGTTTACGGCAACATAACGGTGATCTTTATCCAGAATGGCAAAAAGAAACGGGCTGTTGCCAGTCAGTTGAAAAAACCAATTGTGAATAAGTTCAGTCGGCATGGAGCTATCGTTTGTGTTCGGGGTTCAGCAGACATCAAGGCGATGTCTTCATCTGGGTAAGTCGTATCCGTAATATAACGCCAGAAAAAGCCTGAATGTCAAAAATATCTGTATTTAGGCAATAATTTTGAGTGAAACAGCAAAAAATATGGATTTAATGACATTGGTTACAAAAATGAGACAAACCATCATATATGGGTTGCGTATTAAGGATATGTTTCTAAAGAATAAAGATAACAAAAAGAATGCATCTTGTGCATTCGTTCTGTGGGGGTGCTGTCTTGTTTTCTAGGCATAAATTGGCATATCAGGCCTCCAAACGAAGTGTAATAAAATGTTTAACTGCTGGAATTCTGAACGATATGCCAGGCATGCTGTGCAATCGATGCCATCAGTGATTGCATCTGCGACTCAGTCTGCGTGGCGAAAGAAATCAGAAAAGTGGTTGTTATCCGTATAACCTGACCTCACAATAGGCGCGGTACGTGGGGTTTCCACGGGGTCTGTCGATGGTCGGAACCATCAAACTGAGGAATGCTATGCTGATACGAACTGAAGTGCCGTCGGATATTTTGCCGATCGATGCGTTGCTGAAAGCAACCTTTGAAACACAGGCGGAAGCAAATCTGGTCATGGCATTGCGTGAAGAGGGTCAGAGAACATTATCCTTGGTTGCCTGTACAGATGAGGGTGAGGTGATCGGCCATGCTTTTTTCAGCCCGGTGACTGTCGATGGTCAGGATGATGGCTGGCAGGGGTTGGCGCCTCTGGCGGTAAAATCTGACTGTCAGGGGCAGGGGATTGGTCAGGCGCTGATGCGCGAAGGTGCTGAAATCCTGGCGGAACTGGGATATCCCGTGGTCGTGGTGCTGGGTGATTCGGCATATTATGGTAAAGGTGGCTTTGTCACAGCGGCCAATCATGGCTTGCGATGTTCCTGGCCAGTGCCGGAAGAAGCGTTCATGGTGAGAGAGCTCATTCACGGAACACTGGATCAGCGGCAGGGGCTGGTGGAATACAGTGCCCCGTTTTCGGCGCTGTAATCGGCCGGATATTTACACTCATGACAGATATCAATCAACGATAAAGACTGATGCAACAACGAGATATTCAAATCCTGCAGGAAATGGGGCTGTCCGCATGGCAGATTCGAAAACCCGACTGTTTTCCTTCGCTGACGCAATCGGTCATTGATCTGCCGGCGCAGTGTCGGCTGCTGTTCGTCACAGCAGAAACACTGGACGAACATGATGCCTGGCTGTTCGGAAACATTTTGCGCAGCATGAAACTGACCCCGGAGCAAGCATTGTCCTTACCGCCGCACGCACTCAGTGAACTGGGGAAGCACCATCTGATCTGGTGCTGGTTTGCAGGATGTGATGGTGTCGCACCGAGCGATTGCCGGGTGCTGCATTCTGAATCTCTGCGGTTGATGCATGAAAAGCCAGCCAGCAAAAAAGCCTTATGGCAGCAGATCTGTGCATTCAATGATTGAGTGTATCCCGATGCAGGCGAGGCACCTGGATGCCGTCTGGGCTATCGAGCAATCGGCTCATCCATATCCCTGGACGGAAAATCAGATCCGCGAAACGCCGGGTCGGCTGGCATTGAATCTGACCCTGCTGGTCGATGGCTGCGTGGCTGGTTATTGTTTCGGACAATCTGTCGCTGGCGAGGCAAGTTTACTCAATATTGCTGTCGATCCGCAGTGGCAGGGACGGGGACTGGGACGGCAGTTGCTAAGGGCGTTCATGGTTGCCGCCAAAACGGGGGGAGCGGAGGAAATCTGGCTCGAAGTACGGGCTGGCAATCAGAACGCCAGCCATCTGTATCAGACCTGCGGGTTCGTGCTGATCAGTCGCCGGGAAGGCTATTACCGGGCGGGTGACCTTCAAACGGGCACCGAGCGGGAAGATGCCCTGATCATGAAGGCTGAACTTTAGTTCACGCGAGTTGCAGTGCTGTTTTCCCCGGGCTGACGATGTTCCGACAGTGAATCTGCCAGCGTGATGAAGGCACTCAGGTAATCAATTTCCAGATCCGTTTCCCGGACCCCCAGATGAATGTGTTTCTGGATGCCTGTCTCTCCCAGCCGTACCGCTTTGATCGATAATTTATCCCCATACTCCTTGGCCAGCCATTTCGGCAGGGCCGCAACGCCCCGACCGGCAGCGACCATTTGCAGCATAATGTCTGTAGTTTCAATCAGCTTATGTTTGCGCGGACTGCATTTAGCTGGCGTCAGAAAGCTGGTGTAAATATCCAGTCGGCTCTGTTCGACCGGATAGGTGATCAGGGTTTGATCCAGCAGCATCTCCGGCGCGATATAGTCGGCTTCAGCCAGCGGGCTCTGTGCATCCACCACCAGTACCTGCTCATAGTCGAACACCGGAATATAACGGATGCCCGGCCGCAATAACGGATCCGGCGTCACCAGCACATCGATCTCATATCCGAACAGGGCGCCCAGGCCGCCAAACTGAAATTTCTGTTTTACATCCACATCCACATCCGGCCAGGCTTTGAGGTAAGGGTTCACGACCTTGAGCAGCCACTGGTAGCAGGGATGGCATTCCATGCCGATCCGCAGTGTTCCCCGCTGGCCAGTGGAAAACTGCTGCATCTGCGATTCTGCGTGCTCAAACTGGGGCAATACGCGTTCTGCCAGCCTGAGCAGATATTGTCCAGCCTGCGTAAAGTGAAGGCTGCGGCCAGACTTGGTCCAGACCGGCGTACCGAGCTGCTGTTCCAGCTTTTTCATGCTGTGGCTGAGTGCTGACTGGCTGAGATAAAGGCTGTCGGCTGCGGCGGTCAGTGAGCCTTGTCGGTGGACTTCGCGGAGAATGGCGAGATGGCTGCGCTCTATCATGGTGATCCTTAACTCATGAGTGCTTTTCATAGATTGATGAAATAATGCCATTTTTTTTCATCATCAGATAGCCATAAGATGTCTTCATCAACGACGGAGGACGTATAGATGGCTAAAATTCATAACCTGGGTTTCCCACGTATCGGCGCAAATCGTGAACTGAAATTCGCTTTGGAACAGTACTGGAAAGGCGACACCTCACAGCATGAACTCACCGGGCTCGCAGCCAGCCTGCGTCAGAAGCACTGGCAGCACCAGTCTGAGCTGGATCTGACCCCGGTCGGTGACTTTTCTTTCTATGATCAGGTGCTGGACACCAGTTTTACGCTGGGTCATCTTCCGGCCCGTGTGGTAGGGCTGGATGGGGACGAGCTGGATAATTATTTTCGTGTGGCACGGGGGCGTTCTGCCAACGACAGCGGCTGCAGCTGTGTGCATGCTGGCGAAATGACCAAGTGGTTCGACACCAACTATCACTACATCGTGCCTGAGTTCACCGCAGAGACGACGTTTGAACTCAATCCTGAGCGTCTGCTGACACAGCTGGCTGAAGCACAGGTGCAGGGTGTGGCTGCAAAACCGGTGCTGGTGGGGCCGGTGACTTATCTCTGGCTCGGGAAAGAAAAAGACCACTCAAACAAATTAGAATTGCTGGAAAAACTGTTGCCGGTTTACAGTCAGTTACTGGCATTGCTGGCAGAAAAAGGGGTGGAATGGGTTCAGATTGATGAGCCGATCCTGGTCACTGAACTGTCCTCGGAATGGCAGCAGGCACTGAACAAAGCCTATCAATTTTTGAATCAGGGGCAGGTGAAACTGCTGTTGGCCACCTATTTTGGGGAGCTGAAAGAAAACCGATCCCTGGCGGTGAATCTGCAGGTTCAGGGACTGCATGTTGATGCCGTTCGTGGCCGCAATGAAGTCGAGGCCGTGATTCAGGCACTGCCTGCAGACAAGGTGTTGTCGCTGGGGGTGATTAACGGCCGGAACATCTGGAAAACCGACCTGAATGGCGTGTTGGACTGGTTGGAACCGATTGCCCGGGATCTGGGTGAACGGCTGTGGGTCGCACCCTCGTGTTCATTGCTGCATGTGCCGGTTGATCTGAACAGTGAACAGCAGCTGGATGCGGAAATTAAATCCTGGCTGGCCTTTGCCCTGCAGAAACTGGACGAACTGGCTGTTTTGGCCAAAGCCCTGAATCAGGGGCGCGAGACTGTGGCTCAGGCACTGGCAGAAAACCAGCAGGCGATAGACAGCCGCCGCCAGTCAACCCGCGTGAATCATCCGGCGGTTCAGGCCGCGGTGGCTGCGATAACACCAGCACTTGGGGAACGTCAGCACCCGTATGCGGATCGGATTGCCAAGCAAACTGCGCATCTTAATTTGCCAGCTTTCCCGACCACGACCATCGGCTCATTCCCGCAGACGGCGGAAATCCGTCAGGCCCGCCTGAAATTCAAGAAAGGGGAATTGGATCAGGCGACTTATGTTGCGCAGATGCAGGAAGAAATTGCCCGTGCCGTGCGCGAGCAGGAAGCGCTGGGACTGGATGTACTGGTGCACGGCGAAGCCGAACGGAACGACATGGTTGAGTACTTTGGTGAGCAACTGGACGGCTATGCCTTCAGCCAGTTTGGCTGGGTACAGTCTTATGGCTCCCGGTGTGTGAAGCCGCCGATTCTCTTTGGGGATATCAGCCGTCCGAAAGCCATGACCGTCGCCTGGACTCAGTACGCGCAGTCGCTGACTGAAAAACCGATGAAAGGCATGCTGACCGGCCCGGTCACGATTCTGAACTGGTCTTTTGTGCGTGACGATCAGCCGCGTGCGGTGTCTTGTTACCAGCTGGCACTGGCGATCCGCGAAGAGGTACTGGATCTGGAAAAAGCCGGGGTGAAAGTCATTCAAATTGATGAGGCCGCCTTGCGTGAAGGCCTGCCTCTACGCCAGTCTGAGTGGCAGGACTACCTGAACTGGGCCGTGACATCTTTTCGGATCACTGCCAATGGTGTTGCTGATGAAACACAGATCCATACCCACATGTGTTATTCCGAGTTCAACGATATCATCGCATCGATTGCACAGATGGATGCAGATGTGATCACAATCGAGACCTCGCGCTCAGATATGGAATTGCTCGATGCCTTTGATAACTTCAAGTATCCGAATGAGATTGGGCCGGGCGTGTATGATATTCACTCCCCCAACATTCCGAGCGAAGCGCAGATGGTCAAACTGATGCAGCTGGCTGCAGAGCGGATTTCGGCTGAGCGCCTGTGGGTGAACCCGGACTGCGGTCTGAAAACCCGCCAGTGGGCTGAAGTGGTGCCTGCACTGAAAAACATGGTTGCGGCAGCAAAAACACTGCGTGGCCACGCTTAATACAGTGACGCATATTGAAGGTGTTGATTCCGGGGCTGCACCGACAAGGGCAGCCTTTGGATGATTTTCTGGTTGCATCATGGCGCATGGTGCGGAGAAAGAAAAGAAAGATGAAACGACGCTATTTTTGGATATACCCGTCAGGTTTGAATCCGGGTATTTTTACGGGATGTGATTCAATCAGCTTTAATATCTAACTTAACTATAGATTTATTTATCATTATTTTTAAGGTGTGATTTAATTTGCGTGGCATCAAAAAAATGCTTTTGATTTTTTTACACTTCAGTGAACGCTGTTAAGCTTTGAGTTCATATATTGTGAATGTCTGTTTCCGGACAAATTCAGAATTGCTGTTTCATTTGGGTTGAACCCCGCTGACTTTCAAGCGTTGGGGTGTCATTCTGTTGTTGACGACGTACCGCAAAATCAAATCGCTGTGGGTGAGTAACCTTTTAAATCAGGGAGAGAATGGTGAACGTCAAAAGCTTACTCTGTGGGCCGGCGGAAAAATATGATGTTGTCAGCCGAGCGATAATGACCGGGGCTAGTGTCGCCCATTTTGATTTGGAGGACTCCGTGCCTCTGAACCGGAAATCGGCGACACGCGCTGCGATTCTGAAGCAACTCAAACATGCCATCCCTATCCCGACAGCCGTTCGGATCAATGCTTTGAATACTCAATTTGGCCTTGAGGATATTCTTGGGTTTATTCATCAGAACGTTGCCCCGGATATTATGATTGTGCCCAAAGTTGAATCGCCGGAAACAGCAAAGATAGCCGGTGAAATTTTAAAAGAACATTTTCCGGAAACGCGTATTTTTTGTGTCATTGAAAGTATTAAAGCGCTGAAAAGTCTCGACAGAATCATTCTTGAACCTGATTTTATTCAAGGCATGATTTTTGGCGCTGCTGATTTTTCCGGTGATATGGGCAAAGTTCCGAGTGCCCTCGATCTGACCTATGCCAAAACACAGATTGCTTTGGCGGCGAATCAAATCAATGCGGTGGCCATCGATTCTCCCTGTTTTCAAATTCATGACGTCTTACGCCTGGAAACGGAATGCCTGCAGGCCAGAGCGCTTGGATTTCACGGCAAAATTGCGATTCACCCCGGACAAGTCTCAAGGATTAATCAGGCATTTGCGCCGACCGAGCATGAATATACCTTTTCGAAAAATATCCTCGACACACTGACGGGACCGGATGAGCGCAACTCATCGAGTATTCGCACTGTGGGCGAAAATATGATCGGGCCCCCTTTTATCCGTATTGCAGAAAAGATTGTGAAATCAATGGAGTGAATCGCATGAAAGCCAAAATGCTCAGCCGGTTACAGCCTGTCGGGGAACAACGATATGTCGAGTCCCACGGGCTTTATTATGATGACTTTGAAATTGGCGATATTTACGAGCATCGTCCGGGCAGAACTGTTACGGAAGTCGACAATATCTGGCAATCGCTCATCAATATGAACACCCATCCGCTTCATATTGATGCGGTCTATGCGTCTGAAACTGAATTTGAAAGGCCGCTGGTCTCGAGTCTGGTGACCTTCTCGATCATTGGCGGGCTGAGTCTGGCCAGTACCAGCGCCAGAGCCATTGCGAATCTGGGCTGGAAAAATGTGGCTCTGAAAGCGCCGGTATTTGTGGGTGATACCCTGTATGCGGAATCCAGAATCCTGCATAAGCGCTTGTCGAACTCTCGCCCGAATCAGGGCATCGTCACCGTCGAAACCAAGGGGCTGAAAGACAGCGGGGAAGTTGTACTGATCTGGGAGCGCAGCTTTCTGGTGCCAGTGGATCCGGAATTGCAGGTTCTGCGATGAAAATTTTCCGGGCCTGTGACATCCACCGACTGATTCAGCAGACCGATCTGATTGCATGCTTCACTCAGCAACTGGCTCAGAAACCTGAGGGTATCACGGTGCCGCAGCGGACACTGATGATTGATCCGTCTCCTTTCTCTGTGTTTGGCACCATGCCAGCGAAAGATGATCTTGCCGGTCTCTTCATGGTGAAGAATGCGGCGTTGGTGAGCAGCAATCGCGATGCGACCGTTCATGCCATCACTCAGGTGTTTGATACACACACCGGTGAGCCCGTGGCCATCATGGATGGTGCCGCGATGACGGGCTACCGGACTGCCGGAGTTGCGGCTGCAATCATGCTGCATTGCACGGATGAAGCGGCAGACAATCTGGCCGTGCTGGGTGCAGGTCTTCAGGCCAGACATCACCTGATGGCTGTGTTTGCGGTGAGGCGAATCCGGGAGGTCAGCCTGTACTCAAGAGGACAGGAAAGATTGCGGGCATTGCAGCACTGGATAGAACAGACTTATCCCGAAGTCCGTGTCCGTCTGGCGGGTTCAGCGGCAGACTGCGTTGCCGGGAAGTCACTGGTGGTTGCCGCCACTACCAGTCGGGAGCCTTTGTTCTCTATGGACGGGCTGGCCGCCGGAGCACATGTCAGTCTGATTGGTGGCCATTCGCTGGAAAGCCGGGAACTGAGTCATGCCGATATGTTCCGGTACAGGGTGATCACTGAAGACCGGGCGTTTGCGATGGCAGAGGCTGGGCATTGTCATGCCGACTGTCTGGAGCCTCATGAGCTGTTTCAGATAGATCGTTCGGACCTGGCAGCTCAAAAGACAATTTTCAGCTCGGTGGGTACCGCCCTGATGGATCTTTATTTCGTCCGGTTTTTACTGGATATCAGCAAGAACGTATCGCTTTCACAACTCTCAATAACGGACTGAGGCCGTGAATCATGAATCAATATTCAAACCTGAAAAAGATGATTGAACTCGCTGAAGAGGCATGGACTGCTGCATCCTCCAATGGCTTAACCCATATCCGAACCCGCTATACCGAGGGAAGCCAGCTGGTGACGGGAACGGGGCATGAGTTTATCAATATGTGCTCCTGTTCTTATCTGGGACTGGATAAACATCCTGCGATTATTCAGGGCGCCATTGATGCGTTAACTGAGGAAAAGGTGGTGATCTTACCGACGTCCAGAACCCGGATTGGGTTGTCATTGCTGGATGAAACTGAAACCGATCTGCGTCGGCTTTTTCAGGCTGAGGCGATTGTAACCCTTTCCTGTGCTGCCGCGTCCAGTGGGATGTTACCTTTAATTGCATCAGGTGCCCTGAGTCAGCAGGAAAAGCCCCTGATGATCTTTGACCGCTATGCTCATTTTTCAATGAATCATCTGAAGTCCGGTTGCGGTGATGAAACGGATATCCTGACCTGTCCTCATAATGATTTGGCCTGGATTGAGACCGAACTGAAGAAAGCGAATGGTCGTCCTGTATTTTATATTGCGGACGGCGCTTACAGCATGGGGGGCTATACGCCGATTGAAGACCTCAAAGTGCTGCAGGAAAAATATGGTCTGTATCTGTATTTTGATGACTCTCATTCCATCAGTATGTACGGCAATCAAGGCGTGGGGTTTGTCCGTTCGAGCTATGACACTTTGCATCCGCGTACCATTATTGTCGCTTCGTTAGGGAAAGCTTTCGGGGCGACAGGCGGGCTGGTGCTGCTGGGGGATCCGAAAATGCGCCGGGCCATTGAGATTTATGGCGGCCCGCTGGGGTGGTCGCAAACAGCCAATGTCCCGGCGTTGGGCGCGATCAGAGCCTCGGTCCGGATTCATGAATCGGATGAACTGGTCACTTTACAGCGCAAGCTTGCCGGGATCATGAATACGTTTGACGAGCTGATCCCGACCGAAAATGCCTTGAACAACCTGCCCATTCGCGTGGTGGATCTCAACGACGCGGAACGCGCGATTGAAGCGTCTGCAGAAATTTACCGGCGGGGATTTTATACCTCGGCGGTGTTCTTTCCGATTGTCGCCCGAGGGCGTGCCGGGTTGCGAGTGATGGGGCGTGCCGATCTGGCCCATGAAGATATCGCAGCATTTTGTCGGGCGGTGGCTGATTTTCAGTAGCGTGAATGGCAGGGGGCAGACGGTGTCCGCTTGCCCCTGCGTCCGATTCAGCCGATGTGCGTCTCGAGCCCTGACAGCCGGTGCCAGTAGCCGTTACATTGCAGACGATCTGGCAAGGCAAGCTGCGGGGATTGCCGTTCAGCCGCTTTGAACGCCTTCAGCGTGTCCAGAGTTTCAGGGCCAAGCGGGCTGAGACGCACCACATCCACCAGCCCCTGCATGCCGGACAAATCATTGATCAGGTTGTAACAGTAACCGGACTGCGTCTGAATGCCGTTCAGGGTGAACAGACGTTGTCCCTCCTGACTGTGGGCGGCCAATCCGTCCGGATACCGGATACAGCAGGTCTCACATTCATCTTTGCCCCGGCCTTCTGCCCGGGCAGTAAAACACCGGGCGGAATAGGCCAACGGCAGATAGCCATAACTGAAGACTTCGGTTTCAAACTGGTGGCGGATCTTCAGCGCCTCACAATCCTGAAGCAGGGTTTGAAGCCATGCCCGTGAAAGCTCGACCGGCATGCACCAGCGGATCATCCCGAGCTTCAGAAAATGTTGCAGGGTCTGCGCGTTGTAGCTGTTGATCGCCGGGCCCACCACAAACGGCACCTTGTGCTGATGCGCGAGATGAATGGCGGCGACATCGTTCGCCTCGATGGTGAACGCACCGTTGTTGATATAGTCTTTCAGGACACGGACTTCGCTGGGTGCTTCGAGCAATGCCTGAGTCGAAAGCACCACTTCTTTACCGTGGTCGGCCAGAGCCCGGGCGAGATCCAGCCAGTCTTTGACTTTCATCTCCCGTCGCTTGGCACAGACGGTTTCTCCCAGATAAACCACATCGGCATTGCTGTGACAGGCTTGCTCATAAAATTGCGAAACGTCTGCTTTGGGCCAGAAATACAGCAAAGGTCCAAGGGAATACTTCATAATGTGCTCCTTTACTGCCACTGGCGCTGATAAGCACCTAAAGTTGTTTGTGCTCCTTCGGATAAACGGCTCAGCGTTTGATCCCAGTCGGCTTTCACCTGATAAGCCGCCGGTTGTGCCTGATAGCTGTCGATGGCCTGACGCCAGACGCGGGTCACATCCGACACGTAAGCCTGACTGCGCTGGCGGCCTTCAATCTTGACGGAGGCTATCCCGGCCGCAAAGAGTTCCGGCAACAGACTTAAGGTATTGAGGCTGGTGGGGGATTCGAGCACATGGCTTGGCTGCGGTTGGGCGGTGTCCGGGGTTTCAAACCGTCCTTTGCACAGGGTCGGATAGCCGGCTTTTTCACCCGGTTGATAACGGTCAATCAGGATCCCGTTCAGGCGAGATTCCAGCCCTTGCGAGGTTTCCTGCCAGCGGACGTATTTTGCGGGCGAGCAGGCACCGGCTGTGTTCGGCGATTCCCCGGTCAGATAGGACGACAGATAGCAGCGACCCTCCGCCATAATGCACAGGCTTCCGAAGGCAAAAACTTCAAGCTCAACGTCGGCATTGCGGGCCAATTGTTTCACCTGATGAATGGACAAAACGCGCGGCAGGACAACGCGTTTCACGTTGAAGTGATCGCGGTAAAACGCAATGGCTTCGGTATTGGTGGCGGACGCCTGCACCGACAGATGCAGCTCGAGATCCGGATAGCGCCGGGATGCGTACGCCAGCACAGCCATGTCGGCGACAATCAGTGCATCCACGCCCAGAGCGGCTGCTTTATCAACCGCCTGTTGCCAGCGGGTGAAACCGTCCGGATGGGCAAAGGTATTGAGCGCGACATGGATTTTCCGGCCATGCGTGCGCACATAGTCGACTGCCTGCTCCAGTCGTTTTCCTTCGAAGTTTAAGCCTGCAAAATGCCGGGCATTGGTGTCGTCTTTAAAGCCGATGTAAACCGCATCGGCACCCTGATCAATGGCTGTTTTCAGGGCGGGCAGATTCCCTGCCGGGCAGAGCAACTCCATGGTGGGGTCCTGAGTGAGATGCAAATGAATGCGCCACAGCTTAATGATCTGATGAAAACCGATCTTGATATGACTCATTTTTTCCTGAATTGACAGCCGTTCGTCGTGACCAGCGGTGAAGAGTGTCCTGTTCTTTGATTTATCGCAGGAAAGGGAGCGCGCTGTTGGCCTAGGATGGCCGCCGACTGAATTGATCACGAGGAGAATTTGGTGACCCTGAACCCATTGAATCTGATGTACCGGATCGCGCCCCGGCTGCTGAGCCTGCACTGCCGGGTGGCACCATTCGCACTTCATCAAACTTGCCTGGAGCCGGTTTTGCGGCGGATTTTTGCAGACGCACTGGCCGCAGGTGAGCTCGATTTTCTGACCGACAGAACGGTCACGCTGGCGATACCGGATATTCAGTGGCAGTTTACCCTGACCCTGCGTGACGAAAAGCTGTGTATGCTGCCTGCAGTGACCGAACCCGATGCCGTGATGCGGGCCGACAGTACCGATTTGCTGCAAATCGCCGCCCGGCAAGTGGACCCGGATACGCTGTTCTTCCAGCGCCGGTTGTCTATGGAAGGCGATACCGAACTGGGACTGGCCGTGAAGAACCTGATCGACAGCCTGGAAGCGGAAACGCTGCCCAAACCCATGCTGCGAGCGCTGGAAATCGCAGCCAGCGGCATGAGCCAGCCCGGCTAATCTCCGGTCAGATGTTGTTCCCTGTACTCTCCGGCGGCAGGCTCTGGTGCGGACTGCCCGCCGGCGTGGTGTTCCCCCCATCTGCAGCGCGTTTCAGCGGAAAGACAGAGTGACTGTTTCTTTGCGTCTACTTTGCGTATAATTCGGCCATCTTAATCTCCGGGTATCCTGTCAGGGCCTGGAATTCAGTCATCCCATCGCCGTGATGGCACAGAAGCGCACAGAGGCCAGGATGTAACCACAGGTTAATCAGCCAACCCGGCTTGTACCGGGGCACACTCAAACGGATATACCGGGTGCGATCACATGAATGTCGCGTCTGGGCTGACTTAATTCGATAACTGGATCTTCACTGATTATGTCTTTTTTAACTGAAGTGGGTAAACGCCGTACGTTTGCCATCATTTCTCACCCGGATGCGGGTAAAACAACCATTACTGAAAAAGTCCTGCTGTTCGGAAACGCGCTACAGCGCGCCGGTACGGTGAAAGGCCGTGGCTCCAACCAGCATGCCAAGTCAGACTGGATGGAGATGGAAAAAGAGCGGGGCATCTCGGTGACCACCTCTGTGATGCAGTTTCCTTACAACGATTGTCTGGTGAACCTGCTGGATACACCGGGACACGAAGATTTCTCGGAAGATACGTACCGGACCCTGACGGCGGTTGATTCCTGCCTGATGGTCATTGATGCCGCGAAAGGTGTTGAGGACCGGACCCGGAAACTGATGGAAGTCACTCGTCTGCGTGACACGCCAATCGTGACGTTCATGAACAAACTGGACCGCGATATCCGTGATCCGATGGAACTGATGGATGAAGTGGAAAGCGAGCTGAGCATTGCCTGTGCACCCGTCAGCTGGCCGATTGGCTGTGGTAAAGAGTTCAAAGGTGTTTACCACATTCACCGCGATGAAACGATTCTCTATGCAACCGGCCAGGGCCACACCATTCAGGATGTGCGTATCGTGAAAGGTCTGGACAATCCGGAGCTGGATGACGCTGTGGGTGCCGAACTGGCAGAACAGCTGCGCGAGGAACTGGAGCTGGTGCTGGGTGCCTCACACGAGTTTGATCGTGAACTGTTTCTGAAAGGCGAACTGACGCCAGTTTTCTTCGGGACGGCACTGGGTAACTTTGGTGTTGACCATATGCTGGACGGCCTGACTGAGTGGGCGCCTGCGCCGATGCCACGTCAGGCAAACGAGCGTGATGTCGCAGCGACGGAGGAGAAGTTCTCTGGTTTCGTGTTCAAGATTCAGGCGAACATGGACCCGAAACACCGGGACCGGATTGCCTTCATGCGGATCGTGTCGGGAACCTACACACAGGGCATGAAAATGAACCACGTGCGAACCGGCAAGAACGTCAGCATTTCGGATGCCGTGACCTTCATGGCGGGCGACCGTGCCCGTGCTGAAAATGCGTATGCAGGCGACATCATTGGTTTGCACAACCATGGTACGATTCAGATCGGTGACACTTTCACGCAGGGTGAAAACCTGAAGTTTGCCGGTATCCCGAACTTTGCCCCGGAACTGTTCCGCCGTATCCGCCTGAAAGATCCTCTGAAACAGAAGCAATTGCTGAAAGGTCTGGTGCAGTTGTCGGAAGAAGGTGCGGTGCAGGTGTTCCGTCCGTTGCAGAACAATGATCTGATTGTCGGCGCGGTCGGTGTGCTCCAGTTCGACGTGGTGGTTGCCCGCCTGAAATCTGAGTACAACGTCGAAGCCATCTATGAAAGCGTGAATGTTGCCACGGCCCGCTGGGTTGAGTGTGACGATGCGAGGAAACTGGATGAGTTCCGCCGTAAGAGCGAAGTGAATCTGGCGCTGGACGGTGGGGATAACCTCACTTATATCGCGCCGACCATGGTGAACCTCAATCTGGCCAAAGAACGTTTCCCGGAAATTGATTTCCGCGCGACCCGCGAGCACTAATCACAGACAGCCGAGTTAACATGAAGCCCCTGAATGCAGGGGCTTTTTTGTGCGTGGGCGCAATCTGAAAAGCCCCTCAGAAATGAACCTGAGGCTGAATCAGACTGTCGCAGTATGCGCTGTTCGTTGCCGGGTTGAAAAACGCCTTGTCGACTGCGGCATAGCCAAAGGAAGCCACCTGACTGCTGGCTTTGCTGCTGTAGGGTTGCCCCATCAGATCCAGATACGGGCGGTAATCGAGCCCGGTCGCGTAACTCGCCGCAATCAACAGCCAATCATTGTTATCCAGGCTTTTCGCCTCGCTCAGCGAATAGGTACTGAACCCGATGCTGGCTTTTCGGCTCTGCCAGTTTTCTTCGCTGTTATCGGCATCGGCAAAGGCTTTATCCAGCAAATGCAGCCGGGCAATCAGATGCCAGCCGTTGCTCAGTTTTCCCTTGTGCTGCGCATGCATCATCATCTGAACGATCAAAGCCGCCCCCTGACTCCAGCTGCGGTCATTGCGTCTGGCCATATAAGCTGCCGGATCAGCGCTCAGCTGACTCTGACGAATATCGGCCAGCATCTGATCAAAAGGCAGCGACTGACACTGATGTGCATAACCGCTTTCCTGCACGGCTGCGAGGGATTTCGGGTAATAAGAGTAGAAGTTCGTGGTTGCGTGGCCTTCATATCCATTGAACTTGAAGCGACCACTCTCGACATTGTGTCCGACTTCATGCAGATCGCCGTGGCCGAGTACACTGAATGCCCAGCCCGCATCATAAGGATTACCGGAACAGCCATAGCCGCAGGTGGGCTGATCGGCGTTCATGTGCTGCACCTGATCCCACACCGGTTGTGTCAGCCCATGCTGGGTTGCAAAAGACCGGACTTCCGCAATCGGCGTGATGTTCTCCCCCTGATAGCCAGCCAGTGCCCGCAGGGCGCTGTGGTGATAACGGGTCAGTCGCGGCGCGACGTCACTGGCACTGTCCCAGCGGCTGTTTTCCGACAGCGTGGTCAGCATCCGGTCATTCCGGGAATGGATCTCGAAGTGCTCGGTTGTCAGTTCAGCCCAGTCGAACGCTTTGCTTTCCAGCGCGGCCTGAAAGGCTGCATCACTCATCCCCGGTTGCCAGTAAGGATGTTGTGCCACCTGACGGAAAGAGAACGTCATCGGGGTGCCCAGATCGGAGAAACCGATCTGAACCGGCCCCCCGTAAGGTGAGGTCAGGGTGATGGTTTCACCGGCCTGAATTGTCACCGGGTTGGACTGCAGATACTTCGGCCGGTGATAGCCGTTGGCCGGTGACATCGGCTTGGTTGACGTAGCGCGCTGGGTATTGATGAACACCGTCGCAGCCACGTTGGTGTGATTGTCGGTTCGTGTCACGGTAAACCGCTGGCCGGGCAGGGCATAGACACCGGCTGCCCGCCACGGACGACGGCTGGTCAGGCGGACCGTTTTGCTGATTGGCGTGACATGGCTGAAATTCGTCCGGCTGAAGTTGCCCAGATCTGACTGTGCCGGATTGATCTGACGTGAGTAATAGGTCAGATGATCAGCAAAATAGCTTTTCAGAAACGGGACCGTTGCCGTGGTGTTTTTCGACATCGGGAACTGCACCTGCTGACGGTACTGGTCGGCCAGCAGGATCAGGTGTTTCTCCAGGGGATATTCATGCGGCAGCGCAAAGATATCTGTACCGCTGGCATCGACTTGCCGCACGATCTGGCGCAGCGATGTCACGGGCGTCAGGAATTCCAGTTCAAAGGCCGTGATATTAGAACAGCTCTGATTGTCGTCTTCACAATCCTGAATGCGGAAACTGAAATCATGCTTGCGGAAGTGCTGGATCAGTCCCGCGATCCCAGACAGGACATCGGTACTTTGCCGCATGTCTGCGGCAGATGCCCAACTGGCTTTGTCCTGCGCAAAATAGTTCCCGGCACCGCCGACCGCTTGTGTCTGCACACCGAAGTAACTCAGGATCAGGTTGGTATCCGGGGTTGAGTTCCAGCTGTTGGTATGGACATACAACAACGGCTGTTTACGGGCCGCCACACCGTCCAGCGCGGCGGCAACGGATGCCTGACTGAACGGGCTGCTGGTTCCGGTAATCACCAGATCCGCCGATGACAGACAGTCAGCCAGATGAGCTTCAACCGTACACAGAGAAAACGTCATATGCGGGTAGCGGCTTTGCAGCCAGCGCTTCGACTGTTCGGAATGACTGTGGCTGATCAGCATCAAAGCCACATGCGGATTTGCCGGGCGGGACGACAGTAACCAGTCCATGACTTTGTTCATCTGGGGTGCAAATGCGCTGTGTTCACCCGCATCCAGTTCGCGCAGGATATTGGTGCCGAAGGCTGCACTGCGCCGTCCATCCTGTTCACTCAGGGTGGCCAGCAGATTGCCTTTCACACCGCTGAGCAGTGTCTGCGCACTGGTCAGATATTGCAGCGTGAAAAAACGGGAGTGTTGTCCCGGATCATATTCAATGCGTTCGTGACCGAAAATCTGGGCCTGAATTTCGCGCTGGCGGTGTTGTTCTGTTGCGATCAGGCTCGAAATTCGTTGTTCCAGCACGGATGGATCTGCGGGTAAAAGTCGGGGATCGCCCGCTTTGACTGCCCGTTGAATGGCATCTGAGGACTGGCCGTTGCCTGCATCACTGCTGCCGGAGTTACCGGCTGTTTGGTTGCTGCTGTCTGAGCCACCGCCGCATGCCGTGAGCGATAAACAGAGCAGAAAAAGACTGAATGGTTTCATGGGATTGTGTCTGTCATTTGTTTTTATCCTGAATAACATAAACGACAGATTTGAATGTGAAATGCGGGAAAAACTGGCATCCACAGAGAAAAAAATGCCGGTTTTGTCTGTGTGCTAGGCGCTGTGTCTCTGAACAGGACGAAACGAAGAGGGGATAGGATTCCACCTCAAACCCTGAAATAATCCGGACAGATGAAAATGAACAGGATTCCCGCATGCTGAAACACATCCGAGTCTGGGTCGCACGTTATGATGCCTGGTGTGGGCGAATGGGTTTTGTCCCAGAAAACCGCCGTTGTTGTGCGCCGGTCCGCTATGATGAAGAGGATGCCCGCCATCCGGCAAACCGGGCAGCCCGACGTCAGGCGACCCAGAAAACAGAGGACGAACAGGCCCGTGCACTTGATTGACAGTCATTGCCATTTTGACTTTGCGCCTTTTTCGCAGGCCCCGGCGGCTTACCTGAAAGATGCACAGCGGGCGGGTGTCAGTCATATTGTCATCCCGTCTGTCGGTGAGAAGAACTGGCAACGCATTCAGGCGATATGTGAGCAACAGTCGCCGGAAACACAACCGGCACTCTATTATGCGCTGGGGATGCATCCGTTTTTTGCTGCAGAGCACAGCCCGCAGACGCTCACCCGGTTGGAACAGGCATTGGCTCAGGCCGGACCACGCTGTGTTGCGGTGGGTGAATGTGGATTGGATTTTGCCATTGCGGATGCCGATCGCGCCCAGCAAGTCGAGTGGCTCTCGGCGCAACTGTCGCTGGCCAATCAGTTCAACCTGCCGGTGATTTTGCACTGCCGAAAAGCATTTCCAGAAATAGTGACCTGCCTCAAATCCTGCCCGCCAATTCGGGGAGGCATCTATCATGCTTTCAGCGGGAGTTTGCAGCAAGCCCATCAACTTCTTGATCTGGGTATCAAAATTGGCGTAGGTGGTACGATCACCTATCGCAGAGCAAACAAAACTCGCACTACAATAGCTCAGTTGCCACTTGATGCACTGTTACTGGAAACGGATGCGCCAGATATGCCACTGGCGGGTTTTCAGGGAGAGCCGAATCGACCCGACAGAGTGGCTTTGGTTTGTGAAGCGTTGGCCGAACTTCGGTCGGAATCTGCTGCTGACATATCGCGGGCCTCTAGCAAAAATGCCTGTGAATTGTTTGCACTGCCTTCTCAAAAATGAAGATTCTGACATTGATTTAGCTTTTTATTGTGCATCAGGTAGAACTATCGTGTGACCATTGTCACACTTGATGTTCAACTTTCACTCGGTTGCCAACCAAAGTGTGACGTGTGCATTACATGCTGTTAGTTGCCATGCGTATAATGCGCCCGACTCCTTGAGAGCCGAATTGTCGAGACGCCAAAATTTAACTATAGGGATGCCATAAACCATGAGCCTGTTTATGAGCCTGGTTGGGATGGTTGTGCTGCTGCTGGTAGCCGTGCTGCTGTCTGATAACCGCAAAGCAATTAATTTACGTACTGTTGGTGGCGCGTTTGCCATTCAATTCTTCTTTGGTGCATTCGTACTGTATGTACCTGTCGGCCGTGATGTGCTTTATGGTGCATCTCAAGCTGTTGCTAATGTGATTAGCTACGGTGACGAAGGGATTTCTTTCCTGTTCGGTGGCCTGGTTTCTGGCAAAATGTTCGAAGTTTTTGGTGGCGGTGGTTTCGTCTTCGCCCTGAAAGTTCTGCCAGTCATCGTGTTCTTCTCCGCGCTGATCAGCGTGCTGTACTACCTGGGTGTCATGCAGTTTGTGATTAACATTCTGGGTGGCGCACTGCAAAAAGCACTGGGAACGTCCCGTGCCGAATCCATGTCTGCAACAGCAAACATTTTCGTCGGTCAGACTGAAGCACCACTGGTTGTGCGTCCGTTTGTACCGAAGATGACTCAGTCTGAGCTGTTTGCGGTCATGTGTGGTGGCCTGGCATCTGTTGCTGGTGGTGTACTGGCTGGCTACGCGTCGATGGGTGTTCCGCTGGAGTATCTGATCGCAGCTTCGTTCATGGCAGCACCAGGTGGCCTGTTGTTTGCAAAAATCATCAAACCTGAAACCGAAACGCCAGTGGATCAATTGGGCGCAGATAAAGATGATGAAGGGCACGATGACAAGCCTGCCAACGTGATTGACGCAGCGGCAGCGGGTGCATCTTCCGGTATGCAACTGGCCCTAAACGTGGGTGCGATGCTGCTGGCGTTCATCGGTCTGATTGCGCTGATCAATGGTATCCTGGGTGGTATCGGTGGTTGGTTCGATATGCCTGAACTGAGACTGGAACTGATCCTGGGTTATGTCTTCCAGCCGCTGGCTTTCCTGATTGGTGTGCCTTGGAATGAAGCACAGATTGCCGGTTCTTTCATCGGTCAGAAAATTGTTGTGAACGAGTTCGTTGCTTACCTGAACTTCACCCCTTATCTGAAAGATGTGGCTGATGGCGGTCTGGTCGTTGCTGAAACGGGTGTCGCGATGTCTGAGAAGACCAAAGCGATTATCTCCTTCGCACTGTGTGGTTTCGCAAACCTGTCTTCGATTGCTATCCTGCTGGGTGGTCTTGGCGGTCTGGCACCAAGCCGTCGTCACGATATCGCTCGCTTCGGTATGAAAGCCGTTGCCGCAGGTACGCTGTCGAACCTGATGTCTGCAACCATTGCAGGTCTGTTCCTGTCTCTGTAAGACAGACACAGAACGCTTCATCTCTGAAACGCCGCGGCTGATTGCCGCGGCGTTTTTATTGGTTTTGCCTTGATACCAATCGCAGTAAATAACTGGTCATCCTAGCTTGCTAAAATGTTCGATATCTGCGTTAGATTTTTTGATTGTAGAATAACTACTTATCTAAAAAATCCGCCTTGTTCTCAAACATTTTTCCGGCGCTACTTCTGATCATTGACTTACTTTGATTGGTATGAGTCCCTCCCGCTGCAGACCCTGCCAACAGAATCAGTAACTATCTGGTTTATTTTCGGAAAAAAGTCGAAAAATGCCCACTCCCGGCCTTTCCTCTGCGGTATCAGACGCGCATCCTTAGCAGACACTTCATGGCCTTGGGTCTACACTCTGTGTGGGTTTATGGTGGGCGATTTGCAACGCGGCCACCGAATCAACAGGAGCAGGCAATGTACGAAGTGATGATCGCGCTGCTGGCTGGCGTTATTGTTGGTTTGCTGTTTTCCGCACTCAAGCTGCCTATTCCGGCGCCACCGGTTTTATCGGGGGTGATGGGGATTGTGGGTGTGTTTTTAGGCGGGCAGTTGTATCAGTGGATCCTCGAGCGATTTTTCTCCGGATAAATCGGACCTGTGCGGACAGAGACCGTCAATAGCACTGAAATCGCTCAGTCAAAGATTAGGGTCATTCAGTCAACACATTATCCACTCAGGGAAACGTTTAGGTGATGGTTTGGCTGATTTTCGCTTGGTAAGATGGCTGAGTAATGTCGCAGGAGGATGAAACCTGCGTGAATGCATTCTGATATTTTTGTGAATTAGGGTGTGTTTTGGATGGCTGGTAAGGGACTTCACTGCCCTTACGCGGTGAAAAGGATGTCAATCAGGTGCCGAAAGGTGAACCTGAGTCTTCACGGAGTCAAGTCCGCTTCTGTTTCTCTGTGGCTACAATCGCCGATTGAACATCGGTCAGCCAGGCGCAAACAGGACACTTGGTAGAACAATTTCGACTGGAGAAAGTCATGAGCGATTTAAAAACTGCTGCACTGCGTGCGTTAAAACTGATGGACCTGACCACACTGAATGATGACGATACGGATGCCAAAGTCATTGCGCTGTGTAAGAACGCAAAAACGCCAGTGGGCAACACCGCTGCGATCTGTATCTATCCGCGTTTTATCCCGGTTGCGAAAAAGCAGCTGCGTGAGCAGGGCACGCCGGAAGTCCGCATTGCAACTGTGACCAACTTCCCGCACGGTAATGACGACATTGAGATCGCCGTGGCTGAAACCAAAGCGGCCGTTGCTTACGGTGCAGATGAAGTGGACGTGGTTTTCCCCTACCGTGCACTGATCGCGGGTAATGAAGACGTGGGCTTCGCGCTGGTGAAGCAGTGTAAAGCTGCCTGTGGCGATATTCTGCTGAAAGTGATCATCGAAACCGGTGAGCTGAAAGATCCTGCCCTGATTCGTAAAGCGTCTGAAATCTCTATTCAGGCGGGTGCTGATTTCATCAAAACTTCGACCGGTAAAGTTCCTGTGAACGCGACCCCGGAATCCGCTGAGATTATGCTGACCGTGATCAAAGACATGGGTGTGCAGGACAAAGTAGGCTTTAAACCAGCGGGTGGTGTCCGGACTGCAGAAGATGCGGCGCAATACCTGGCCATGGCTGATCGTATTCTGGGTGCTGACTGGGCTGACAACATGCACTACCGTTTTGGTGCATCCAGCCTGCTGGCAAATCTGCTGCATACGCTGGGTGAAGGCGATAAAGCAGCGGAAGGCGGCTACTAAGTCATTCCGAGATCCTTACGGATACTGGTCTGCAGCAGTCGGTTGTCCTGACTGCTGCAGGAAACAGCCCAATACAGGGAGGGGCAGTGCTCGTCCGCCGAGCTGCTGATGAAGCGCGAGTGCCGCTCCCAAGCCAAGTCGAGGCACCTTATGTACTTACCTCAGGAAATCATCCGCAAAAAACGCGATAACATCGCGCTGACCCAAGAAGAAATTAACTTTTTTATTCAAGGCATTGCCAAAGATCAGGTGTCTGAAGGCCAGATCGCAGCCTTTGCAATGGCAGTGTACTTCAATGACATGACCATGGACGAACGCGTGGCACTGACTTGTGCGATGCGCGATTCAGGCATGGTGCTGAACTGGGACCACATGAACTTCGGTGGTCCGATTGTCGACAAACACTCCACCGGTGGTGTGGGTGATGTGACCTCGCTGATGCTCGGCCCGATGGTGGCCGCATGTGGCGGCTTTGTTCCGATGATCTCCGGTCGTGGCCTGGGCCATACCGGCGGCACACTGGATAAGCTGGAGTCCATTCCGGGTTATAACATCATGCCGTCGAACGAGGTATTTGGTCAGGTGACCAAGTCGGCCGGTGTGGCGATTATCGGTCAGACCGGCGATCTGGCACCAGCCGACAAGCGCGTGTATGCAACGCGCGATATTACCGCGACAGTCGATAATATTTCACTGATCACCGCGTCGATTCTGTCGAAGAAACTGGCTGCCGGGCTTGAGTCGCTGGTGATGGACGTCAAGGTAGGCTCCGGCGCATTTATGCCGACGTATGAAGCTTCGGAAGAGCTGGCGAAGTCGATTGTGGCTGTCGCCAACGGTGCGGGCACCAAAACCACAGCGCTGCTGACAGATATGAATCAGGTGCTGGCCGCCAGTGCTGGTAATGCAGTAGAAGTGCGCGAAGCCGTTCAGTTCCTGACCGGTGAATACCGCAATCCGCGTTTGTTTGAAGTCACGATGGCGTTGTGTGCCGACATGCTGCTGAATGCAGGTCTGGCTAAAGATGACCAGGAAGCGCGTACCAAACTGCAGGCGGTGCTGGATAACGGTTCGGCTGCAGAGCGCTTTGGCAAGATGGTCCACGGACTGGGTGGTCCGGCTGACTTAATTGAAAACTACAACAACTATCTGGCGACTGCCGAAATCGTGAAGCCTGTTTTTGCGGCGCAGAGCGGTTTTGCCGGTGCGATGGATACCCGTGCACTGGGCATGGCTGTGGTAGGCATGGGCGGTGGCCGAAAAGTGGCAACCGATACGATTGATGACGCTGTGGGTCTGACCGATATGATCCGTCTGGGTCAGTTCGCAGACAGTCAGACACCGCTGGCCGTGATCCATGCACGCAGCGAAGCACAGTGGCAGGAAACAGCCCAGGCAGTCCGTCAGGCAATCACAATGACAGAACAGGCACCAGCGGCAACCCCTGAGGTTTACCGCCGTATCCGTGCTGAAGATGTTTAAATTGGAGCAATGATGAAAAGAGCAATTATCCTGGTACTCGACTCGTTTGGTCTGGGCGCAACCGAAGATGCGCACAAGTTTGGAGATGTTGGCTCAAATACCATGGGTCATATCGCCAAAGCTTGTGCGGAAGGTCGTGCTGACAATGCTGATCGCAGTGGCTTGCTGAATCTGCCGAACCTGACCCGTCTGGGGCTGGGGAAAGCGGCGGAAGAGTCCTGCGGTGAGTTTCCTGCTGGTCTGGATCCTCTGGCTGAAATCACCGGTGCTTATGGCCATGCTGCAGAGATTTCTTCAGGCAAAGATACACCGTCCGGCCACTGGGAAATCGCCGGTGTGCCTGTTCTGTTTGACTGGGGTTACTTTACGGACACCAGCAACAGCTTCCCGCAGGAACTGCTGGATCGCATTGTGGCGCGGGCCAAGCTGCCGGGTTATCTGGGTAATTGCCACGCATCCGGCACACAAGTGCTGGATGATCTGGGGGAAGAACATATGAAAACCGGCAAGCCGATTTTCTACACTTCCGCAGACTCCGTGTTCCAGATTGCTTGTCATGAAGAAACCTATGGTCTGGATAACCTGCTGGCATTGTGTCAGATCGTGCGTGAAGAGCTGGAAGACTACAACATTGGCCGCGTAATCGCCCGTCCGTTTATCGGTCCGGCGAAAGGCCAGTTTGAGCGCACCGGCAACCGCCGCGATCTGTCGATTGAGCCGCCTGCAGCCACCGTGTTGCAAAAGCTGGTGGACGAGCAGCAGGGCCAGGTGGTGTCTGTCGGTAAGATTGCTGATATTTACGCTCACTGCGGCATCACCCGTAAAGTGAAAGCCACAGGCCTGGAAGCGCTGTTTAATGCCACGCTGGCTGAAATGGACACTGCGGGTGAGAAGACGATTGTTTTCACCAACTTTGTCGACTTCGATTCTGCCTATGGTCACCGTCGTGACGTTGCCGGCTACGCCGCAGCGCTGGAATATTTCGACCGTCGTCTGCCGGAGCTGCTGGCACAGCTGAAAGAAGACGATGTGCTGATTATCACGGCGGACCATGGTTGCGATCCAACCTGGCCGGGCACAGACCACACCCGCGAGCACATTCCTGTGCTGGTGAGTGGTCCGAAAATTCCGGCGGGCTCTCTGGGACGTCGTGAAACCTTCGCCGATATCGGTCAGAGTCTGGCAAGCTACTTTGGGACGTCTGCCATGGATCACGGGACTTCTTTCCTGTAACCGCGCGACCAGGCGGTGAAGTCTGACGCTGAATGCGCAATGTGCCCTGTCCGGAGACAGTCAGGGCACCTCAACAATGATTAAGGAGCGAACAGATGGCTACTCCACATATTAATGCCGAAATGGGTGATTTTGCGGATGTTGTCCTGATGCCGGGGGATCCCCTGCGCGCTAAATTTATTGCCGATACATTTCTGCAAGATGTGAAAGAAGTGTGTAATGTCCGCAATATGTTTGGTTACACCGGGACTTACAAAGGCCGCAAAATCTCTGTGATGGGCCATGGTATGGGCATTCCGTCCTGTTCTATTTATGCCACAGAGCTGGTGAAAGATTTCGGTGTGAAGAAGATCATCCGGGTCGGCAGCTGCGGCGCAGTGCGTGATGACGTGCACCTGCGTGATGTGGTGATTGGCATGGGTGCGTCCACCGATTCAAAAGTGAACCGTATCCGTTTCGGTGGCCACGATTTCGCAGCGATTGCAGATTACGGCATGGTGCAGAACGCGGTAGAAGCGGCGAAAGCCAAGGGCATCAAAGTGAAAGTCGGGAACCTGTTCTCGGCGGATCTGTTCTACAACCCGGATTTCGATTTCTTCAAGACCATGGATAAGTACGGCATCCTGGGTGTTGAGATGGAAGCGGCGGGTATCTATGGCGTGGCTGCAGAGTTTGGCGCCAAGGCTCTGACAATCTGTACTGTGTCCGATCATATTCTGCGTGGCGAAGCGACGACCTCAGATGAGCGTCAGACCACGTTCCTGGAAATGATGGAAATCGCACTGGAATCTGTGTTGCTGGGCGACAAAGACGCAGCATAAATTCGAATCGTTCACCCTTGAACGCAAAGACGACCCGCGGGTCGTCTTTTTTGTGGCTGTGAGGCAGAGTCGGCGGCTCATACCAATCAAAGTAAGTCAATGATCAGAAGTAGCGCCGGAAAAATGTTTGAGAACAAGGCGGATTTTTTAGATAAGTAGTTATTCTACAATCAAAAAATCTAACGCAGTTATCGAACATTTTAGCAAGCTAGAATGACCAGTTATTTACTGCGATTGGTATCAGTCCTTCGCGTTGGCGGTCAGCAGGAATGGGAAATGCCAGACATCTTTCCGGCGACCGAAGGTGTAGGCCAGAATAAAGCCAATCAACAGGGCGGCCAGAACCAGTCCGCGGACTGTGTTGGTCATATTGTCGATTTGATCCGCGGCATGCTGAACCAGCTTTCCGTGCTCCAGCGTCAGTCGCAGATAGCCCACGATCTGGCCGTCATCCGTCAGTACCGGCTGCACAATCTGCTGGCGGCCAATGCTGGCAGTCGACAGCGGTGTCGTCAGGCCGGACACCTGTTCCAGTGGCATGGCATCTTCGGTTTGTGCCAGCGGGGTGCCTTCCACATTATAAATGCTGGCATCGAGAATCAGCGGCTCGTCAGAAATGCGGTTCACCAGTGCCTGAAGTTTGTCCTGCTGATTTTCAAGAATATCGTCTGTTGCTGTGCTGGCGGCCTGCCGGGCAATAATGCGGGACAGCGACTGCGTCTGCTCACTCAGCATGTTGAAGTTGTTCTGATTCAGGCGGGCGCCATATTCCAGCATGGTGATGAGACCAGCAAAGCTGAAAACCAGTACCAGAAACTGCCAGATACGCTGCATGCGTACAGTTTTGAACTTAAACATAGTCGTGACTTCTTTGATCAGAATAACCAACCAATATTGGGACTTGCCCTGATAAATTGCAATAGGGTACTTTGTGGGGAGTTGAAAATGCATTGACATGGATGTGAGAGACCGTGCTGACGATAAAAAAACATACTTCGCTACATACCCGCTTTCCGGAAAGTGTTGCTGCAACCAATCTGGACGTGAAATACGTCTCGGCGGTGGTGTACAGCCAGGCGCTGACTCCGGAGCGGATTGACCGGATAGAACATCACTGCGGTGAGACGTTCTCGGTGATCGCCGCCTGGAAAGTGGGCCAATACGATGTCCTGCTGTTGCGTAATCCGTTGACCGCTCCTTTGATTGAGGCACTGGAAGCACATCGGGTGGATTATGCGCCCTTCAGAGATCTGCCTGATTTATCTCAACCCGGTCTGGCCGTGTTTGATATGGATTCGACCGCCATCCAGATTGAATGTATTGACGAAATTGCCAAACTGGCTGGCGTCGGTGAGCAGGTGGCGAAAGTCACCGAGCGTGCCATGCAGGGCGAGCTGGATTTTGAGCAGAGTCTGCGTGAGCGGGTTGCGACTCTGGCAGGAGCAAGTGACGACATTCTGGAACAGGTGCGTCAGCAACTGCCCCTGATGCCGGAGATACGTGAGCTGATTGCAGCGTTGCATCAGTACGGCTGGAAAACTGCCATTGCTTCCGGCGGCTTTACCTATTTTTCTGATTATCTGAAAGAAGAACTACAGCTGGCGCATGCGCAATCGAACCAGCTTGAGATTGTGGACGGCAAGCTGACCGGTCAGGTGCTGGGCAATATTGTTGATGCCCAGGCGAAGGCCGATATCTTACTTGAGCTGGCTGAAGCCTATGATATTGCACCTCACAATACACTGGCGGTCGGCGACGGTGCCAATGATCTGGTGATGATGTCTGCTGCCGGACTGGGTCTTGCCTATCATGCCAAACCCAAAGTGGTGGCCACAGCGCCTGCGGCTGTTCGCTTTGCCGATCTCGGCGGGGTCTTGTGCCTGTTGTCGGCTTCGCTCTGGCCTCAGAAAATTGGCTGGTAAGCAGCCACTGCTATTGAGCGATTGGGTCCCCGTTTGTGCGGGGACTCAATGGGTCGATAGAAACGCACGGGGTCACGTGCCTCCTGCACAACCGGGGTCTCGTCCCGTGTTACAGCCCCAGCCTCAGTAAGACTTCATCGGTAATATCGTAAAACTCACCAAAGCCCATCAGAGAAGTAAATTCGATTTCCAGCGAGCGTGCCCGGTGCATAGCGACTCTGGACAATTCGGCCAGTTCCTGCGCGATCAGCGCCGTGGTCGGATCCAGTAACGGCACCGCCGTGATCCGGACAGCCAGAAAATGCCCTTGTTCACGTGCCTGCCGGGCAAACTGACGACGGCTTTCTCCGGTCTGAAAATCACTGAACAATTTGCTGATCACTCTGGGCGTCTGGCCGGGTTGCGGCAAAATAGCCAGATACAGCTCATGAACATAGGGCTGCGTGACTGCGATGGGACGCATGGTTTCGCTTAACAGCTGTTTCACCCGGTGCTGGAAAATCGGGGCCAGTGACAGTTGTTTTTCGTCTCCGGATTGCTGCAGTAATTTACCCAGGGTCGGTAAGGGCTTGTTGGCCCCGATTGCCCGGACTTTGACCTGATTTTCAACCTTTTCGCAGAAATACGGCAGACAGTTCAGGCGGGTCAGCAGCATCTGGTGCATGGCCAGCAGCAGCGGACCGGCCGGCATGATTTCTTCACTGACTGGCAGCCTTGCTTCGTTGTGTTTGATTAACCGGCGCAGGAAATGCTCGCTGCGGGCGGCATCTTCGCCACGACCAGCAGTCAGCTGAACATTGCGGCAGTCCGGACTCAGCCTGATAACCTGATAAGGAATCCGCCGTAAAGGTGCCTCTTTGGCCATTTGCAGCAGTTCATCAAAAGTGACTTTGAGTTGATCTCCCCGTTTCGCCATCAGGGGTTCATCCAGCCGCAGGTTCAGGCCCCGGGTTGAAATATCAATGGTATGACCGACGAGCGTGCCTCCTTCCTGTTCTGGTGTGGCGGGCACTTCCAGCGCGACCGGGGTTTTGAACAGAAAACGGGACTCACTTCGCTGCGGTTTGGGATCGAAATATACCGCACGGGTTGCTGCAACCGGATTGCGCGGGTGACGGAACACTTGCAACTGCTTGCTTGGCAGTGCCGGTTTTTCGGTCAGGCGGTAATCGTTCTGGCCCGCGCGGTTGGTTAAATCCTGAAGCACCCCGATGTGCGTCAGGGTCGAGAGGGTATCCAGCAATTCCGGGGCAATTTCCTGTAACTGGTTCCGGTCATCCTGACTGATGGGATACAGCGATAGCCGAATCACCCGCCAGCTGTCGCGGGCAGCACCGATGTGCCAGAACAGCTGACGTTCTTCAACGCGCATTTCCGGCAGCGCGGCAGAATAAAAATAAGATTTGCCTTCATGCTGATGGGTAAAGCTGTAGATCAGCGTACTGCACTGACTCATGCCTGCTTTGCCCAGCGTTCGGATCCGCTCTTCCGACAACAAATGATTGATGACGGACTGATTCCGTTCGTCATGCCAGTGTTCCCAGACATGGCGATTGTGTTCGGTGAGTAAACAGTATTTCAGTTCAGTTCCGGCAAAAAACAAGGGAATACTGCTGGTGTGTTTCAGAAAACAGTGTTCATAGCCGCGGGCCCGCGTTTGAATAATTTTGTCTTCATAGTTACGCCGGGAGCGGTTTGCTGCTTGTTGTCTGCTGGCTTCAATGGCATCTTTGATGGCGTCATTGGGGGCCACCAGCACCAGTCGTAGCCAGGTAAAACTTTCATTGTCATGCGGCGTCACACCTAAGACCCGGTAATTCATGCCCTGCATTAACCGCTCGTCTTTCAGTTGCTTGGCCAGCTCCGGGAAATAGGCCGTTACCATCTGGCCTTCAACATACCGGAAGGCGGACGAGACCCGAAAACGGGCACCCGACGGTGAGATATCGGCGGAAATTCCGTTCACTTCCTGTGAATACGGCAGACTCAGCACCACCGGGGTCGAAATCTGGATCCGTTGTTCACTGCGGTTCAGATGGTAGCCAAACCGTAAAAGTTCGGCTGAAAAAGGGGGGGCGTCTTCAACCTGAGGCGCTTCCGGCTCTACGGCTTGCTGGGGCTCCGGCTGCTGTTGTCGCATCACCCGGAAATTGTTACGGGTGGTCATCAGCGATTCATAAACGCCGACCCGGAATTGATCGCCGTAGGCTTTGATCCGGCGACGATAGACATTCATCGCGACATCATCCAGCCAGTGCGTCATGCCGTGCAGTTCATAAGGGCGGCATTCGCCACTCACTTTGCCTCGCAGATCAACGGGTTGCCTGCACGGTGCCATCAAGCGGTTCAGTTCCATTTTGACCTGCAGCCGGGTCGGGCCGTTGAGATCATTGGTTAGATGCTGAAACAGATCGTTGAAATCCTCGCTGTCATAAGCGGGCAGCAGTTGTTCTATCAGTCCTTTGTATTCGTCCAGCAACATAGTGGTTTTAGCAACAGGTCTCTATCGGGTATGATTTCCAATTGTGCAGTAAAATTGAAAATTGTCATAAGTTTGTGGACGGAAAGTCTGGCCTGGCGCATGTCCTGGCGGTTTCTTCATCATTTTGTTGCTTGGATTCTCTTTTCCAAAGCAGCCATTCACAGGCTTAGGTTATGCAAGGGTTATCATGGCAAAAACCAAAAGAGCTTACGTCTGCAGCGAATGCGGCGCTGACTTCCCACGCTGGCAGGGCCAGTGCAGTGCCTGCGCCGCCTGGAACACCATTACCGAATTTACCATTCCGAAAACCAAATCGGCTCTGGGCGGGGCGGGCAACGGCAGTGCGGCAAACAGCTATGCGGGTGCGGCGACCAAAGTGCAGAAGCTTTCTGAAGTTGAAAGCAAAGATCTGCCCCGGTTCAGTTCGGGAATTTCGGAGTTGGATCGAGTGCTGGGGGGCGGGATTGTCCCAGGCTCCGTACTGTTGTTGTGTGGCGACCCGGGGGCCGGTAAATCGACGCTGTTGTTGCAGAGTATTGGTTCTGTGGCGGGCTCACGTGAGGCGTTGTATGTGTCGGGTGAAGAATCCATTCATCAGATTTCCCAGCGGGCAAAGCGGCTGGGGACACCAAACATCGACCGGATTCAGGTGGTGGCGGAAACCTCAGTCGAACAAATTCTGCATCATGTGCAGGAGCAGAAAGCTGAATTTGTCATTATCGACTCCATTCAGACCATGACAGTGGCGCACAATGAGTCGGCGGCCGGAAGCCCGAGTCAGGTCAAAGAATCAGCTGCTGCGCTGACCCGGTTTGCCAAGACGGAAGGGGTAACCTTCATGATTGTCGGCCACATCAACAAAGATTCCAACGTTGCCGGTCCGATGCAGCTGATCCACATTGTCGATGGCTTGTTCGCACTGTCGTCAACGTCCGATGAAAAGTTCCGGGTATTACGAACCTCGAAGAACCGTTTCGGGGCCGATTCTGAGTCCTGCTTCTTTGCCATGACAGAAACCGGCATGAAACAGGTGAAGAACCCGTCTGCGATTTTCCTCAGCCGCTCGAATAAGAACCATGCCGGGTCGGTGTGTACCACGCTGTGGGAAGGGACCCGGCCTTTGCTGGTGGAGATTCAGGCGCTGTGCAACCAGTCACTGACCGAAGTGCCGCGACGTTTGAGTGTGGGCTACGATTCCAACCGGCTGGCGATGTCGATTGCGGTGCTGGCCCGCCACGGCGGCGTGATGCTGTCGGATATGGATATCTTCGTCAATTGCGTTGGCGGGATCCGAATTGAGGAAACCTCGGCGGACCTTTCCGTGCTGCTGGCGATTTTCTCCAGCTTCAAAAACGCGCCGATCCCGCAGGATGTGCTGGTGTTTGGTGAAATTGGCCTCAATGGCGATATCCGGCCCTCGGCCAATGGTGTTGAGCGGATCCGTGAGGCGGCGAAGCAGGGCTTTACCCGGGCGATCATTCCGAAAGCGAACGCCAGCCGTCCGTTGCCGGGCATCGAGATCATTGCCGTTGAAGATCTGCAGGAAGCACTGACGGCGTTCGAACGGGTTGCCGTTTAAGCGCTATTCATCTGCAGCCAGATCGGTGAGATGTTCCAGCTCGCGATGCAGCAGGGCATCATCACCCAGATTGAGCTCAATCAAACGGCGCAGGTGCGACAGGCTGTCGATATCAATGTGGGCGATTTTCATCCGCAGCGTGGTTTCGTCCTGCTCGATCAGTTCAGCGGCCATGGTCAGATGAACATCGGTCTGCGGTAACACGATATCGACGTCAAATGTGTTGTCCTCGCGCTGTGGCCAGTCTACGGGGCGGGAGAGCAACACGCCATGCAGGGAAATATCTTTCAGTGTAGTGTGCCATGTCGCACCTGCCTGTTGCAGCGTTGCCGGTGCCTGATACACAATCCGGATAAACTGACGTCGTTCTTTCATCATCTGCGCGTCCTCTGGGGTCCATGCTTCGAGTGTAGGGCGATCCGGCCCGCTTACCCAAATAGAGAAAAAGCTTTGTTGAGAGTGCTCTCATACCAATCGCAGTAAATAACTGGTCATCCTAGCTTGCTAAAATATTCGATAACTGCGTTAGATTTTTTGATTGTAGAATCACTACTTATCTAAAAAATCCGCCTTGTTCTCAAACATTTTTCCAGTGCTATTTCTGATCATTGACTTACTTTGATTGGTATCACTCTGATGTCAGAACCAAAAAAAGGCTGCCCAGAGGCAGCCTTCGGTTCAATCTTTCTGGATTGTTTACTTGGCAATTCGCTTGTACTTGATGCGGTGTGGCTCTGCAGCCTGCGCACCCAGCGTCTTTTTCAGCCAGTCGGTGTATTCGGTGTAGTTCCCTTCGAAGAAGTTCACCTGACCTTCATCACGGTAGTCCAGAATATGGGTCGCGATCCGGTCCAGGAACCAACGGTCGTGCGAGATCACCATGGCACAGCCCGGGAATTCCAGCAGCGCTTCTTCCAGTGCACGCAGGGTTTCTACGTCCAGGTCGTTGGTTGGCTCATCGAGCAGCAGCACGTTGCCGCCAGCTTTCAGCAGTTTGGCCAGATGGACACGGTTCCGCTCACCACCCGAGAGTTCACCGATGCGTTTTTGCTGATCGCTGCCTCTGAAGTTGAAACGGGACACGTAAGCACGGGACTGGATCTCGAAGTTGTTGATGCGAATGACATCATTGCCTTCAGAGATTTCCTGATACACGGTGTTGTTGTCGTTCATGCTGTCGCGGAACTGTTCTACAGAAGCCAGTGTCACCGTGTCGCCCAGTTCAATGCTGCCTGTATCCTGCTGCTCGGTGCCACTCAGCATTTTGAACAGGGTTGATTTACCCGCACCGTTGGCACCGATGATGCCCACGATCGCACCTTTCGGCACGCTGAAAGACAGATCGTCGATCAGCACGCGATCACCGAAGGATTTGGTCAGGTTGCTGACTTCAATGACTTTGTCACCCAGACGCTCACCCGGCGGGATAAACAGTTCGTTGGTCTCGTTTCGCTTCTGATGATCTGTGGTGTTCAGTTCTTCAAAGCGGGCCATACGCGCCTTGGATTTCGCCTGACGGCCTTTCGGGTTCTGACGTACCCACTCCAGCTCTTTCTCGATGGTTTTCTGACGTGCTTTCTCCTGAGAGGCTTCCTGCTTCAGACGGGCATCTTTCTGCTCCAGCCAGGACGTATAGTTGCCCTGCCATGGAATGCCTTCACCCCGGTCCAGCTCCAGAATCCAGCCTGCGGCGTTGTCCAGGAAGTAACGGTCGTGCGTGATGGCCACGACGGTCCCGGTGTAATCAACCAGGAAGCGCTCCAGCCAGCCCACAGATTCTGCATCCAGGTGGTTGGTTGGTTCGTCGAGCAGCAGCATGTCTGGTTTTTCCAGCAGCAGACGGCAAATCGCAACCCGGCGGCGCTCACCACCGGACAGGTGTTTGATCTGAGCATCCCACTCCGGCAGACGCAGGGCATCTGCCGCACGCTCCAGGGTGTTTTCCAGGTTGTGGCCGTCTTTGGCCTGAATCAGGCTTTCCAGTTCGCCTTGCTCTTTTGCCAGGGCATCGAAATCGGCATCCGCATCTGCGTAAGCTGCGTAAACGGCATCCAGACGTGTCAGGGCATTAGCCACGTCAGAAACGGCCTCTTCGACCACTTCACGAACCGTTTTTTCTTCATCCAGCACAGGCTCCTGCGGCAGGTAGCCAACATTCAGGCCAGGTTGTGGACGGGCTTCACCTTCGATATCGGAATCAATCCCGGCCATGATACGCAGCAGGGTCGATTTACCCGAGCCGTTCAGGCCCAGTACACCGATTTTGGCGCCCGGGAAGAAGCTCAGTGAAATATCTTTCAGGATCTGTCGTTTCGGTGGCACAACTTTGCTCACCCGCGACATGGTATAGACGTATTCAGCCATTTCCGTAAGTCATCTCTGATTATTGGAGAAAGGGGTATTTTAACCATTCTGGGCCTAAGTTTAACAGCAATGTCTCAAAATGATGGTTAAGATGAATACAAGGTGACCTGAGGAAATGGATTGAATGGGGGGGGGGATTTTGTCTGCTGAATCATTGCCACAGTTTCGGTGCAATTTCAGTGATACAGTGCCAGAAAAACAGGGCCGCCTGTGCATTCTGACCTCCGCCTGACTTCAGGCTGACGCAGGTCATTCCCCCTGAGGCTAGGATATTGGCCTGCAGGGGCTTGAAGCCCACAGATTGAATGAGTTGATAAAGGGGACATATGCAGTCTGAAGTAGTGTTGCGCCATCCGAGTCGCTGGCTGTTGGGTCTGGGGCTGTGGATGCTGCTGGGAGGAAGCGCAGCGCAGGCTGCGACGTTGGAGCAGCAACGGGCGTGGTATGAGGCCGCAAAAGAAGCGCTGGAAAAAAATAATCAGTCCGCTTATCAATCTTACCGGAAAAAGCTGGATGATTATCCACTGACGCCTTATCTGGATTACCGTCAGTTTCAGGAAGGCCTGGCAAAACGCCAGCCGAAAGAAGTCCGGGCATTTCTCGACAAATACAAGGATCTCCCATTTACCATCAAGCTCGGATATTCCTATCTGGATGAACTGGCTGATGCCGGGCGTTGGCGCGATCTGGTGACATTTCAGACCGAGCCGCCTTACCGGGAAAGCTATCAGTGTCAGTACTATTATGCGCTGAGCAAAACCGGGCAAACGAAAGCCGCGTGGGAAGGGGCGGAATCGCTCTGGCTGACGGGGGCATCGCTGGATGATGATTGTGATCCGATGCTGGAAGCCTGGGAAAAAGCAGGCAAGCGGACCAATGCGCTGATCCTCGATCGCATGCTGTTAGTGTTTGAAGCCGGTAATCAGGGATTGCTGAAATATCTCGACAAACAATTGTCCGGTCAGGCCAGAGCGAAGGGCGATACGGTTTTGGCCCTGTTCAATCAGCCCGAAGGGGTGGCTGAATTTGCCAAAAAGAGCCAAGTGACCGACTTTAACCGTCAGCTCAGTACACTGGCGTATCAGCGTCTGGTGCGTGTGGATACTGCCGAAGCGCGGAAGCAACTGGAGCGGGTGGCGGATGGCCAGAAACTCACTTCAGATCAAAAACAGGCGCTGGCGAATTATACCGCCGCCCGGCTGATGGATTCCGATAACCCTGAGCAGATCCGCTGGCGGGATGCCACACTGCGGCTGAGCAAAGATGATGATCTGATCAGCCGACGGATTCGTGTGGCATTGCGTGAAGGCAACTGGACGGAAGCGCAAGCCTGGATCCCGGCGTTGTCGAAGGAAGAACAGGAGACGCTGCGCTGGAAATTCTGGCAGGCGCACCTGCTGGCGAAAACCAATCCGGTCGCCGCCAAACCGCAATATCAGGCGTTACTGGGGGACCGGAACTTCTACAGCGCTGCGGCTGCCACTGTGCTGGGCGAGACGATCGATTTCCCGGTGGAAGCTCTGACGGATGCGGAAAAAGATGTGTCGCCGTATCTGCCGGCTCTGAAGCGGATTGAGGAAATGCTGGCGACAGAGAAAGTTTATGATGCCAATCTTGAGTGGTGGTATTTGCTCAAAGATCTGGATCCGAAAGCCATCTGGCCATTGGCCGGCTATGCCGGTGAGAAGCAGTGGCATCATCTGACGGTACAGGCCACGATTTATGGTCAGATGTGGGAGCATCTGTCGCTGCGATTCCCGCTGGCTTTTGAAAACACGTTTCAGTCGTACGGCAAGCAGCGTGAACTGCAGACGACGACCATGATGGCACTGGCGCGTCAGGAAAGTGCCCTGAATCCACAGGCTGTTTCTCCGGTTGGCGCACGGGGACTGATGCAACTGATGCCTGCGACGGCAAAACATACCGCGCGAAAACTGGGTTACAAGTATCCAGGGGTGAGCAGTCTGTTCGAGCCGGAAGTGAATATCCGCTTGGGCAGCGGGTATCTGAAAATGATGCTGGAGCGCTATGACAATAATCGCATCTTCGCTTTTGCGGCGTATAACGCCGGGCCGGGCCGTGTGACCCGCTGGCGGGACATCAGCGGGGGTCAGTTGGATGCCTTTGCGTTCATGGAAACGATTCCTTTCGGGGAAACCCGCGGTTATGTTCAGAATGTGCTGATGTTTAAGGGATATTACGACAAGCTTCTGGGGCAGAATGTCCAGCTGCTGACGACGGAAGAGCTGAACGCAAAGTACTGATTCAGTGCTGAGAGTCGCCATTCAGGCTGGTTCAGGGTAGAATTCGGGAGTGTTTGTCAGCCTGTGCAGTCAACCGATTGCACAGGTTTCAGTTGAGGAAAACCATGTCATCTCAATCCGAAACGCCGGAATTCACCGAATGGCAGCAGATTGTCACGCTGTTTCGTCAGGCTTCTGCCGATGGTAAAGATGAGTTGCTGCTGCGTCTGTTATTAACCCCGGATGAGCGCGAATCACTGATCGCCCGCGTCAATATCTTCCATGAATTGCTCAATGGCGAGCGCAGCCAGCGTAAAATCAGCGAGCTGCTTGGCGTTGGCGTCGCCACCATTACCCGCGGCTCCAATGAGCTCAAACATCATGATGAAGACATCCGTCACTGGTTGTCGGCATTTCTTCAGGAACAGTCGAAAGGCTGACGCTCCTTTTTCCCTATTTGAATGTTCCCTCCCCCTTGAAGGGGGGATTGTCCGAGTTTGTTGTGAGTCCGAACGTTCCCTCCCCTTGGCAAGGGGAGGGCTAGGGTGGGGTTCGTACAGCGCGCTCAGATTTGGAACTGGCGCTGGTGATTGTTAACCCCCGCCTAACCTCCCCCTTGAAAAGGGGGAGGGACGGATCGAGCTTGCGGTGAGTACTGATTTTTCCTTCATTTTGGTAAGGGGAGGGACAGATCGAGTTTGTGTCGCGTTAATCTGTGGTGTATAAGGCCGGATTGATGAAGGGGATCAGGGCCAGGATCAGCGCCTGATGGTACACACTGCTGCGGCTGAGCCGATGAGCTGTCAGCATGGCGATGGCCCCGCCTTGTTGCTTCACATTTTGTTGCTGGAACATATCGTCCATCACATCTCCCAATTCTTCTCCCTCATGCAGGCGAGTCAGCGCCTGTGGTGGCAGAGGCAGTGACGCAGATCGTGATTCGCCGCGTTGCTGGCCGTTCTCAATCACCATCCAGGCAAAGGTTGCCCCGCCGTCCAGACCCGCTTCCAGGCTGACATAATAATCCGCTGCTGGCTGAAGTTGCTGAGCATGTGCCACCCGGTTGCGGGCACCTGTCAGCGTCTCATCGGCGCACATCGGCTGGGCACGGACGCCACTGTCGACAGCCAGACCTTCAATGTTCAGTTTTATCTCAGGGAATACGTCACGGAATGCAGCTTCGACAGCGCGGATTTTGGCCGGATTGGTTGAGGCCACAATAATTTGGATTGGGGAAGATGGGGTGTGCATGATTCGCTCCTTCAGTTCACGCCGCTATTGTACGTGTTGAAAGGGCGCTGTCACCCCTGATCTGCAACAAGGTGCGTTCACAGATCAGGAAGCGAGACAGGATCACCAGACAGGCGATCAGATCCGGTCGAAAGACCAGTCAGACTGAATGATATAACCGTGGATTTTGAACTCGTCGTGATTGACGAACAGGTTCGGGAAATCCGGCTGAGATGTTGAAAACACCACACCGTCGGCCAGTTGCGTCATGTGATAGAAGTCGGGCTCGCTGCCGCGAACGGATGCAAACACAGGCTGTTTCGGGCGATACGGCGCTTTGCGTGTGGCTAACGCATAGCTGCCCAGCGGCGCACATTGCGCAATATTTTCGTTATCCACCAACAGGCCCAGACAGTCTTCGCGGCTGAGATGGTGCGGGATCGCCCGCTTGCTCAACACTTCCACTGTGCCGCCATCCCGGTAAGACAGATAGTCTTTGCGGTGAATGATCGGAATGTAAGTCGAAGTGGTGTTATGACCGGTTTCCTGACTGATCGCCGTGGTTGCCTGAGTCCCGGAATCAATCTGCCCCGTCAGCAGATAGCTGATGGAAGTGTTCAGGGTTTGGGCAATCTTTTCCAGCTCACGGACTTCGATACCATACTTACCGGACAGCTTACGGCTCATGGTGCCTTGTTGCAGACCCAGTGTTTCTCCCAGTTGTTTTTGGCTGATCCCTTGGATTTTCGCCAGGCGTTTAATGCGCTCTAAATATTCCATATGAATGGCTTCCCGCTCGCAGAAAAAAAAGAATGCGAAAGGCATTCGCAAAAGTCATAAATTATTTTACTGATATCCTTGTCTAAAGGTTTTACTCAAGCTGAAAAGTGCGATGGATTTCGTCAAAGGAATATGCATTTGCACTCAATTGGGTAAAAAAAGGAACAATATTTTCTCAGTAAAATAAGCCAGCAGGAAAAATCAGTCTGCCACCCGCGCATAAAAATATCATATCAATCTCCCCACCGGAATAAATTTAGTGCATGAAAAGTGAGGTTTTGTGCATATTTTCTGTTATGCAACATCACGATATTCGGGATAATCCAAATGAGATGTGAGCTTGCTTCAAAGCTGTTTAGCGCATTATTTTTTGAAAACGATCTCATATCCCCTGAGGCGATGTGTGAAATCTCTATAGTTCTGTCTAAAAATATCCCGCCAGAGAATAGAGTGAGGCTGTTCTTGACTCATTCAAGCGATGGCAGCCCGAAAATGGGTAACGAAAGACCGAAATCTTCAGACAAAGATTCGGGGCGCAAAATAATTCGGTCGCCATTGGATAAACAGCGCTGTTTTCTTAGCCTTTTGACGACATCGGTAAGCGCCATCGCATAAGCTCAGAGGATGTTCAGTGATTGCTTCCGGTAGGTTCGAGCATGCAGCAACGGATGCGGCCTTTTGTCTGTGGGCTGGTCAGTCTTCTGGTGTCGTGGTGCGCTTTGGCTGAAGAAGCGGCACTGACGACTTTGCATCAAAAAGAGCCCTATCTTTCCTGGGATCAGACAGCATCAAACGCCCGGCAACTGCTGAGGGAGCCGTCTGCTGAAACGGCTGCGCTGGAGCAGCTCCGGGCCACGCTGGCGGATCAGCGTGCCGAGGCGTATCAATTGTCTCAGGATAAGTCGGTGGACGTTCGCTGGCTTGAAGCGCAGATCAAATCCCTCGGTCCGGAACCTAAAGACGGTGACAGTGAACCTGAAGTCATCGCCAGCCGCCGGGCGGAGCTGGAGAACGAACTGGCCACCGCCAGCGCCCCGATTTTTCTGGCCGATGCCGCCTATGAACGGGCAAATTTGCTGGTGGGAGAAATCGATCAGCAGATCCGCCAGCAACTGGCCGATAAACTGCTCACCAAAAGCCCGACACCGCTCTGGCCCGGACATTGGGGCGATGCCCTGCGGGAACTGAAGCGCTACGCCAGTCAGCTCAGGCAGGAATTCCGGGCCGTCCGGCAGGATGCCAAACAAAATCAGGCCATGACGGGGTCGATTCTGCCCTTCGTTGCCCTGACGGGGCTTGCGGTACTGATCATGCTGCTGGTGCAACCCTGGGCGATCAACCTGCTGGACAGGTTCAGCCGCAGTCTGACCCGGAAAAGTACGATTCTGGTCTGTAATCTGTTTTCCACCTTGCTCCGGCTGGTTTTTCCGTTACTGACGGCGATGTTATTACTGACTGCCATCAGCGTCCTGAAACTGCCGCTGGCTTCAGCGCAACAGACCCTACAAGCGTTGGGCGCTGTTGCTTTTTATATCGTGCTGAGTCACTGGCTGGGCTTTTTGATCTTCCGGCCCAAAGCGCCCGAACAGCGGATCATTCAGCTGGATAGCCCGTCGGCTCGGGAAGGGATGCGCATTTGCCAGTTGCTCGGGCTGTTTCTCGGCCTGATTGTACTGCTCACTGCGCTGAAAGGGGATTACTCTTTTTCGGCGGCCAGCTCAGCCATTTTGACATTACCGGCTATCCTGCTGGGCAGCTGGCTGATGTGGCGTCTGGCGCAACTGCTGAGCCAAGCGGCCCACAGCGCCGCATCACATGCGCAGGACAGCGAGCAGGGCAGCCATGTCAGCCGGGGGATCCTGAATGCGCTGATCTGGCTGATGAAAACCTCCAGTGTGCTGAGCGTGGTGTTTGTCTGTCTCGGCTATGACAGTCTGGCGCGGCAGGCCATTATTCCTATGGTGATGTCCATTGCGCTGCTGGCGTTCGCCATGGTGATCTATTACGGGCTTTTGAATCTGATGGCCCGGATCTTCACCCGGGATACCCGAGAAGAGGACGCAGGCCCCAGTGAAAGTCTGCTGCCGATTGTGCTGATTGTGATCATCTTCTTCCTGTTCGCCCCGGCACTGGCGCTGATCTGGGGCGCACGCCTCACAGATATTGCCGAAGTCTGGCGGTTGCTCTCTGACGGCATCGAGCTGGGCGACGTGCGTTTATCCCTGGATGTCATCATCACCTTTTTTGTGGTGTTGTTTGCCGGGATCCTGCTGACCCGCTGGATTCAGTATGTGCTGCGCAATTCTGTTTTACCGAAAACCAAAACTGACCCCGGTGCGCGTACTGCGATTGTGACCGGGCTTGGCTATGTCGGCTATACACTGTCAATCATCATTGCGGTCTCTGCCGCGGGACTCAATCTGTCCAGCCTGGCTGTTGTGGCCGGGGCGCTGTCGGTCGGGATTGGTTTTGGCTTGCAGACCATTGTGTCGAACTTTGTTTCCGGGATCATTCTGCTGATTGAGCGGCCCATCAAAGAGGGCGACTGGATTGAAGTGTCCGGCCATTCAGGATTTGTCCGCAAAATCGCAGTGCGATCCACCCGGATCGAAACCTTTGATCTGCAGGATGTTGTGGTGCCCAATTCCGATCTCATCGCCGGTATCGTCAAGAACATGACCCTGCGCTCCAACCACGGCCGACTGGTTGTGTCCGTTGGCGTGGCTTACGGCAGCGATCTCAACATCGTGAAAGAAGTCCTCATGGACGCCGCCAAGAACCACGCCATGGTCCTGAGCTACCCCGCACCCAGCCTCGTATTCACCAGCCTGGGCGACAGCGCCCTGCAATTTGAACTGCGATGTTTCATCCGCGACATCAAAGAATTCATGGTCGTTAAATCCGATCTCCTGTTCGACATCTACCAGACCCTGACCGACAAAGGCGTCAGCATCCCATTCCCGCAACGGGACGTCAGCATTAAAGGCCTCGAAGCGCTGGTCAAAGCGTGGGGGGGAGAAAGGGGCGTCGAGAGATGAGGGATAGCAGGATGTCTAAACTCCCATCTCGATTTCTTTCAGCGATCGGCCTTTGGCGTCGCGCCAATAGTCAGGCCCGCTGCAGGGATAACCAAGCAGAACAGCGGAGGCCTGAGAGGCACTGGTAAACAAAATATCGTCTGTTGCAATCAGCTTGTCACTGCTCTCGACTAACAGCCCTTTTTCTCTCAGGTTGGCTCTCAGATTGGTGTAGCCATTTGAAAGACTCTTTTGTACTTCAGGCAATGCCTGAGAGTTTTTGAGGACCACGATGCCTTCATCGGTTAACTTGGCAGTTGCGTCAATTTTTTTAACTTTCAGCTTTAACAGGCTTTTCTGTTGCGTTTCGGTTTCCTGAGGATCGAAGATGACTTTCGGCTCGAGTAATTTATGGCCCAGAGAGCCAATCACAACGCGGATGCTGTCGATAAATGTTTCCATCGCATCTCTGTCTCCACGGGGCAAAGAGGCCGTTGGTGGGCGTTTGTCGTTATCCAGGGCGTATCGGTTCGATGACATGACAATCTCGATGAGCCGGGCTTCCAGATATTTCACATGAGCTTTGGTCAGGTTTTCATCTTTGTTGGTAAAGCAGATGGCTTCATTCCAGAAATCTTTTGCCGCGATGTGTTGCTGCAATCGCCTCTGGATGTGCTCTGCTTCACCAATATAAACAAGGTTTTTGCCGGTGTCGGAATCAAACCCAAACAGAAAATAGACGCCCGGTCTTTGTGTCTCTTCCCAATCCGTCAGATCTTTGACATGAATGCGGGGAACAGCAATGGCTTGTCCAGTCCAATTAACAATCTCTGCATGGCGAATGCCGGTCACCGTTCCGTTTGCAAGATAAATCTTGAGCTGTGTGCCACGCGCCATCTGAAAAGCCTTTGAATTCGAAGAGATTAATTCAAAGCATGCTAATACGAATCTGTTGTTATTTCTATCGCTTACGCTGGAAATTGAGTTGGTCGTGGTTAACTCATTCAGGAACAGGATGGTTTCATGGGCGTCGATATCTAGCCCTTTCTGCTTCAACTAATGGGCAAAGTCGTCACACGCTTAAGTTTAAAAGCCGCGATGTTGACATTCTTGTCGATGGCTAACAGGTCAATACGGCGACGGCTGTCTTCCCAGTCTGAAAACTCTTCTGATATCACCAAACAATCTGGAGCGATGGCATCAATACAGCCTTTCAGCGCTTCTTGTAAATCGTGCCGCTCTTGCAGCCCTTCGGCTGCAAAAGTGGTTGGTGTCAGTGCGGTGAGATTTTTGTTTGCGATATTGTATAGGCTCATGGCTATATCATCTGATCACTAATAGCATCGGTTAGTTGCAGTTGAATTTGCAGTTTAACATTGATTTTCTGTTTTAATTGGTCGCAAACCATCATTAACTCTCCTACTTTTTTTACAATACAATGCTGTTTCTTTTGTGGAGGGATCGGTATTAGCAATGCTCTAATAACTCCCATGCCTAAATCTGGGACGCCAATACTTTTGACACCATGTTGGGCTTGTGACAGGGAACTCTCTGCCGCTACAACGAACCTTAAGTATTCATGATTTATTGATTTAACTAAGGGTGATATGACGCACAGCGCATGTGACATGCAGTAAGTCCGATCAGATGGTAAAAAACGAGTCTTACCTATGGTACCAATTCGACTCATAGCAAACGCACCATGAGTTAAGTCAAATTTAGATATTTGGCTTTCCAGTACATCAGGCATTACTTTTTTACCGATACGAAAGTCTATTTCCTCATCGCCAACAAAATTTTCTGTAGAAATAAAAGGAATGCCATCTTCTACATATTTAGGCATTCTATGTGATGGGTTCGGGTCAATAACGTTTGAGATGTCACTTAAACGGCACCACTCCCACCCAATAGGAAGTTCAAACGGCTTTTCATCTTCAGAAATCGGCGGTAGCGCATTTTCCTTTTTAATTTTCTTCTCTTTGACTAACTGCGCTTTTTCTTCCGCAATTCTTTTCAGTAGCTCAGCAGCAGGCTCATCACTTGGATCTTGCGGAACCAACTTACCCATCACTGCCAGTTGTAGGATGGTTTGCTTGAGCTGGTCGATATTCTCTTCGGTGGTGAATAAGGTATCGAAATGCTCACTGATTCGCGCCCAGTTTTGCATCAACTCGTCAGCATCGGCAGAGTTGGTGAGTGTGTCCAACAGTGTTGTTACCAGAACTTGATGCGCTTCGATACTGGCTTCGGTTTGTTGTTCTAGCTGGTCGCAGAGCGCCATTAGCTCATCGACTTTGGCGACGATGCGGCGTTGCTCAGCGCTTGGTGGTACAGGAATTAGACCGAAAAAAAACTGTTTATCATTGATTGCAGGATAAGCAATACCAGTTTGAACACTCTCAACATATTCAATAAAGCTTGGAGACCTAAGGTATCTATAAATATACGAACTAGAAATACCGCTCAAAGGATGGATAATTGCAAACGCAGTACTAGCTATAGGCTCAGGATTAAAGTCTCTGTCAATGACAGCAATATTTAGCAAATATGGTCGTACCGTTGAGTAAATAACAGTATTTTTCTGGACTAATTTTCTAGCTCGGGATGGCGCCTCAGAATGTTCTAAAATGCTTGGTTCGTCTATATAGCCTAACTCTTTATTAATTGAGCCAACATCCACGTAAGTGAACGTTTTATCTGGCTTTTTCTGACCAAGGTCATGGCCTAAATCCTCAATTCTTGCCCATTTCCAACTCGAAGGAATATTAAAGGGTAAAGAATTATCATCAATTGGTTCATACTTTCTTGGTTTCTTAATCTTCTTTTCTTTAACTAATTGCGCTTTTTCTTGCGCGATACGCTCAAGCAACACTGAAGCAGGCTCATCATTAGGATCTTGAGGAACAAGCTTGCCTCGCACAGCCAACTCCAGAATTAGCTCACGCAGCTTTTTAACACCGTAAAGCTCCAGTTTGTTGCTGCTACCGCGACCAGAGGTCGATTTGGTCTTTACTGCCGACGTCCAAATATCAATATGCTCGGTAATCAGGTTTTCGACTGCCATTATTGTGCTCCACCTTGCTTTTTACCTTGAATGGTAGAGCGAAGCGCATCACCGAGAATGCCTTTCAGTTGGTCACGCAGTGCTTTGATGTCTTGTTGTTGCTGCTGATAGTTCGCCAGTAACTCTTCAGGATCATGGCTGACGACTTCGTCCTGATACGGGTTTTTAATATCAAGGTTAAAGTTGCGCTCGATAATATCCTCAATCGACACTTTCCAAGCTTGCTTGGTCTCGATACGGCTAGCGAATCCATCGGCCTCGTTACCCCACCAATCGATCTCTTGCTGGAACTCCTCAAACTTCATCGGTTTGGTTTTGCTGTAGTTCTTCACGCCTTCTGGGTAAGGGTGCTCATAGAACCATACTTCTTTGGTTGGTTGGCCTTTGGTAAAGAACAGAATGTTGGTCTTAATGCCCGTGTATGGGTTGAACACGCCATTAGGTAAGCGAACAATCGTGTGCAGGTTACACTCTTCCGTCAGCATCTTTTTGATTTTGGTTTTTACGCCTTCACCAAACAAGGTGCCATCAGGCAATACCACACCTGCGCGACCCTCTTTATCCAATACTTCGACAATCAGCTGCAAGAACAGGTCAGCCGTTTCACGAGTCTGCATTTCGGCAGGGAAGTTCTTTTCAATCCCATCTTCTTCTGTGCCGCCAAACGGTGGGTTAGTCGCAATCACATTGATATTGCTGTCCCAGTTTGAAAGCGGCTTGTTAAGCGTGTTGCCGTGCTTGATCTGCACGGGGACTTCGATGCCGTGGAGCATCATATTGGTGATACACAGCAAATGTGGCAGTTGTTTCTTCTCTACACCATGGATTTGTTTTTGCAGCGTTTGGTGGTCGGCCGTGCTTGTCACGTAGTTCTCTTTGACGTGATCGAACGAGCAAGCCAGGAATCCGCCCGTGCCGCAGGCGGGATCCATAATCTGCTCACCCAGTTTAGGATCAAGACGATTGACGATAAAGCGAGTCACTGCGCGAGGGGTATAGAACTCACCCGCGTTACCTGCACTTTGTAGGTCGCGTAGGATTTGTTCGTAGATATCACCAAACAGGTGACGTTCTTTAGAGTCAGTAAAGTCGATTTCGTTGAGCTTGTTAATCACCTGACGCAGCAGTGTGCCATTTTTCATGTAGTTGAAAGCATCACTAAAGGCTTCTTTCACCACAAAACCACGAGGGTTGGTGTCTTTCGGTGCGGTTAGGTTTTTTAACGTCGGGAATAGGTCATCATTGATGAATTCCAGCAGCTCATCACCCGTAATGCCTTGGTTATCTGCCGCCCAGTGACGCCATAGGTACTTCGCTGGGATTGGTTCGCGGTAATCATCTAGCTCGAACTCCAGCTCTTCTTCTTGGGCATCAAACACTTTAAGGAATAAAAGCCAAGACATTTGGCCCAGACGCTGTGCGTCACCATCAACACCTGCATCTTTACGCATGATGTCTTGAATGGACTTAATCACTGAACTGATTGACATGGTTTACTACTGCTAACGGACAAAAAATTGGGTCGGATTATAGCAGATTTGATGCGAAATAAGTGAACTTAACATTATGACACTAAGTGAGTATTCGTGATTTAATATGTCGCTGTGAAGGTAAAGATAACCGACTTCATTTTTACCGCTGTATAAGAATGGATTCATGTATTTCCCAAGGAGAGCAATATGTATAAAGGACATTGGTATGACGTGATGGGAAAAAAGCGAACCGACCTGAGGGCGATGACTTTAGACTTTGAATCGCTTCAGCTAGCTTTAGATGAAGCAATGAGTGTCTTGCCAGATACTCGCTTGATCGTAATGAATGAGAACTTGAATTGGGGGCTGATTTCAATCGAAGGGACCAAGCGTATGTTGATATGTAAATTGTCTACCTCTGATTAACCACTTAGATATTAAGGTTATGCTACCTGACTCACTGTTTTGTTTTTAAGCTACTCGTATCATATTTTCCGTCTGAGATAGGAGATTAATATGACATGTAGCTGCTGTCACAAGCGTTTAAATATAGGGATGATTCATAAAAAAGATCCTTACACGGGTCAGAAGTTCAAATCATGTCCTCACTGTTCTGATGCTAATGGGGGAGAGCACATTTTTCACCCTTACCCATCGTCCTTTGGGAAAACACCTGCTAGAGTTACGGCTCGAAACCCAGAAGGATACCAAAGCTACTGCATTGATTGTCGTCGACTCGATAGAGGTATGCAATCTCAAACCTATATGAATGGGAAAACATGCGGTAGTCTTGTATAGGAATCTGATGAATTTATATCAAGACGATGCAGTAAAATGGTTATCAACGCTCGATTCTGAGAGCGTTGATTTAATCATCACAGATCCGCCTTATGAGTCTTTAGAAAAGCATCGAAAAATTGGTACGACGACCAGACTAAAAGTGAGCAAATCCTCAAGCAACCAATGGTTTGATATATTTCCTAACCAAAGGTTTGGAGAGCTTCTTCTCGAAATATATCGGGTACTCAAGAAAAATTCCCACTTTTACCTTTTTTGCGACCAAGAAACTATGTTTGTCATTAAACCTATTGCAGAGAAAGTCGGGTTTAAGTTTTGGAAGCCTATTATTTGGGATAAGGTTTGCATCGGTATGGGATACCATTACCGCGCACGCCATGAGTACATCTTATTTTTTGAAAAAGGTAAGAGAAAGCTGAATGATCTGGGAATGCCAGATATATTAACGCATAAGCGGGTATTTAAAGGCTATCCAACTGAAAAGCCAGTGAGTTTACTTGAAGTACTTGTTACTCAAAGCAGCAAGGAAGGGGAGTTAGTCGTAGACCCGTTTTTTGGCTCGGGTTCAACGTTGATGGCTGCTGATAATCTAAAAAGACGGTTTAAAGGGAATGATATCTCGTCAGCAGCACATGAACATTTTCGCCAGCGTATTTTGCCTGAAAGCAAGAAAGTCAGTTAAATTGAACGGCTACCTGATGGTAGCCGTGTGACGAAATTAAGTTAAGCGCTATGCCGACTGATAAATTGCAAACTCCAGTTCAGTGATGGCTTCCAAGTACTGCTCTTTACCACCAAAACCCTTTTTGATGATTTCGAGAGGGCGACCCATTTCATCAAAAGGTTTTACTTTCAGTACATGGATGTTCTCAATTTCTTGCACACCTTCGTCAGCATATTTATCAAGAAGGTTATTGAGCACCTGCTGAGCGGTTTCGCCATACTTCGTAAAGTAATTACGCTTTTTGACGTTTTCAGCGCGTTCTTTCCTTGTTAATGGCGGCTGATCGTAGACGACATGACAAATCATATCGAATGGATCGAGGTCCTTACCGACCTCCAGTTCAAGCGCCTCCCAGATGATACCTGCTTCAGCAAGCTCATCAATGATCGCTTGCTTCTTATCGGCATCTTGCCAACGCTTTACAAAGTCATCCATTGAGGTGAACTGTTTTGCCATCGTCTTGCGTGTGTAGTCTTTGAATGACTCGGTGACTAGCTTTCCATCTGCGTCATAGTACTGAACACGCTCGGCAATGGCTTTAACGGTGACACCATTGACATGGAATTTTCGAACGCGGTTTTCGTCTTGCCAATCAGTATCATCGTCAGAGTTGCTACCATCAGAACAGGTATTGCCAGACTCATATGAAGCTTCAGGTTCATGAATGCTGGTTGGATCGAGGGCTTCTTCTTCAAATGGGTTATATTGTTCAGACTCGTTTACATCATCAATGATTTCATTGAGCCCTTCATCAGTTTCAAAATCTTCTGGTGTTGTATCTTTGACACGTTCAGGAATGCCATCAAAGCGTTCATCAGCAAACAGCTCTGTGGCTTTTTTGAAGTCGAGAATGGTAAACCATAGCTTTCCGTAACGATCATCAATTCGAGTACCGCGACCAATAATTTGCTTGAACTTGGTCATCGACTGTATGCCTTGGTCAAGAACAACCAGCTTACAAGTTTTTGCATCGACGCCCGTTGTCATCAGCTCCGAAGTGGTTGCGATGACTGGATAAGACCTCTTCGGGTTGATGAAGTTATCGAGCTGTGCTTTACCGATTTCATCATCGCCCGTAATCTTCATGACGTATTTTTCGTTTTTGGCAACTTGCTCTGGGTTACAGTTGATTAGCGCTCGGCGCATGCGTTCTGCATGGTCAATGTCATTACAGAACACAATCGTTTTCGCCATCGGATCGGTGTGCTTGAGATAGTTGGTAATGGTTTTTGCGACAAGCTCAGTACGTTCATCGATGACCATGGTCCTATCGAAATCTTTCTGGTTATAGATTCTATCCTCAATGATTTCACCATGCTTATCGATTTGACCTTTGGTTGGTCGCCAACCTTGAAGATCCACATCAATATCCACACGAACTACTTTGTAAGGTGCAAGGAAGCCATCTTCGATGCCTTGTTTGAGGGAATAAGTATAAATGGCATCGCCAAAGTACTCAGTATTTGAAACGATATCGGTTTCCTTTGGCGTGGCAGTTAAACCGATTTGAGTAGCAGAACCAAAGTATTCAAGAATCTCTCGCCATGCACTGTCTTCGGAGGCGCTCCCTCTGTGACACTCGTCGACAACAATCAGGTCAAAGAAGTCAGGATCGACTTGTTTATAGGCTTTCTGATGCTCTTCTGGTCCAGTGAGCGCCTGATAAAGCGCAAGATGGATTTCGTAAGCTGGATCGACTGTTCGCCCCGTGACTTTTGTCATTGCGGTGCCAAAAGGCTGGAAGTCGTTGGTTTTGGTTTGATCGACCAGGATGTTTCTATCTGCCAAAAACAGGATGCGTTTTTTGGCTCGTGACTTCCACAAACGCCAAATGATTTGGAAAGCGGTGTAGGTTTTCCCTGTGCCTGTTGCCATAACCAGTAGCACTCGGTCTTGGCCTGTTGCCACGGCTTCGACCGTTTTGTTTATCGCTTGTAGCTGATAGTAGCGGGGAGACTTTCCGCTACCGTCATCATGGTAATCTTGAGTGATGACTGAAAGGTGTTCGGTTTTGTAGCCTTTCCAAACGCAGTACTTGTCCCACAGTTGCTGAGGTGTTGGAAAGTCTTCAAGTCGAATTTCTATTTCGAGTTGAGCTGAGTTAGTTTTGTCATGAAAAATGAAACCGTCACCATTTGAAGCAAAAGCAAACGGAACGTCGAGCAAGGTTGCGTAGTCCAGCGCCTGCTGCATGCCTTTGCCAATATCATGTTTGTTGGCTTTGGCTTCGACAACGGCTAAGGGCATGCTTGGCTTGTGGTACAGAACGATATCTGCTGACTTAACTTTTTTTCTTGCTGCCGCTTGGCCACGAACTATCACTTTACCGTCTCGGAGTTTTACTTCCTGACGGATCTGGGACATGTCATCCCAGTCAGAATCTTTGATGGCTGGTAGAATAAATTTCGTGATGATGTCTGTTTCAGACAGCTTTGCTTTATTTATTGTCGATTCCATGCGATTAGCCAGCTCATTACAAATGCATTTGCATGACTATATCAAACGATGAATAAAAGCAGAAAAGATACTGACTTATGAGTGATGCGGATAACGGAATGGCTATCCAAACAGTTTCACTACATCTTTAGTTAATCTTTGGATAACTTTAAAACGGGAGGTTTTGATGAAACAAACAAAAAGCCCGCCAGGTCAGGACCTCGGCGGGCTTTGTGACATCCGAAGATGTCGTCGTATATACGATTTGGTGGAGCTGGCGGGAGTTGAACCCGCGTCCAAAATCACTCTAACCAATGGCGCTACATGCTTAGTTTGTCTTTAATCTCGTCAGAACGCTGCGAACAAACACGCCACGCTAAGACACACCTGAATTAGATTTAACGCTTCCGCTCCCAGGTCAAAGCTTCCACGCGATCTCGTTTGGGTTTGACTACCCTTGATCCCCGTCCTACGAGCTAAGGCTAGGGAGGATAGGCTCTGAGCAGGTTATTAAGCTGCTAGTGCGTAGTTTTCGTCGTTTGCGACTATTTTTTTGCGGCTTTTTAAAGAGGCCAACCGCACCTCTGCATGCTCCACAGGCCTTCATGATCCTGTCGAATCCTGAATCAGCCCCAAAGAGGTGTTCCATACTAGCAGAAAATTCTGCCAGGTCAATGACTACCGCGAACTATGCTTCATAATTCGTGCCTTATCGCGCTGCCAGTCGCGGTCTTTGGCGTCGGCACGCTTGTCATGCAGCTTCTTACCTTTCGCGGTCCCTAATTTCAGTTTAACCCAGGATCCCTTCCAGTAAAGCGACAGGGCAACAATGGTTTCACCGTCGCGGTTCACGGCACCAATGATTTTGTCGAGTTCACGGCGGTTTAACAGCAGCTTACGCACGCGGCCCGGATCGGTCACAACGTGGGTTGAGGCGGCGTTCAGCGGTGTGATGGTCATGCCAGACACGAATGCTTCGCCGTTACGCAAAAAGACGTAACTTTCTGTAATGTTTGCTTTACCCGCACGCAGAGACTTCACTTCCCAGCCCTGGAGTGAAACGCCGGCTTCATATTCATCATGAATTGAGAATTCATGGCGGGCAGACTTATTCAGCGCAATGGTGTTGCTGCCCGGCTTGTTTGGTTTTTTCTTTGCCATAGCTTCTTATTATACGGATTCAAGTTGTTAGGGGAACGTTTTTCCCAGAGGCAATAGGCCATGGAGACACACACTCACTGAATCTTTGGCAGATCGCCGACTAATGGTATCATTACCAGCGATATTGGGTTAAGGAGAAACTATGCCTCAAATCAGTCGCTCTGCACTGGTCCCGTTCAGTGCCAAGCAAATGTTTGACCTGGTGAACGATGTCGAGTCGTATCCGGCGTTTCTGCCGGGATGCTCTGGCACCAAAATTCTGGAAAGCTCTACAGAACATATGATGGCGGCAGTAGACGTTTCCAAGGCTGGGATCAAAAAAACCTTTGTGACTCGTAACACGCTGGAAGGTATTCATAAAATCAGCATGCAGCTGGTGGAAGGGCCGTTTCGAAAACTGGTGGGTGGCTGGCACTTTACCGAGCTGGATACGGATGCCTGTAAGGTGGAGCTGAAACTGGATTTTGAATTCACCAATGCCTTGGTGGAAGCGGTGTTTGGCAGAGTGTTCCATGAGCTGACCAATAATATGGTCAACGCCTTTACCCAGCGAGCCAGAGAAGTATATGACATCTGAGCAGAATCACCTGAACCATGTCGAAGTCGTCTATGCGCTGCCGCAGACTCAGCGTGTGATTAAGCTGGCGATTACGCCGGAAACGCAGGTTCAGGAAATCATTGAACGGTCCGGTGTATTGGAAATGTACCCGGAGATTGATCTTAAGAAGAATAAAGTAGGCGTGTTCAGTCGCCCGGTCAAGCTCGATGCCACAGTGCATGATGGCGATCGGCTGGAGATTTATCGTCCGCTGCTGGCCGATCCGAAAGAGATCCGTCGTAAGCGTGCAGAGCAGGCCAAACAGGAAGCTTTGGCGGCCAAAAAAGCGAAGAAGGATGACAGCGCAGATTCAGCGGAACATGCTGCTGAATCTTCTGAGCAAAAGCCAGACACCGATGCCTGAGTCGAGCTCGATGTGAACGCGATAGAGAAAAGCTCGCCGAGGCGAGCTTTTTTGTGTCCGTTGATTGAAGCAGGTGACCGCTGAGGGGGATTAATTCAGCGGGTTTCTGAAGTTCGGACCCGGCTGGTAGTCACCGCTCATGCTGGTCAGCAGACGGCTGCCGTCAAACTTCAGAATCAGGTTTTTCTGTTCCGGTTCGTTATGACCGGGCTTGTGATAAAACACATAATACCAGGTGTTCGGGTATTCAGGCTCAACAAGCATTGGGGAACCCAGAACATAGCGTACTTGCTCCTGGTTCATGCCATACCTCAGATTGTCGATATCCTTTTCATCCAGGTAGTTCCCCTGATTGATATCGATACGGTAGACCAAGCGTTCAACCAAAGAGCAGCCGCCCAGCAGGCTGACACTCAACGCCAGCGCGGCAAAAGTTTTCCAGTTCATAGCATCCCGGCAAAATAATCAGTTCTGTCTGTGATGATAAGCAAGTTACAGACAAAGTGAAAGCACGATAAAAAAACTCGCCTCATCCGAAGGATGAAGCGAGGGTTGAGACGCATGAAATGTCAAAAAGTTGCATCTGAAAGCAGTAGAAAAGAGAGTTTGTGTTGAAACTATGCCGCGACCAGCAATTCTTTGGCGTTCGCCAGTGTACGTTCGGTAATTTCACTGCCGCCCAGTAAACGGGCCAGTTCACCAATTCGGGAGCTTTCGTCCAGCGGTTTCATGCTGGTTTCAGTCTGGCCCTTGCTGGTTTTCTTGGCGACAAACATTTGCTGATGGCCGCATCCTGCGACTTGTGGCAAGTGAGTCACACAGATAACCTGCGTTGAATCGCCCAGTGTGCGCAGCATACGTCCGACAATGGCCGCAGTCGGGCCACTGATCCCCACATCGACCTCATCGAAAATCAGGCTTGGGGTTTCCACTTTCTGCGCCGTGATCACCTGAATGGCCAGTGAGATTCGCGACAGTTCACCACCGGAAGCCACTTTGCCCAGCGGTTGCAGCGGCTGACCCGGGTTGGTGGACACCATAAAGGTGATGGTATCGAAGCCCAGTGGTGTCAGCATCCGCTCCGGATCGCTGTGAATGTCGATCTGGAACACCGCTTTCTCCATGCTCAGTTCGTGCATGCTGTGCGAAATTTTTTTGTTCAGTTCTTTGGCATAACGCTGACGACTCTTGCTGAGTTTTTCCGCGCTTTCCAGAAACGCCAGACGTTTCTTTTCAACGGCATCTGCCAGCGCATCCAGTTTTTCGTCGCTGCCGTCGAGATTATCCAGTTCTGTCAGTAAATCCTGATGCTTTTGCCAGAGCTCAGCGGGCATCACATAGTGCTTGCGTGCCAGCGACATGATTTTTGCCAGTCGTTCTTCCAGAAACACCAGACGCTGTGGATCCATATCCAGATGATCCAAATACCCCCGCAGTTCCTGGCTGGCCTCCTGGATCTGAATCATGGCTTCTTCCAGCATGGGCGCCAGTGTGCTGAGTTTGCTGTCCATCTCACCCAGATCTATGACCTGCTGGCTGGCTTGTTGCAGCAGTTGCAATGCATTGACTTCATCGCCTTCATAGAGGATGGACAGCGCATTCTGGCTGGTCAGTGCCAGATCGCCGGAATTCGACAGCCGCTTGTGCTCTTCTTCGATTTCCGCAAACTCTTCTTCCCCGAGGGCGAGATCATTGAGCTCTTTGACCTGATATTGGATCAGCTGTTTTTGTGCCTCGTTATCGGCACGGTTCTGACTCAGACGGCTCAGTTCGTTCTTGGCCTGACGCCAGGCCTGATAATCACTGCGGACTGAATCCATCAGGCCATTGTGACCGGCATAGTTATCCAGCATTTCTTGCTGGTGTTCCGGGCGCATCAGCATCTGATGTGCATGCTGACCATGGATGTTGATCAACAGCTGTCCGAGCGCTTTTTGCTGAGAGGCTGGGACCGGACTGCCATTGATAAAACCGCGGGAACGGCCTTCTTTAGTGATCACGCGGCGTAAAATACACTCGTCACCTTCTATCAGCTCATTATCTTCCAGCCAGCGTCGGGCTGCCTGATTGTTGCGCAGGGAAAAGGTCGCGTGAATTTCGGCTTTGCTTTCGCCGGGGCGCACCATGCTGGCTTCGGCGCGGTCGCCGAGGCACAGGCCCAGCGCGTCAATCGCAATCGATTTACCCGCACCGGTTTCACCTGTAATGGTTGTCATCCCAGGTTTCATCTCGAATTCGAGATCTTTAACAATAGCAAAATTAGAGATCGTCATATGAGCCAGCATGTGTGTTCACCTGTTTAAATCAACACCTGTTTATTTGAACAGTATATACTGTATCTACATACAGTAAAGTGCTGGTCGCTGAATTTCTTGTGAAAAATGTGATGTGAGGTAAGTTTTTGGCAGACAATAAAAAAGCCAGCAATGGCTGGCTTTGGCAGTGAGCAAAGGATGCGTCAGAACAGTTTACTCGACCAACCCAGTTTGCCCCGCAGAATGTTGTAGTAGCTGTAGCTTTTCGGGTGGATGAGCTGAAGCTGATCCGGGCTCTGATAAATGTGGATTTCATCGCCGGGATTGACCGGCAGCGAAACCTGGCCGTCGCAACTGACTTCCAGCGTCCGGCCATCGTCGGGCACAATCAGTTTGATCCGGCGATTCCCGTCGACCACCAAAGGGCGGCAGGACAAGGTATGCGGGAACATGGGCACCAGTGTGATGGCATTCAGGCTCGGCGATAAAATCGGGCCGCCGCCCGACAGGGAATAGGCGGTTGAGCCGGTTGGGGTGGCAATGATCAGGCCGTCAGAACGCTGCGAAAAAGCAAAGCTTTCATCAATATAGACTTCGAACTCAATCATGTGAGCGATTTTGTCCGGGTGCAGCACGGCTTCGTTCAGGGCGGCATTGCGGCTCTTGATCTGGCCGTGACGGTGAATCTCAGCTTCCAGCAGAAAACGGTGCTCGGTGACGAATTCGCCGTCCAGCACTTTTTCCAGTTCCTGCTCGAAATTGTCGGGATCCAAATCAGTCAGAAAACCGAGATTACCGCGGTTCACGCCAATGACCGAAATATCAAAGCGGGAGAGCACGCGGGCAGCGCCGAGCATATTCCCGTCACCGCCGACGACAATGGCCAGATTCGCGCGGTCACCAATGGTGAGCAGATCACAAAAGACCTCTGCTGGGACATCCAGATCATGGGCAAGCCGATGATCCACCAATACCTGATAGCCTTTGGCTGTCAGCCAGTGGTACAGACTGGTGTGGGTGTGAATCGCGTCAGGGTTTCTCGGTTTGCCAATCAGGGCAATGATTTCAAACGGGCGCGTCATGTCCTTGATCCAACGGGTAAGATTGGGGCCAGTATAGCCTCACGGATGACGAATTGTCGCCCTTTGTCGTCGATCTCGGGTTGAATCGTTGAACTTCATCCCCATAATATGCCCATCACGTTTTAAGAGTGGTCGATTTACTGCGTCTGCGCGGCGGGTCGGCCATGCATTCACCCTTTTTGAGCTTAGCGGAGTAGCGAAAGCATGAGCAAGAAAGACGAAATGTTAAAGGAAGAAGAACTGCAACAGGCACAGGCTGAGTCAGCAGAAGTTGAGCAAGCTGCTGAAAGTGCAGAAGAACTGACTCCGGAAGGACTGGCACTGGCCCGTATCGAAGAACTGGAAGCCGCTTTGGCAGAGAGCGAAGCCAAAGTGAGAGATCAACAGGATTCCGTTCTGCGTGCCCGTGCCGATGTGGAAAACATGCGTCGTCGCAGCGAGCAGGAAATCGATAAAGCACGTAAGTTTGCGCTGGAGAAATTTGCCGGTGAACTGCTGCCCGTGATCGACAACATGGAGCGCGCACTGGAAGTAGCAGACAAGTCTGATGAAACGATCAAGCCGATGGTTGAAGGCGTTGAGCTGACCCTGAAAACCATGACCGACACGGTTGAGAAGTTTGGCCTGAAAGCCATCAATCCATTGGGTGAAACGTTCAATCCTGAATTCCATCAGGCAATGTCTATGCAGGAAAGTGCGGAACACGCACCAAACACCGTGATGATGGTGCTGCAGAAAGGCTATGAGCTGAACGGCCGTGTGGTTCGTCCGGCAATGGTGATGGTCGCAAAAGCGGCACCGGGCAGCAACGTAGACACGCAAGCCTGATCGTCTGTTGGGGCAGAATGAAGACAAAGCCCACCCCGGTGGGTTTTATTTTTTTGAAATTTTTTTCAGTCTGACCCTTGAAAAGGTATCCGGTGGCCTTATTTAGTAGTCATACGATACCGTACTTGAATAAACCGTGGGCCTCGGCCCCATGCTCGTCGCTGTATCAAACGGGACGAAGCCAGTAAACCAACGAATTTCGGAGAAAGCCTGATGGGTAAAATCATTGGTATTGACTTGGGTACAACCAACTCATGTGTCGCTGTACTGGATGGTGATAAGCCACGCGTAATTGAGAACGCTGAAGGCGATCGCACAACGCCGTCTATCATCGCCTATACACAAGATGGCGAAACTCTGGTCGGTCAGCCTGCGAAGCGTCAGGCGGTGACAAACCCAGAAAACACTTTGTTTGCAATCAAGCGTCTGATCGGCCGTCGTTTTGAAGACGAAGAAGTTCAGCGTGATATCGAAATCATGCCGTTCAAAATTGTCAAAGCTGACAATGGCGACGCTTGGGTGGAAGCAAAAGGCCAGAAAATGGCTGCACCTCAGGTGTCTGCAGAAGTTCTGAAGAAAATGAAGAAAACTGCAGAAGACTACCTGGGCGAGACAGTGACTGGCGCAGTAATTACTGTTCCGGCTTACTTTAATGATGCACAGCGTCAGGCAACCAAAGACGCAGGTCGTATCGCGGGTCTGGAAGTCAAACGTATTATCAACGAACCAACGGCTGCTGCTCTGGCTTACGGCCTGGACAAGAAAGGCGGCGACCGCACCATCGCAGTCTATGACCTGGGTGGTGGTACGTTCGATATTTCTATCATCGAAATCGATGAAGTTGAAGGCGAGAAAACTTTCGAAGTTCTGGCAACCAACGGTGATACTCACCTGGGTGGTGAAGACTTCGACAACCGTCTGATCAACTATCTGGTCGACGAGTTCAAAAAAGAACAAGCCATCGATCTGCGTAAAGATCCACTGGCAATGCAGCGTCTGAAAGAAGCCGCTGAGAAAGCGAAGATCGAACTGTCATCTGCACAGCAGACTGACGTAAACCTGCCGTACATCACTGCGGATGCGACAGGTCCGAAACACATGAACATCAAAGTGACCCGTGCCAAGCTGGAGTCACTGGTTGAAGATCTGGTTCAGCGTTCTCTGGAGCCAATGAAAGTTGCTCTGGCTGATGCAGACCTGTCTGTCAGCGAAATCACCGACGTGATCCTGGTGGGTGGTCAGACGCGTATGCCAATGGTTCAGGCAAAAGTTGCTGAATTCTTTGGTAAAGAAGCGCGTAAAGACGTGAACCCGGATGAAGCAGTTGCTGTCGGTGCTGCGGTACAGGGTGGTGTTCTGGCTGGTGACGTGAAAGACGTACTGCTGCTGGACGTGACCCCGCTGTCTCTGGGTATCGAAACCATGGGCGGTGTGATGACCAAGCTGATCGAGAAGAACACCACGATCCCAACCAAAGCGGAGCAAGTGTTCTCTACAGCGGAAGACAACCAGAGCGCGGTAACGATTCACGTTCTGCAGGGTGAGCGTAAACAAGCGAACTTCAACAAGTCGCTGGGCCAGTTCAACCTGGAAGGTATTCAGGCTGCCCCTCGCGGTATGCCACAGATTGAAGTGATTTTCGACCTGGATGCGGACGGTATTCTGCACGTTTCTGCGAAAGACAAGCAGACCGGTAAAGAGCAGAAGATCACGATTCAGGCTTCGGGTGGTCTGAGCGATGATGAAATCGAGAAAATGGTTCAGGAAGCAGAAGCAAACAAAGAAGCGGACAAGAAGTTCGAAGAGTTAGTTTCTGCGCGTAACCAGGCTGACCAGCTGGTTCACGGGACCCGTAAGCAAATCGAAGAAGCGGGTGAAGCACTGCCTGCGGACGAGAAAGAGAAAATCGAAGCCGCTGTTTCTGAACTGGAAGAAGCACGTAAAGGCGAAGACAAGGAAGCGATCGATGCCAAAGTTCAGGCACTGATCGCGGCTTCTCAGAAGCTGATGGAAATTGCCCAGCAGCAAGCTCAGGCACAAGGCCAGCAGGCTGAAGGCGGTGAGCAGGCTCAGTCGAAAGACGACGACGTTGTAGACGCTGAGTTCGAAGAAGTTAAAGACGACAAAAAATAAGAGTGTGAATTCATAATCTTATTTGAGCACGGGCGTTTAGGGGGAACTCTTACGCCCGTAGCTGTATGAGGCAGGTGACAGTTTAACTATGTCAAAACGTGATTTTTACGAAGTGTTAGGCGTGGGCCGTGACGCCGGTGAGCGTGACATCAAAAAGGCCTATAAACGTCTGGCGATGAAATTCCACCCGGACCGTAATCCTGGTGATGAGACAGCGGCGGAAAAGTTCAAAGAAGTGAAAACCGCTTATGAAATACTGACGGATCCGCAAAAAAAAGCGGCTTATGATCAGTATGGCCATGCAGCCTTTGAACAAGGCGGTATGGGCGGCGGTGGCGGCTTCGGCGGCGGCGCGGATTTCAGTGACATCTTTGGTGATGTCTTTGGGGATATCTTTGGTGGCGGTGGTCGCCGTGGCGGACACCAGCGTGCCCAACGCGGTGCTGACCTGCGCTACAACATGGAACTGACCCTGGAAGAAGCCGTTCGTGGCTGTACCAAGGAAATTCGCGTTCCGACTCTGGTGAACTGTGAACCCTGTGATGGTTCTGGTGCGAAGAAAGGTTCATCGCCAACCACCTGTGGAACCTGTCATGGTTCCGGCCAGGTGCAGATGCGTCAGGGTTTCTTTGCCGTTCAGCAAACCTGTCCGCACTGTCATGGTCGTGGCAAGATCATCACCGACCCTTGCGGTAAGTGTCATGGTCAGGGCCGGGTTCAGGAAACCAAGACCCTGTCTGTGAAGATCCCAGCCGGTGTGGATACCGGTGACCGCATTCGCCTCAATGGTGAAGGTGAAGCCGGAGAATTCGGCGCACCAGCCGGCGATCTCTACGTGCAGGTGCATGTGCAGAAGCACGCGATCTTCGAGCGCGATGGCAACAACCTGTACTGCGAAGTGCCGGTCAGCTTTACCATGGCTGCACTGGGCGGTGAAGTTGAAGTACCGACGCTGGATGGCCGGGTGAGCCTGAAGGTGCCTTCTGAAACGCAGACCGGACGCATGTTCCGGATGCGCGGCAAGGGGGTGAAGTCGGTGCGCGGTGGCGCTGTGGGCGACCTGATTTGTAAGCTGGTGGTGGAAACCCCGGTGAATCTGAGTGCCCGACAGAAGGAATTGCTGCAAGAGTTCGAGCAAACGCTGACAGGCTCTGATGCCAAAAAGCATAAGCCCCGCTCTGAAGGTTTCTTCGACGGTGTGAAAAAATTCTTTGATGATCTGACCGGCTAATCGCCCGCCTGATTGGTCATACTGAAAGCCGACACTTCAACTTGATGTGTCGGCTTTTTTATATCTGTTTTTTCTTCAGGACTTATACCAATCAAAGTAATACCAATCAAAGTAAGTAAATGATCAGAAATAGCGCCGGGAAAATGTTTGAGAACAAGGCGAATTTTTAGATAAGTAGTTATTCTACAATCAAAAAATCTAACGAAGTTATCGAATATTTTAGCAAGCTAGGATGACCAGTTATTTACTGCGATTGGTATAAGTCAATGATCAGAAATAGCGTCGGAAAAATGTTTGAGAACAAGGCGGATTTTTTAGATAAGTCGTTACTCTACAATCAAAAAATCTAACGCAGTGATCGAACATTTTAGCAAGCTAGGATGACCAGTGATTTACTGCGATTGGTATTACCAGCACGAGGGCGGCAGCGATGTGCCGTCTGCTTTCAGGGTTAATTGAGCGCATGGACGCGCAATCTCCGCGCTTTCTGCCCGAAGGACGTAGCTGCCCTGAAGATTTTCCAGCCGATACCTGTAATCAGGGTTTTCAAAACGACAGGCCGGGCAGAGCTCAGGCGAGAGTGCTCCGGGGATTGCTTTGCCTTGTGTCAGCGCCTGCTCAATCGATAAGTGCAGCATGATGAGATCGGCCTGCGCCTGTCTGAAGTTGGCTTGCTGTAATTGTGTCTGATAAGCCGGATAAGCGATTGTGGCCAGAATCCCGATGAGGCCGAGCGCAATCAGCATTTCGATCAGAGTCACGCCTAGCTGACGGTGTTGTTTCATGTGTTTGATTTCCTTTCGATTGATCTCTCTTTCGGGCCCGTTTCCTGCTGCCATATCCTGAGGTTTTGCCAAGATGTGCGCCAGAGAATATCGATGGCAGGAGAAGCACTTTTGGCAGAATGGGAAACGACACAAAAAACGGCTGGGCTGCGCGGCGTAGCTTTGCAGCGATCTGCGAGGCAACGGGGATTGACGCTGCTTGAGCTGAGTCTTGTGCTGACGCTGATGATGATCCTCGCGATGTCGGTTGTGCCTTCATTTTCAGCCATGCTGGCTCAGCAGCGGCTTCAGCGGCTGGTCACCGAACTGGAGTGGTTGCTGGTGCAGGCGAAATCAGAATCTGTGATGCGGGGAGAGCCCGTTCAGCTGGTGATGCGAGGTGTTCATCATGTGGCGTCCGCCGGGCGAGAAGCCGAAGCCAACTGGCAGATCGCCGTGAATTCAGCCACGCAACAAAATCTGCTCAAAACACTGTCTGGGGAAGGGTATCCGGCGCTGCAACTCAGCCGGAGCTTTTCAGAGGCAGTGGTGCCGCTTGATCCCCTGACGGGCCGCCCGCATGCCGCCGGGAGCTTGTATGTTCGTCAGTCGGGTCAAGACGAAGTTGTCCGGATCACTTTCAGTAATGTGACCGGGCGGATTTATGTTTGTGCTTCCCGGACATTCGCTGACTATGCCGCCTGTTAGCGCGCCAGGTTCCGGCCGGGCTGAGGCCGGTTTCAGTCTGGTGGAAATGGCGGTTGCCAGTGCGTTGAGTCTGATGGTGTTGTCGCTGCTGATCCACCTGCTGGTAGCCGGGAAGCAGGCTGCACTCAGTCAGACACGCGCACTGATTCTTGCACAGGATGTTCAGGATACCTGGCGGATGCTGTCGGGCGATATTCGCCGGGCAGGCTACCGGAGCGATTCGGCGCAACGGGCGGCGCATGGGACACAGGAACCCGTGGTGTATGTGTCTGACGGGGATTGCGTCGTGCTGCACTATGCGTTGGCAGACACGCGGGTGACTAAAGCCTATTACCGGGATGGCGATGTGCTGAGGCTCCGCTCGACAACGGTCAGTTTTCCTGTGCCGGAAATGGCTTGTCAGGGCGGGCAATCTTTATTGGATTCCCGCTGGATGCGGGTGACGGACTGGCAGGTGCGGTCTGAATGGACTGAACGCGATGGACGAGGCGTTCAGCACCTGACGCTGAGTCTGGCTGTGACTGCGCAGGATGGCTCGCTGACTCACCGGGAGCGCATGACGCTGCGGGTTCGTAATTCATGAGGGATTACCAGAAATGCTCAGGCGTCGCCATCACCTGGCGATACAGGCAAGCGCTGAAAAACCAATATGGGGTTGCAACTTTACTGATGACCGGACTCGTGCTGGCTGTCGCGATGATGTTTGTGATGAGCCGGTACAGTACAACGCTTTATCAGGTGAAGCGGGCACAAAATACAGTGTTATCCCGGCAGGCGCACTGGCTGGCTGAAGGTGGGTTGGCGTGTGGCTTCGAATGGCTTCATGGCATGATTCAGACCCGGTTGCCAACGACATTGCCAGAACTGAAATCTGTCAGTCATCAGCCGAAACAAGTGGTTCACTGTCAGCAGGAATCAGAGCACAGACAGCGTAAAGTCTGGATTCGTGCACTGGGCGAAGGCGGTTATCAGATCACGGCAGAAGCGAAGGTTGCCGGAAAAGCCCGCGTCCGGCTGGGTTATCAGGCATTTTTATGGCTCTGTCAGAACGGGAGAGCCGGGGATTGTCAGCGGTTTACGGCAGAAATGTCGGTGAGCGACGGGGACAGGGTTGTCCTGAAATGGCGGGCGGGGAGCTGGCATGATTTTCCGGCGTAATCCAAATCATCAGAAGGGCGGTGGATTGCTGGAAGTGCTGGTGGCAATGGTACTGGTGAGTGTGGGGCTAGCCGGACTCATGAAGCTTCAGGCTTATCTGAATCTTCAGGCCGACAATGCATTGGTCACGCTGTCTGCGGTAACGCTTGCAGAATCAAGGCTGGAGCGTGTGTTGGCTCGTCAGCCAGAATCGATCTCCGGCAGCCGGGAGGCGTTGCGCATCCGGGGCACTGAGATTGAAATCACACAGGTGATTCATCCGCAGCCGGGAAGAAATGGACTATACCGAATCGGTGTTTCCGTGGCGTGGCAGGACCGATGGCAACAAGGGCATCATATTGAAATATATACGGAACACTATTTTCCTGATTCCCTCGCCGGGCTCTCAAACCGGAATGAATCACCATGATAATACTTCTCATTTCTGATATAAGTGCCCTCTGAATTGAGAATGGTTGGGAGGCCATCATGCAACGAATCGAAACAACAATCCTGAAGACACCGGATGGCAGTAAGTATTTGCGCCACTTGTGCAAACACTTCAATCATAAGGTGGAGGCAGAATGGAACGATACACAGGGGAAGGTCTTTTTTGATATGGGCACATGCGAATTTAACGCGACCCTATCTTCGCTGACGATTGCTTGTCGGGCAGACACTGACGATGCCCTGGCCGTGGTGAAAGAAATTGTGAAATCTCACTTTGATCGGTTTGCCCGGCGTGAAGACCTTGTCTTGATTTGGGGGCTTGCTGAATAAAGTTTAGAAATGATCAGCTTTTTGAGCTTTGGGGTTCCAATAGTCAAAAAGCTGTACATGCTGCACATCTTTGATAAATCAATAGGTTATTTTCTTTTGGGTTATAGCGATCCTTTTACCGGAAAAACCGTACAGCACTGAGGTGCACTTACCTTCGAATGCTGTACCTGTCCGTTTCTCGCGCCGGGTTGAGGATGTTCTGGCAACCGGTGGGAGGAATGTGCTGACGACTTTCTGTCTGGAACAGCAAATCAGGATTAATGATTCCCACAGTAAAATGATCCGGATGGTATAAACTTGTGTGATGAATATCTCAAATTTATTACAGGGTGACATCCGGTGTTTTATTTCATGAACCAGTATGCCGTCTTGCATTGGGCTTCAAGCAGGCTGCGTTGGCATTGCCTTCCATTCAGCAAACCGTCACGATGGCTGGCGTTCTTTTGCCTGACAACCTTGATGCCGCTCTCTGCCGGGGCAACCCCCTGGGAAAAGTTTAAACATCCAACCACAGCTCAGCCTCAGGCGATTGGCAGTTACAGTAATGGCTGTCTGGCGGGGGCTTCTGTGTTACCGGCACAGGGAGAGGGATATCAGCGGGTACGGGCTGAGCGGGGCCGATATTATGGTCACGAGAGCATGATTGCGTTTCTGGAAGAATTGTCGGGCAAAGCGCACAAGCTCAAGCTGGGGAACTTACTGGTCAGCGATATTGCCATGCCCAGAGGCGGGCGGTTCCGTTCGGGACATGCCAGTCATCAAACCGGACTGGATGCCGATATCTGGCTGACAACGCTGGCGCAGCCGGCGACAGAGGAAGAACTGTCGTCGCTTCAACCCTTGCCCATGGTGGATCTGAAAGCTTACCGGATTCTTCCTGAGAACTGGTCTGAAAATCAGGCGAACCTGATCCAACTGGCGGCCGCAGATGAGCGTGTGGCCCGGATTTTTGTGCATCCGGTGATCAAGGAACAACTCTGTGCTGTGCAATGGACCGACAGAGACTGGCTGAGAAAAGTACGTCCCTGGTGGGGGCACTATTATCATTTCCATGTCCGGCTGCATTGCCCGCAGGGCAACCGGGATTGTAAAGAACAGCGGCCGCCTCCATCGGGGGATGGCTGTGGCGCGGAACTGGCGTCCTGGAAGCCGAAACCCGCATCAGAACGCAAAGTCGCGGCTGCGAAGCCTGCTAAAAAACGGCCACCGTTGATCCCGGTACAGCACCCGGGATGTATGGCCATGCTGAATGGCCCGGTCGAGACGCAGGACAAGGACCACTACGCTGCCGGTGAGCCGATACGCCAATCCTCGCAACGGGCGCAGTAAATCTGCGTTTAAGCCATGCCTTGCAGGACGACGAATTTTTCCAGTAATGCTTCCTCGGTTTCGACATGGTCGGGATCGAGGATGATGCAGTTGGTGATCGGACAAACCGACTGGCAGGTTGGCTTCTCATAATGACCTTTGCACTCCGTGCAACGTGCCGGGTCGATCTCATAGATATCATCGCCCATGCTGATCGCATCGTTCGGACATTCAGGATCACACATGTCACAGTTGATGCATTTGTCGGTAATGAGTAAGGCCATCGTGTTACTTCCGCGTAAATTCAATGCGTTAGGAAGAGGGCAAGTGATCGGTGCACTTTGTGATATGCCCCCAAAAAATGAAAGGAGATACAGCGCCGCAAAGTCTAGCACAGAAGTCGTGAACGCCAAATAAAACGGGGAATATAGCCCTGATCGTGTCAGGAAACCCAGGTGTCCCGTTGATTTAACGTTATTTCCCTCATAGCCGCACATCATATGTGTTCAAGCAATGCGGATGCCGGGCTGTTTGTCGTCAATCGGATCAACTGATCCTGGTGAGCTGGCATCAACATTGAAGTGGGCGCCTGAAATGCCGGGTGCTGTGTGATTCCTGAATTTTACGGGGGAAGTGGTTAATGAAGGTGAGATTAGACCCCATAGCCTTAATCGTCGTCTCCATCTTACTGGGGTGGGGTTGGACTGAAATCACGACTGAACCAGTCTGTCAGCAGGAAATGATGCAACAGGGTGTGCGGTACACGATTCCGATCAAGTGCTCGGACATCCCGAATGTCACGGTGAAGGGTTAATCAGCCACCGTATTGCATCACTGCAGCAATACGGTGGTCTGATCTGGATTAAGCTGCGGTTGGGTTTCGGGTTGTGGCGCCGTCATTCAGTTGACGCATCAGCAACGCGAAGGACAGATCCAGCGCTTCAGGAACCGGAATAAAGACGAAATGGCCGCTGCCTTTGGCATCGTCAATGGACTCTGACTTACGGTTTTCCATGTGGTCCAGTTTGAAAATCACATTCCCGTTCGGTGTCATCAGCTCCAGACTGTCGCCCACTAAGAACTTGTTGCGGACTTCGACTTCTGCCAGTTCACCTCGGCGTTTGCCGGTGAACTCACCGACAAATTGCTGGCTGTCGGAAATCGAATAACCGTAGTCATAATTCTGATAAGCATCATGGGTATGACGGCGCAGGAATCCTTCGGTGTAGCCGCGGTGTGCCAGGCTTTCGAGCGTGGACATCAGGCTTTCATCGAATGGTTTTCCGGCAGCCGCATCATCAATGGCTTTTCGGTAGACCTGTGCCGTCCGGGCGCAGTAATAGAAAGACTTGGTCCGGCCTTCAATTTTCAGGGAGTGAACGCCCATTTTGCTCAGGCGATCAACATGCTGAACAGCACGCAGATCCTTTGAGTTCATGATATAAGTGCCGTGTTCATCTTCGAATGCGGCCATTTTCTCATCCGGACGGTGACTTTCGCTCAGCAGCATCACCTGATCCGTGGGTTTCCCTTCGCCCAGCGTTGGCGCAACGTCCTGCATCTGAACCGCCGCGCTGGCTGCCTGAACTTCCACAATCTGACCCGCGTCATTCTCTGTGGCCGTTTCGGCTTTGTATTCCCAGCGGCAGGCATTGGTACAGGTGCCCTGATTCGGATCGCGTTTGTTCATGTAACCGGACAGCAGGCAGCGACCGGAATAGGCCATGCACAGCGCGCCATGGACGAAAATTTCCAGCTCGGTATTCGGGCATTTTGCGCGGATTTCTTCGATCTCTTCCAGGGACAGCTCACGCGACAGGATCACCCGCTCGATCCCCTGGGTTTCCCAGAACTTGACCGTGGCCCAGTTCACCGCATTGGCCTGAACGGATAGATGGATCGCCATGTCCGGAAAACTCTCCCGAACCATCATGATCAGGCCAGGATCAGACATGATCAGTGCATCCGGACCCATGTCGATAATCGGAGTCAGATCGCGGATAAAGGTTTTCAGTTTCGAGTTATGGGGCTGAATGTTACACACCACATAGAACTTCTTCCCCTGCGCATGGGCTTCATCAATCCCTATTTTCAGGTTCTCATGGTTGAACTCATTGTTGCGGACACGCAGGCTGTAGCGGGGCTGACCCGCGTAAACGGCGTCGGCACCGTAAGCGAACGCATATCGCATATTTTTCAGGCTGCCGGCAGGCGATAACAATTCAGGTTTAAACATAACTCGGGATTCCCCTTTTGGGTCAACGTCTGATGTCAGATCAGGCCGTACTCCTGTTCACTGTGCTGTGAAGTCATGGGAGACGGAAAAACAGAGGCCCGGATTTTACTGCGAAGCGCATGCGCTGGCAAATAGCCTGGGATTTTTTAAGGGTATTATTGGCCCATTTCTGCAATCAGGAGACATCGTGATGTGAGGTGACTTCTCACCGCCCTATCGGGCGAGGGTTTACGGCGAGATTGCTAAGTATCATAATTTTTTGGTCGTCTATATGAATATGAGCGAAACTGGTTTATTTTCTTACTGTTTAACCTATTGCATATCATTGGAAATTAAGAATGGATTATATCTCGTCTGTGTTCAGTGTCTGGGTCGTTCTGGCGATCCTGGTGATTATTATTCTTCGCTCGGCGATTAAGTTTGTGCCGCAAAATACTGCGGTTGTGGTGGAGCGTTTTGGCAAATATCAAAAGACCATGGAAGCGGGTCTGAATTTTCTGGTGCCCCTGATCGACCGTGTCGCGTATTCGCAAACCCTGAAAGAGCAGGCTTATGATGTTCCGAGTCAGTCTGCCATTACCAAAGATAACATTTCGCTGGTTGTGGATGGCGTGCTGTATCTCAAGGTGATTGACCCGTACAAAACCAGTTATGGCGTCGATGATTACATTTTCTCGGTCACTCAGCTGGCTCAGACCACGATGCGGAGTGAAGTCGGTAAGATGGATCTGGACAAAACCTTTGAAGAACGTGAAAACCTGAACACGGCGATAGTTTCAGCGATTAATGATGCGGCGCTGCCATGGGGTGTTCAGGTGCTGCGTTATGAAATTAAAGATATCGAGCCACCGCGCTCTGTACTGGATGCCATGGAGCGTCAGATGAAAGCGGAGCGGGAAAAGCGTGCGGTCATTCTGGAATCTGAAGGGAAGCGCCAGAGTGAAATCAACATCGCAGAAGGGATGAAGCAGGCTCGCGTCCTGGCGGCCGAGGCAGAAAAAGCCGAGCAGGTATTGAAAGCTGAAGGTGAAGCGCAGGCGATTCTGGCGGTTTCAAAAGCTGAAGCGGATGCCTTGTCCATTGTGGGCCGGGTGGCTGTGACGGCAGAAGGCCAGAAAGCGATTCAGTTGGATCTGGCAGACAAAGCCATTCAGGCCAAAGCTGCGATTGCGAAAGAATCTTCTGTGGTTCTGCTGCCAGATAGCAATGCCTCTGCAACCAATGTGGTGGCAGAAGCCATGACCATCATTCATCAGCTGAATCGACAGCAAGGCGGTCAGCCGCAGTCGCCAGTTGAGGAGCATTCATGATCAATGACCTGTTTGGCCTCAGTCCTGCGCAATTCACCATTGTCGTCGGGCTGATCCTGCTGGCAGTGGAAGTGTGGATGCTGGGGTTATCGACCATCGTATTGCTGGCGCTGGGGGTGTCAGCGGTGCTGACCGGTACTCTGGCGCTGGTTGGCGTGGTTCCGGAAACCCTGACAGCACTGGCCAGCGTCAGCGGGATTGGTGCCGGGTTGCTGACGTTCCTGTTGTGGAAGCCGATGAAACGTTCGCAGCGAGCACAGCGGCCGACGCAAAATACCAGCAGCGATTTCATTGGTTTGAAGTTCAGGCTGGATGCCCCTTTGAGTCATGAACAGCAGGGTACTGTGAAATATTCAGGCATCAGCTGGACGCTGGTGCTGAGTCATGATTATCAGGGAGATGTGGTCGAAAAAGGGCAGGAAGTGGAAGTGGTCGCCGTCGATGTTGGCCGTTTTACTGTCATGCCACGACATTTGGATTAATCTGAATGACCTCCCCCTGAACAGGGGGAGGTGTGTTCCGCGAATCCGGTTGTCTGAACGATCAGACGCGCTCTTCCAGCCCGCCCATTTCCTCAAACAGATTCGGCAAAATCGCAGACAGTTCACCGCACATCAGCGACAGATCCGCATCCAGACGCTGTGCCATATCTTCACGGTCAATATCGTCGTTTTGTTCTCTCAGTTCATCCGAGAATTTCAGACGCTTGAGCGACAAATCATCCCCCAGCACGAAATCCAGACGGTCCTGCCAGTTGATTGCGAGTTTAGTCACGACTTTATCGGCTTCAATGTGTGCCAGAATTTCATCACTGCTCAGATCCTGCTGCTTGCAGCGAATCACGCCGCCATCTTCCAGCACAGCTTTCAGCTCGGCTTCCTCACCCACGGTAAAGCCGTTCGGTGACTCCCCTGAGCGCACCCACTCCGTCAGCGTTTGTGCCGCAGGTTTCGCTGTGGTGACCGGAACAACCGGCAGGCTGCCGATACTTTTGCGCAGCAGACCCAGCAGATCTTCGGCTTTCTTAAAGCTGCCCGCATCAACCAGCAACAGTCCCTGAGCGGGCATGATCAGCGCATAGGTGTGGCTCTGGCGACTGAAAGCACGCGGCAGTAAATCCATCACGATTTCATCTTTCAGGGTGTCTTTTTCGCTTTTCTTCAGCTGGCGGCCCTGTTCTTTTTCCTGCGCCTCAACTTTGGCATTCAACGAGTCTTTGATCACAGAAGCCGGCAGCATTTTCTCTTCTTTCCGGGCACAGATCAGAATGTTGTCACCGGCCACATGAGTGTACATATCGCCGTGTCTGCCCAGTGCGGAAACCCAGCCAAATTTCTGAATGTCCTGGCTGCCGCAAGGCGTGAAGCGGAACTCTTCCAGTTGTTTTTCAAGCTGATCCGGATTGATTTCGGTTTCGCGGCTGAAGCGATAAGTCAGCAGGTTTTTAAACCACAGCATAGTAGTGACAGATCCTAGGTTTGTGCATTGGGGGACAATCTTATACCCAAGCTGCCCCAAGATGCTAGGTTCGCAGTCCGGCATGGGCGGTCTGATCCGCACGATTTTGTCGCATTTTTTTCGATTGGGTGCTCGGTGTCTGACGGGCTGAGGTACAATCGGCCTCTGTTTCATTTGAGCATCCAACCGGCACAGACAGGATCGGCATGAAAATTCTTCACACTTCAGACTGGCATCTCGGACATCAGTTGCACGGCTATCCCCGGGAATACGAGCACCAGCAGTTTCTGGACTGGCTGGCAGAGACCCTCGAACAAGAGCAGGCCGATGCGTTGCTGGTGGCGGGAGATATTTTTGACACCGCCAACCCGCCCGCCAGTGCCTGGCGGATGCTGTACCGGTTTCTGGCCCGGCTGGCGAAAACCCTGCCCAAACTGAACGTTGTGATGACGGGCGGCAACCATGATTCGCCCAGCAAACTGGATGCCCCTCATGAATTGCTGAAAGCCTTTGATTTGCATCTGGTCGGCGGGATCAGCCGGGATGACCAGGGGCAGCTGGAGATGGAGCGGCTGCTGGTGCCCTTGACCGACGCTGCCGGAAACACGGCGGCCTGGGTGCTGGCGGTGCCTTTTCTGCGCAGCAGCGACCTGCGTACCGAAGACTTAACCGAAACAGACGATCGCCTGATCAAAGGCGTGGAAACCCTGTATCAGCAGGTGACAGCGGCTGCGATCCAAAAGCGTGAGCCAGGTCAGGCACTGATTGGCATGGGTCATGTGTATATGGCCTCGGGTCAGTTGTCTGAGATGTCGGAGCGCCGGGTGCTGGGTGGTAATCAGCACGCCCTGCCTGCGTCGATTTTCCCGCAAGAACTCTGTTATGCCGCGCTCGGCCATTTGCACCTCGCACAGCGGGTGGCGAAACAAGAGCACATTCGCTATTGCGGCTCGCCATTGCCTTTGTCGATGTCAGAGCGTCATTACAAGCATCAGGTGGTGTTACTGGAAACGGACGGCGAACGTCTGTCCGAGATCCGGCCTGTTCCGGTGCCCAGAACCGTCGAGATGCTGAAAGTGCCGGCGGAGCCACAGCCACTCAAAGCGGTGCTGAAAGTCCTGACATCGCTTGAGCTGGATGAGCATCCCCGTGAAGCCCAACCGTTTCTTGAAGTGCCAGTGCTGCTCGAAAAGCCGCAGGCGATGCTGCGCGAGAAAGTCATGCAGGCGCTGGAAGGCAAAGCGGTCCGGCTGGCAAAAATCACCCCGCATTATCAGCAGCAGGACAACGCTCCCTCGCTGGCGCACCAGCGATTGTCGGAAGTCAGCCCGCAGCAGGTGTTTGCCCTGAGCTGGCAGCAGAAATATGACGGTCAGCCTTCAGATGCCATGCGTGACGCATTTGAACAGTTGCTGACACAGGTTGAAGATGAATAACCCCCGGACTCCGAATTCTAAGGCTGACTTATCATGAAAATACTGGCTTTGAGAGGCGAAAATCTCGCCAGCCTGCAAACACAGTTCGAGATCGATTTTGCCAACGGGCGGCTGGGGGAAGCCGGTCTGTTTGCGATTACCGGAAAAACCGGTGCCGGAAAATCTACTCTGCTGGATGCGGTCTGTCTGGCGCTGTACGACCGCATGCCGCGTCTGCAATCCAATAAAAAGAACGATGCAGAGATTGGCCGGGGTGAAGATGACAACCGCCTCAAAGCCAATGACGTTCGCAGTATCCTTTCCCGGGGCAAGGCAGAAGCTTTTGCCGAGGTGGACTTTCAGGCCAATGACGGCACGCAATGGCGGGCACGCTGGCAGGTGCGACGGGCCCGAGGCAACGCGGAAGGGCGGATTCAGCCTGCGGAGCAGTGGCTGGAAAATCTTGAATCTGGCCAGCGGTTTGCGGGGAAGAAACAGGAAGTTCAGGCAGAAATTGAGCGGTTAATTGGCCTGACGTTCGATCAGTTTCGCCGGGCAGTGATGCTGCCGCAGGGCGAATTCGCGGCTTTTCTGAAAGCCGGCGCGGATGATCGGGCTGCCCTGCTCGAAAAGATGACGGGCGGGGAAATCTATGGCCGTTTATCCGTTGCGGCTTTTGAAAAAGCCCGAGAAGAAAAACAGAAACTGAGTCAGTTGCAGGAAAAGCTGGGGGATATTGCGCTCCTCAGCGATGCAGAAAAACAGGCACTGGATGAAGCGATCGCGGACCTGAAAGCCCAGTTGACGGCCAGCGAGAAACGATTGGCTGAACTTGGGCAACATCAGCAGGCGATGGCGCATCAGGCGGATTTGCAGGTGCGGGTCACTCAGAGCCAGCAGGCATTGGCGGAGACGAAAGCACAGGGCGAACAGGCCGCTCCCCGCATCGCGTATCTGGCCAAGCTGGAAAAAGCTCAGCCCGCACGGGCAGATTTTATGCTGCTGAACCAGTCAAAACTGCAAATCGAACGGCTGGAAAAATCGCAGGTCACCGCCCAGCAGGCGCTGGAGCGACATCAGCAGCAGCGGATTCAGGCCGATGCCGCGGCTGAACAGGCGCAAGCCGCGCTGCTGAAGGTCCAACAGGACTGGCAGACGCTTGAGCCCAAACTGAAACAGGCCCATCTGCTGGATCAGAAAAAAGAAGGTCTGGAACAGCAGCAACAGGCTTACCGGCAGGAAATGCAGTCGCTGCAGCAGCAACTGAATCAGGAAAATGAAACCTGCCAGCAGTTGCAGGCGGAGCAGCAAGCGCATGAAGCGCAAGGCCAGCAGCTTGCTGCCCGGCTGGAACAGCATCAGGCGCTGGCCGCCGTGGCTGAGCAACATGCGTCGGTGCAAGATAATCTGAAGCAATACCTGAGTGCTCACCGGGCGATGAGCCGGATCAGGCAGGAGCGTCAGCTCGGATTGCAGGAGCAACAGGCTTATCAGCAGCAGAGCAGCACGCTGAATCAGGAAAGCGATCGCCTGCTGACTCAGAAGCAGGCTTTCACACAGCAATTGGCGGCTCTGGATATCCATGCGCTGGAAGCAGCTCAGGCGCAAAGTCAGCAAGCATATCGTCAGAAGCAACAACGATTGGATGGCTTACGCCAGCTGATGGCTCAGGCGCAGGAATGGAGCAACCTGCTGGAGCGGGAGGGACGGTTGACGCAGGAGCAGCAGGAACTGAATCAGGCCCGGCAAACGGCCGAACAGCGACTCCAGGTGCTGAGCCCGGAACTGGCACAGATCCATGTCCGCATTGAAGAATCGGATTACCAGTTGCAGCAAAACCGGGCCGTGCTGCAACTGACCGATTATCGCAGTCTGCTGAAGTCGGGCGAACCCTGTCCGCTGTGTGGTGGCGCGGATCATCCTTACGCAGCGCAGCATCCTGTGGTGGAAAGCCTGCTCGACCAGCAGCAACAGCGTCGTCAGGCACTGGCAAAAACTGCACAGCAACTGGAGGGGGAGCGTCATCACCTTGAACAGTTGCTGCCGCAGCATGCCCAGCGATTGGCCGTGATTCAGGATGAGCTGGCCAGTCTTCAGGTGGTGTCCACCAAGGTTGCAGCACAGGCCTGTCAGCAGGCGCTGTCACTGGATATTTCGCTTTCTGCGGATATCAGCGGGGCTGAACTGCGGACGCATTGGCAGGGATGGCAACAGGAAGCCGAACAGCTTCATCCGCAGATGAAACAACTGCAGCACCAAGATGAAACCAATCAGACGCAGATCCGGCAAGGGCGGGTACTGGAGCAGCAGATTCAGCAACTGGCTCAGGCGGCCTCACAACTGGCTGAGCAAAAACATCAACTCGATCAGAGCGAAGCGGGCAGACAGGCACGTTTGGCGGCTTTGGATGAGCAGCAGCAGGAACAGCAGCAGGTGCTGAAGCACAGGGCAGAGGCGCTGAATTTACCGTTCGGTGGGGAAGCCTGGTTGTCAGGGCTGCGGGAGCTGGGTGAGGAGCAATATCTGCTGCAACTGAATCAGCAGGTAGCGGATTACCGGCAATGGCAGCAGTCGCGGCTCACGACCGAAAAGCAATTGCACGAACTGGCTCCGCGTATTGCTCAGAGTCAGACGCAACGACAAAACCTGCACAAGCAACATCAGGAGACAGAACAGAAACGGACTGCTTTGTCGCAGGACATCCAGCAGTTGTGGCAGGCGCGACTGGCCTTGGTCGGTGAGCAACCACTTGCGCCATTGGAGGCGCAGCACCAGGCATTGATTGAAAATGCCCGGCGGGCAGTCACGACCTGTGAACAGCAGCAGCGACTGGCCGGTGAGGCCTGTGCTGCGGCTCAATCGGCCTTGCACAGCCTTCAGCAGCAGTTGATTGAGGCACAGGCGGAATCTGAGCGGGTGCACCAGCAATGGCTGGACTGGCACCAGAAACTGGGGATGGATGCAGCGGAACTGGTGGCCTTGCTCAGCCGGGAGGAATCCTGGGTGGCTCAGGAAAAATCAGCTTTGCAAGCGCTGGAGCAGGCGCAGGCGGATGCCCGGACCCGATTATCCGAGCGCGAGCAGTCGCTCGAAGAGCATCAGCCGAAGGTGGCGGCTGCCACAGCTTGGTTTGTCGCACAGGATATCCCGCAGGAGGCAGCTCAGCAGGAAGCCTGCCAAGCCCGGTGGCTTGAAGAGAAACAGTTGTTGGATGAGCAGCATTTCAGCAAGCGTCAGCAACGGACCCAGGCCGAACAGGCTGAGCAGCAGGCGGGAACACTGACCACGCAGTTAAAGCAGCAGCAGGCGCAAACCGAGCTCTGGCTGAATATCAGTGAGCTGATCGGCTCTTCTACCGGCGATAAGTTCCGCAAGCTGGCCCAAGGGCTGACCTTGCAGCAACTGGTGCTGCTGGCAAACGAACATTTGCAGGATCTGGCACCGCGTTATGCCCTGCAGCCCGTGCCGGGCAGCCCGCTGGCCCTGCAGGTGATCGATCATGATATGGGGGATGAAGTGCGCAGTGTCGAGTCCCTGTCCGGTGGCGAGAGCTTTCTGGTGTCGCTGTCGCTGGCATTGGGTCTGGCGTCGCTGGCGGCTGATACCCGTCAGTTGGGCTCACTCTTTATTGATGAAGGCTTCGGGACGCTGGATCCGGACAGTCTGGAGCTGGCACTGGCCTGTCTGGATGCATTGCAGGCTGATGGCCGCCAGATTGGGGTGATATCCCATGTCGGGACACTGGTGGAGCGCATTGGCGTTCAGGTGGCCGTCGAGGCAATGGGCGGCGGCCGAAGCCGGGTCAAAGTCACAGGTTGACGAGGCTTGAACAGCATAAGATGACAGTTTAATAGCAATCCCATTAAGCTTTTCGCCGGCGGGTCACAAAAGTGTCATACTTTATTCGGATAATGGCGCCCGACAGAGAGCTACGACTTAGGTATCGAAACTATGGTTAAACGGATTCTAGTGGTTGAGGATGAAGCACCAATCCGCGAAATGTTGTGCTTTGTACTGGAACAGAAAGGCTATCAGGCCATTGAAGCGGAAGATTACGATTCAGCACTGGAAAAGATCAACGAACCTTTTCCTGAACTGATCTTGCTCGACTGGATGTTACCGGGCGGCTCCGGGATCAATCTGATCAAGCACCTCAAGCGTGATGAAGTCACCCGGAACATCCCGGTTGTGATGCTGACGGCTCGCGGTCAGGAAGAAGACAAAGTCCGCGGACTGGAAGTGGGTGCGGATGACTACATCACCAAGCCGTTCTCTCCGAAAGAGCTGATGGCACGTTTGAAAGCGGTGATGCGTCGTGTATCTCCGACATCGCTGGATGATGTGATTGACGTGCAGGGGCTGAAACTCGATCCGGTGTCGCACCGCGTGACGTCGAATGATGAGCCGCTGGACATGGGACCAACAGAGTTCAAGATGCTGCATTTCTTTATGACGCATCAGGAGCGGGTTTACAGCCGTGAGCAGCTGCTGAACAATGTCTGGGGCACCAATGTGTATGTGGAAGACCGGACGGTTGACGTTCATATCCGCCGACTGCGTAAAGCGTTGGAGTCGGGCGGTCACGATAAAATGGTGCAGACTGTGCGCGGCGCAGGGTACCGCTTTTCCACAAGGATTTAACTGCCGGTTTGAACCGCTGCAATTTTTGTATTTCGTTTCTGAAGCGGTTCCAGAACGCTGAAAAGAGCCAGAGGTTGGATGTCCGGTTGTCGCCGACCGCAACTGCTGGTGGGAGACATCAATGGTAGAACGTTTGTCCTGGAAAAAGCTGGTCAGAGAACTGGCTTTTTTTTATTTGCCCTGGGTAATTCTGGGCCTGATTTTCGGCGATATGCCCTGGTTTTTGCTGGCTGCCAGCTGGATTTTGCTGGGCTGGCATTGCCACAATCAACTGAAAATGTCGCACTGGCTGTGGACGGACCGGAGTCTGACACCGCCGTCCGGTTCCGGCAGCTGGGAGCCGCTGTTCAACGGCATCTATCGCTTACAGCAACGGAACCGTCGCCGCCGCCGGGAACTGGCCACCCTGATCCGCCGATTTCGCAACGGTGCAGAATCCCTGCCGGATGCCGTCGTGGTGTTTCGCAGTGAAGGCAATATTGTCTGGTGTAATAAACTGGCTCAGGATCAACTGGGGTTACGCTGGCCGGATGATGCCGGTCAACCGGTCAGCAACCTGCTGCGGAGCCCGGATTTTGTGCGTTATCTGGCGCGTCAGGATTTCGAGGATCCACTGGAAATCACTTCTCCCCTGAATTACGACCGCACGCTCGAGCTGCGGATCATGCGTTACACCGAAGGGGAATACCTGATGGTGGTGCGGGACGTGTCTCAGCTGAAACAGCTGGAAGGCATGCGCCGCAATTTCTTTGCCAATGTTTCCCATGAGCTGCGTACGCCGATGACGGTCCTGCAGGGGTATCTGGAAATGTCCCGTGATCCGGAAATGCTGATCGGTCCGATGTGGGAAAAAGCCCATGGTGTCATGACGGAGCAGCTCACCCGGATGAATTCGCTGGTTGAGCAACTGCTGACACTGTCTAAAATCGAAGCGGCACCCAATCTGGAACTGGATGAGCGTGTCGATGTGCCCGCCATGCTGGATGTGCTGGAGAAAGAGGCGATTTCGCTCAGTGGCGACAAAGATCAGGTGTTTGAGTTTGAGGTGGATGAAGCGCTGCATGTTCTGGGCGATGCGGACCAGCTGCGCAGTGCCATTTCAAACCTGGTGTACAACGCGGTGAAGCACACGCCGCCGCAGTGTAAAGTCAGTGTGCGCTGGTTCCTGTCATCAAAAGGACCGCGTCTGGAAGTGACCGACACCGGCAGTGGGATCGAACCGCAGCATATTCATCGTCTGACCGAGCGCTTTTACCGGGTTGATAAAGCCCGTTCCCGCGAAACCGGGGGCAGTGGCCTCGGACTGGCGATCGTGAAACATGCTCTCAGCCATCATGACACATTCTTAGAAATTCAAAGTGTGGTGGGAGAAGGCAGTACGTTTTCGTTCACATTGCCGCAGCGACTGGTTGCGAAAGCCGCCTGAAGCGAGGATAGTGTGTGACGACTTAATATAGAGGAGGGGACAGAGCGGTCCATGAAACGCAGAGGGCAGAGTGTGAAAAGCAGTTGGGTTGGACTGGGATTGCTGGGAGTCGTGAGTTCAGGTTTAGCCTGGGCCGACAATGATGTGCAGGCGTCTTCGCCGGAATGGCCGGTATACCAACCTGTGGCTGAGATTCAGGGAACCCTGAGTTCCGTTGGCTCTGATACGTTTGCGAATTTGATGACTTACTGGTCCGAAGCGTTTCGCCACCTCTATCCGCAGGTAAATATTCAGGTACAGGCGATCGGTTCCTCGGCAGCGCCAACGGCTTTAACAGAAGCAACGGCACAGCTGGGGCCGATGAGCCGTCCGATGAAGACCAAAGAAATCGCGGCATTTGAACAAAATTATGGCTACAAACCCACCCCGGTCCGGGTCGCCATTGATGCGCTCGCCGTGTTTGTCCATGAAGATAATCCGTTGCCGGGTCTGCGTTTTCAGCAAATCGATGCCATGTTTTCCCGGACCCTGCGGTGTGGCGGCAATCGCCAAATTACACACTGGGGACAGCTGGGGCTGACAGGGCGCTGGGCCATGCGGGATATTCAGCGGTTTGGCCGGAACTCTGTCTCCGGTACGTACGGCTATTTTAAGCAAAAAGCCTTGTGTAACGGCGATTTCCGGAATGATGTCAATGAGCAGCCGGGGTCGGCATCTGTGGTTCAGTCAGTGTCGACTTCTCTCAATGCGATAGGCTATTCAGGTATTGGTTACCGGACCACGGGAATTCGCGCCATTCCGGTTGCACAGGGTGACGGGCCTTTTGTGGCCGCAACGCATGAGAACGTTGCCAACGGGAGCTATCCGCTCGCACGTTATCTCTATATTTATATCAATCAGGTGCCGGGGAAGCCGTTGCCAAAACTACAGGCAGAATTTCTGCGTTTTGTACTGTCGGCGCAGGGGCAGCAGCTGGTCGATAAGGATGGGTATGTGCCCTTACCGCCAGAAGTCCTGGCCCGAGAACTGGCCGTGCTGGGGCTGGCACCCGCTAAATGATATTGGTGCCGGTGCTGCGTGTTCGACTTCAGAATTGCTGCGCAGGCGGGGGAGCTCACCCGCACTGCGCGGGCATCACACCATCTCTTCCGACGGGCTGATGCTCAGTTCCCAACCGGCTTTTCGCCAGTATTCCTGCTCTTTGTCCAGATCAGCTGCCAGCAGCCGGTTATTGGTCTGCCAGCCATCCGGTAAACTCAGTAACCATTTTTCTTTCTCTGCCGTCAGCACCATCGACGGCAGCGGCTCATCGGTGCGCTGGCCATGGAGCGCGACCGCCAGACGCAATGCCCGGATCATCGGATAAAGATGCTTGCGCTTAAAGATGCTCAGCTCAGGCATTTCATCGAGTTTGAGGGATTTGCGCTGGAAGCGGGCCAGTGTCGCCAGCACGGTCTGTTCTTCCAGATTAAAGCCGGGCATTGTACTGTGGCGCAGCAGATAAGCGGAATGGCGGTGAAAACCGGGATAACTGATACTGAGCCCGACTTCGTGTAAAAGAGCGCCCCAGTTCAGCAGGGAGACCAACTCCGCATGGGTGCTGCCAGCCGTCGCCTGGATGTAAATCTCTTTCGCAGTATCCCGGACCCGGGTTGCCTGATCGATATCGACATTATATTGCGTTGCCATCGCTGTGGCGGTCCGGATCCGGATATCACTGTGCCGGAAACGTTCTTCCATTTCATACAGCAGACCTTCACGCAACGCACCGTCCGAAAAGATCATCTGATCGATTTTTAAGGCTGTGAAGATTGCGCTCAGAATGGCGACGCCTGCGGCAAAGACAGGTTTCCGGTCATCTGGCAGACCGGGCAACGCAAGCTCATCACTGTGTTTACAGGCTGAAACCAGCGTCACGACCTCTTCCAGCCGTTCTTTGCTGATGATGCCATCCGCATGGCCCTGCGCAATGATGACTTCCCGAATCGCTTTAATGGTACCGGAAGCGCCGATGGCGGTGTCCCAGCCCAGCCGTCGGTACCGGCTGGCGATGCTCTCCATTTTTTGCAGCGCAGCCATGTGTGCCGCAGCCATCGCTTTGGGGGAGATCTTGCCTTTCGGGAAAAACTGCTGGTTGTAGCTGACACAGCCCATGTGTTTGCTGTATTGCAGCTTGGGCTGAAATCCTTCGCCGATAATCAGTTCCGTACTGCCGCCGCCGATATCAACGACCAGCTTCTGTCCTGGTTCATGCTGGGTATGGGCGACTCCCAGATAGATCAGCCGGGCTTCTTCTGTCCCGGCAATAATTTCTATGGGGTAAGGCAGAACCCGTTCGGCACGCTGCAAAAAGACAGCGGCATTTCGGGCCTGACGCAAGGTATAGGTGGCGGCAATCCGGACATTTTCAGAGTCAAATCCCTGAAGTCGTTCGGCAAACATCGCCAGACAACTCAGGCCGCGCTGAATGGCAGCCTGATCCAGTTCCATGTTGTCATTAAGGCCGTCAGCCAGATGAACCCGTTGTTTATGTCGGCTGACAATCTGCAGGCTGTGGCCGACCACCCGGGCAACCACCATATGGAAACTGTTGGAGCCCATATCGATGGCGGCTATTTCTCGGGGACGATCGATTTCTATCATGCGGCGTTTTCGTTATTCTCTTGAGTGGCTTGTGCATCAGCCTTTCGGCTGGCTTCCTTTTGCAGCTTTTTTTCAGACTGCTTCAGATAATCGTAGATCTCAATCTGAGATCGGATCTTTCGTTTGTTGCCACGAGGCACGTAATGATTGCTCATCGACTTGTCCAGAACCCGGGCTTTGACCGTGTCTGAGAACTGGATATTGAGAATGTCGATGATCTTCTGTTTGAGCTCGGGCTGTCGGATCGGACAGCCGACTTCAATCCGGTTATCAATATTACGCGTCATCCAGTCTGCGGAAGAAATATAAACCTCCGGGTTACCATCGTTTTCAAACACCATGATTCTGGGGTGCTCCAGAAAACGATCGACAATGCTGATGATGCGAATATTGTCACTAATCCCCGGTATTCCCGGGACCAGCGAACACATGCCCCGGATGATCATATCAACCCGGACACCTGCACTGCTGGCCTGATACAAGCGATTGACCAAGCCTTTATCGACCAGATTATTCACTTTCAGTGTAATCGCCGCGCGCTGATTCTGCTTGGCATTGTCAATTTCCCGGTCAATCAGCTCGTACAGACGGCTGCGGGAGTTGCGCGGCGAGACGATGAGCAGGTTGAATTTCACCGGACGATAAGGGTTCTGTATAAAGCTGAACACCTGACGGACTTCATTGGTCAGTTCCGGATCGGCGGTAAAGAGAGAGAAATCGGTGTAGATACGGGCGGTTTTCTCATGGAAGTTGCCGGTTCCGATATGAGCGTAACGGACAATTTCGTCGCCTTCCTGCCGGGTGATCAAACAGAGCTTCGAGTGAATCTTCAGGCCCGGCACACTGAACACGACACGAACGTCAGATTCGGTCAGCCGCCGTGCCCACTCAATGTTGGCTTCTTCATCAAATCGGGCCTGCAGTTCTACAACGACCGTGACCTGCTTGCCGTTGTTCACAGCATCAATCATGGAATCAATGATGCGGGAGTTTTTCGCCACCCGGTAAATATTGATGTATATACTCCGGACTTTGGGGTCGAAAGCAGCCTGGCGCACAAACTCTGTCATATGGCTGAAAGAGTGATACGGGTAGTAGAGCAGGATATCCTGTTCCCGGATGGCCTCAAAAGCGTTGCGGGCACGGGTGAACTGATAGCTTTCGATCGGTGGCAGGGGCTTATTTTCCAGATACTTGCGCCCGACATTCGGGAAGCTGATGAAATCTTTAAAGTTATGGTAGCGGCCACCGGGAATGATACTGTCGTAGCTGGAGACTTTGAGCAGGCTGCACAGCTTTTCTATTAATTCGCCCGGCATGTCCCGCTGATACACAAAACGCACCGGCATTGCGGTCAGTCGCTGACTCAGGCCTTCGGACATCAGCTCCAGAATACTGTGATCCACTTCCTGACTGAGATCGTATTCTGCATCCCGGGTCATTTTCATGGAATAAGCAGATAGGCTGTCGTAATCAAAGAAACCACTGAAAATGTCATCCAGACACAGGCGAATGATGTTATCGAGCAGAATCAGTGTTTTGCGGTTTTTGCCTTTGGCTTCCGGGACTTTGATGAAACGGGGCAACTGATCGGTTGGGATCTCCAGCAGTGCATACTGACTGGATTCGCCCTGCCTCATATCAATGGCCAGATAGGTGTATTCATCTTTCAGGAACTGAAGCAGATCGATATCTTCGGTCAGCAGGATCGGGGTGACATGCGGCAGAATGGTGTTGCGGAAATAGCGTTTCAGCCATTCGCTCTGGTTGTCATCAATTTGCTGTTCATTGACCAGAAAGATATTGCGCCGTGCCATTTCCAGCAGGATTTCATTGTAGAGCGTATCGAAGTCCTGATTCATTTTCAGAACCCGGCTCTGAATCTTACTCAGCAGATGCTTGGCATTGTCGTTGACCCCTTGCTCCTGACTGATCAGGATGCGCCGCTTTACATCAGCAAAGCGGACTTTGTAGAACTCATCGGTGTTGCTTGAAAAAATACCCAAAAAGCGAACGCGCTCAATCAGTGGGACGGATTTATCAGCGGCTTCCTGCAGGACGCGTTCATTAAAAGACAGCCAGCTCAGTTCTTTATCGATATAAAGCGGTTCAGTACTCATGATTTTCCTAACACAAGAATCAACAGCAATTAATGGACCTCGATTCCCTCCGGTTCTTCGAAATCAATCGTCAGATCATCTGCGAGACTTTCCAGTTGGTGCTGCACGGTCGACACAGAAAGCGATGCTGGAATTTCGAGTTCGAACCAGGCGGTAAAAATGGGGTAGCCCCAATTCGGAGCGCTGTGGGTATCGGTTTTTAATTTATAGATATTGATGCCCAGCTCGCCGAGGCTGGTGGTGACTTCTTTGACAATGCCGGGACGGTCATTCCCGGTGACGGTCAGCGATTGCAGTTGCTTGGGAGGCGGCGTGAGGTGAGTGTCTTCTTCAATATGAATCTTCAGCCCTTCGAGCTTGGACATGGCCTGCCGAAGTGCTTTCACGGATGCTTCCGGAACATCCACCTGAAGAATCCCGGCAAATTGTCCGGCCAGATGATTCATACTACTGCCCAGCCAGTTTCCCTGGTGCTGATAAACAGTATCCGATAACTTTCCAACTAAACCTTGGCGATCCTGGCCAATGACAGTAATGACAAGATGCTTCATGTCGTGCCTCCTTCTGGTAGCGGTTCAATTCATTATCTGACCCCACTCTGATTATGTCCAGACAGGATATGCATTGAGTGACCAGAATACGGCTACCGTCATAAAGCACTCAGATTATTCGGTTTTTGTGACACTTTTATGTCAGCCTGTCTTTCTGCGCACAGATTCATTTGTGAAATGAAAAACTTACGGGTCGTGTAATATAATTGTCATCTAACAGACATATAATTTGTCAGTATGTAACTTTCATGGGGTGAGAATGGCAAATGCCGGTGCATTTTTGACAGACGACAGCCGTATCCGTCGATATAAAGACAGGGTGGCGCGTTTTAGTGTGATTGCCGGTGGAATTTTTGTCCTTTTAACGCTCGTTCTGATCTTCTTCTATCTGCTGTATGTGATATTGCCTGTTTTCTCATCGGCAAGGATCACACCTGTTCAGACATTCACGGTACCACTTTCAGACACCCGGGCGGTGATGCTGAATGATCAGGGCACCGCTGCATTTCATTTTTCATCATCCGGTGCGCTGAGTCTGGTCCCGCTGAATTCGAAAGCAACCTCGGTGTCGTCGCTTTCTGTGTCTGTCATGGCGCAACCAACCAGCTTTGCCGCCGGTTTGCCGCACGAACAGGTTTTTGCCTACGGGGATGCCCACGGGGGCGTGCGTGTGGTCAAACCTTTGGTGCATCAGGGTGAACTGCGGGCCGCTTCTCCGCTGGATCAGACGTATATCCAGCTTGATCCGCTGGAGCAGCCTTTGATTCGGCTGGCGATAACAGTCCGGCGACAGGTCGCAATTCTGGTTGGTTTGACGCAGGATCACCGATTGGTCGCGAAAGTATTTCAACGCACGCATGGCTTAGATGCCAGTACACAGGACTGGGCTGAAACCACGCTGTCCATGCCAGAGATTTCTGAAGACATCACCGCGATGATCGCGACGCCGGATGGTCGTTCGCTGTATCTGCTGGCAGGAGATTGGCTGCATGCGATTGATTTACAGGGGGCAAAAGGCAGCATCCGCCTGCAGCAGAATGTCAGCCGGGGTGAGGGTGAGCCTGTGGCCATGACTGCATTGTCCGGGGCGAACTCTTTGCTGATCACCGGTGCGAACGGTGAGGTCGTGCAGTGGTTTGAAGGGATCAAAGGCGGTCGCCGCCAGTTGATAGCTGCCCGCAGTTTTGAGGCTGCGCAGGGCGGATTACAGCAACTGACTCCGGAGTATTACCGAAAAGGTTTTTTTGCGATTCAGGACGATGGCACACTGAATACGTATTACATGTCGGACAGCACCCAACCGGTGCTGAGCATGCCGTTATTGACCGGGAAACCAGGCAATATCCCTGAGCTGATGGCCATTTCGCCCCGGGCCAATCGTCTGCTGGCGATTGACGGAGAGCAATGGCAGTTATTCCGGGTTGAAAACCCTTATCCAGAGGTCAGCTTCAACAGTCTGTGGCGAAAGGTCTGGTACGAAGGTTACCCTGAGCCGGATTATGTCTGGCAGTCGACTTCGGCTTCTGATGAATCCGAGCCCAAACTCAGTCTGGTGCCAATCGTGTTTGGCACGCTGAAAGCCGCCGTCTATGCACTGTTTTTTGCGATTCCGCTGGCATTGGCCGGTGCGATCTATACGGCTTATTTTATGTCGACCAAGATGCGCCGGGTGATTAAGCCTACGGTTGAGATCATGGAAGCCTTGCCGACAGTGATTCTGGGATTCCTGGCTGGGATCTGGCTGGCGCCGCTGGTGGAAACTTACTTGATTGGCATTGGGCTGTGTCTGCTGATTTTGCCGCTGGCGATGGTTGCTGTCGGGTTCGGCTGGGCATTCCTGCCGGGACGCTGGCATCGCCGGGTGCCAACAGGTCTGCATATATTGCTGCTGATGCCGGTGCTGGTGCTGGTCGGTTATCTCTGCTTTGCGATCAGCCCTATGATTGAGCAGGCGTATTTCAATGGTGATATTCGCTCTTATCTGACGAATGTCTGGGGCATTGGTTATGATCAGCGCAATGCGCTGGTGGTCGGGATCGCCATGGGTTTTGCCGTCATCCCAACCATATTTACCATTGCAGAAGATGCGATTTATTCGGTGCCGTCCCATTTGAGTAATGGATCGCTGGCATTGGGTGCGACGCCGTGGCAAACCCTGACCCGGGTGGTACTGCTGACGGCCAGTCCTGGTATTTTTTCGGCGGTGATGATGGGGCTGGGCCGGGCCGTCGGTGAAACCATGATTGTGCTGATGGCGACCGGAAATACACCGTTGATGGAGTGGAATGTGCTGGAAGGGCTGCGCACGCTGTCTGCGACTATCGCGATTGAAATGCCGGAATCAGAAGTCGGTAGCGCACATTATCGTGTGCTGTTTCTGGCGGCATTTGTCTTGTTTATTTTTACGTTTTTCTTCAATACCCTGGCAGAAATCGTACGTCAGCGATTGCGCGATAAGTACAAATCGCTCTGATAGCCGGGGTAAGAGCTGAGTTGCAAAGTTAATGTTGAAATGGATGCGTTCCGGTTCCCCCTGGATCTGGCTGACGGCAGGTATGGTCAGCCTGAATCTGCTGGCGGTGCTGGGCTTATTACTGATGATAGGCTGGAAGGGGTTGAGCTACTTCTGGCCGGCACAGGTTTATCAGTTTGACGTTGATCTGGCCGATCAGCGGCAAACCGTGCTGGGTGAAATTTATGAAACCAGTGCCGTCCCACGTCAGCAATTACTGGATGCCGGATACGCGTTGTCAGGTTCAGACAGCCCGACGATTGACCGATATCTGATTAAAACCGGCAACCGGGAGCTGGCCGCACTGGATTTTATCACCCTGCTGGACACGCAAATCCGAACCAAGGACATTGCTCATGGGGCGGTGGTGATAGAACGTGTCCGAAACGGCAAGTTTTACGGCTATCCGCAGGCTTTGCTTTATGGCTTGGAGCGTCGTGAAATCACCACTCCCGACATGCTGTTGACCTGGCTCGATCATGCGATCGCCGAGCGGGAAACCCTGCCTGATGTTCAGGCGGTACAACAATCACAGGCGCTGCTGATCCAGGATGCACAGGGGCAAGTCATCCGGATTCCGCTGACGGATATATTAGATCTCTGGTATCCCAATGATATGTCATGGCACGACAAGCTGATGCACTGGGGCAGTCAGGTGCGCCATTTTGTGACGGATGCGCCCAGAGAAGCCAATACCGAAGGCGGTGTTTTTCCGGCGATTTTCGGCACTGTGCTGATGGTGTTACTGATGAGTGTGATTGTGACGCCTTTGGGGGTACTGGCTGCAATTTACCTGCACGAGTACGCGGAACAGAATCGCTTGACCCGATTAATCCGGGTCGCTGTGATTAATTTGGCTGGTGTCCCGTCCATTGTGTACGGGGTGTTCGGCTTGGGCTTTTTTGTGTACATGGTTGGCGGTACGCTGGATGAGATCTTTTTTTCGGATCAGCTCCCGGCACCGACATTTGGCACCCCGGGGATACTCTGGTCAGCACTGACGCTGGCAATTCTGACACTGCCTGTGGTGATTGTGTCGACGGAGGAAGGCTTGGCGCGGATTCCGCCTTCGATCCGCCATGGTTCGCTGGCGCTTGGGGCCACACAGGCAGAAACCCTATGGCGGATTGTGCTTCCGATGGCCAGCCCGGCGATTATGACGGGATTGATTCTGGCGGTTGCCCGTGCGGCGGGAGAAGTGGCACCCCTGATGCTGGTCGGGGTGGTGAAAATGGCACCATCTTTGCCAATTGATGCACAGTTTCCATACTTACATTTAGACCGGAAGTTCATGCACCTTGGCTACCACATCTATGATGTTGGTTTTCAAAGTCCGAATGTTGAAGCGGCACGGCCGCTGGTGTACGCAACTTCACTGCTGTTGGTCACCGTGATTGTCGGGCTGAATCTGACGGCCATCGGGATTCGTAATCACCTGCGGGAAAAATTCCGCGAACTGGAACAATAACGAGAAGGATGGAGATGTTTTCATTCAACGCCAGTATGGACTTGCTTCAGCCAGTCGATCTGACCGCACTGCCAGAGGAAAAAACGGCCCTGACTATCGACGGGCTGGATTTGTATTATGGTCAGAAACAGGCGCTGTATCAGATCAACATGAAGATTGCCAAAGGGCAGGTCACGGCGTTTATCGGCCCGTCCGGCTGTGGTAAATCGACCCTTCTCCGCTGTATCAACCGGATGAACGAGCTGGTGGAAGGCTGCCGTGTTGAAGGGCAGATCCGGCTGCATGGCAAAAATATTTATGATCAAAACGTGGATGTGGCGGCACTGCGTCGTCAGGTCGGAATGGTGTTTCAGCGACCCAACCCGTTTCCCAAGTCTATCTACGAAAATGTGGTATACGGCCTTCGGCTGCAGGGCGTGAAGAATAACCGGGTGCTGGATGACGCTGTGGAGAATTCACTGCGCGGTGCTGCTTTGTGGGATGAGGTGAAGGATCGTCTGCACGAAAATGCCTTTGGATTGTCCGGCGGTCAGCAACAACGACTGGTGATTGCACGGGCCATTGCCATTGAGCCAGAAGTGATTCTGCTGGATGAACCGACATCGGCGCTGGATCCGATCTCGACGCTGACCATTGAAGAGCTGATTAACGATCTCAAGAAAAAATATACGGTGATTATCGTGACCCATAACATGCAGCAGGCTGCACGGGTGTCGGACAATACCGCATTTATGCATATGGGTGAGCTGGTGGAATACGCGCCAACCAATGACATTTTCACCACCCCGAAAGAGAAACGTACCGAAGATTACATTACTGGCCGTTACGGCTAAGGAGTTGCAGCGCATGTTGGATAATTTAAGTCTCAGCCGTCATATCTCCGGCCAGTTTAATGCCGAGCTTGAAAGCATTCGTACCCATGTGCTGGCGATGGGCGGACTGGTGGAACAGCAACTGACTGATGCCCTGAAAGCCATGCATAAGCAGGATGTTGATCTGGCACGGCGGGTCATTAAAGATGATCACAAGGTGAATGCCATGGAAGTGGCCATTGATGAAGCCTGCACCCGGATCATTGCCAAGCGCCAGCCAACCGCCAGTGACTTACGACTGGTGATTGCGATTATCAAGACGATTACGGATCTGGAACGTATCGGGGATGTGGCAGAGAGCATCGCCAAGGTTGCGCTGGAGAATTTCACGAACAAGCAATATAACCTGTTGGTGTCACTGGAAGCCCTGGGCCAGCATGCGGCCCGGATGCTGCACGAAGTCCTGGACGCGTTTGCCCGGATGGACGTGAAAGCGGCGATCCGGGTCTATCAGGAAGACGACCGTATTGATAAAGAGTATGAAGCGATCATTCGCCAGCTGATGACCTATATGATGGAAGATCCAAGGTCGATCCCCAATGTCCTGCAGGTGATGTGGTCTGCGCGCTCCATTGAGCGAGTCGGGGATCGCTGCCAGAACATTTGCGAATACATTATCTATTTCGTCAAAGGCAAAGATATTCGTCATACCAGTCCGCAGGAAATGGAACATTTTATCGACAGCAACCGTTAGGGGGAGCTGATAGCCATGTTTTCAGGGAGCTTCAGGCTCCCTGATGGTTTGGGGCGGGATCAGTCATTGTCGCCCTTGTCGAATCGGTCCGGTACAAAGGTTTGCTCATCCATCGGCGGGCGGTGATAACCTTCTTTATTGATCTCAGGTAACTCGATGTCCGGGTATTCGATGGATTCGTAAGGAATCTGGCTGAGTAAGTGCGAGATGCAATTGATCCGGGCTTTTTTCTTATCGTCGCTGTCGACCACCCACCAAGGGCTTTGCTTGGTATCCGTGTGGGCAAACATTTTGTCTTTGGCTGCGGAATACTCGACCCAGCGCGAGCGGGACTCTAAATCCATCGGGCTGAACTTCCAGCGCTTAATTGGCGTATTGATTCGCTCCAGAAAGCGTTTTTCCTGCTCTTCGTCAGAGACGGAAAACCAGTATTTGAGCAAAATGATGCCAGAGCGCTGCAGCATGCGCTCGAATTCAGGGCAGGCAAGCAGAAACTCTTCATATTCTTCTTCGGTGCAAAACCCCATCACTTTTTCGACACCGGCTCGGTTGTACCAGCTGCGGTCAAACAGCACAATTTCTCCGGCAGAAGGTAACTGCTCCACATAACGCTGAAAATACCATTGGGATTTTTCTTTCTCGGTGGGTTTTGGTAAGGCAACCACCCGGCAGACCCGTGGATTGAGCTTTTCGGTGATCCGCTTGATGGTTCCGCCTTTCCCTGCGGCATCCCGGCCTTCAAAAATCACCAGCACACGCAAGCCTTCCTGCTTCACCCATTCCTGGCATTTCACTAATTCTATCTGAAGGTGCTCGAGTGCTTTTTCGTAATCTTTCTTCTTGAGTTTGCTTTGTAACTGCTCATCCGACATAGATAAGTCACACCCCTGTTTGATTGGATGATTTAATCTTAGCGGGTTTCAGGGCTGGAATATGTGATCAGTCGGATAAGATAACCAACCGGGCAATCATGCCCGGCTGGTAAAAACATGACTCATTAGGCTCGGGCCGCCTGAAGCACTGCGGCGATTTTTTCTGCGCTGGTGACGGGAATGGCGAAGTCGTCCACACTGGCATCACCCATATGCGCGCCCGCGGCGACATGTTCCATCAGGCTTGGCCGCGTCGTTTTACCTGACAGGTGTAACTCGGTTACGCCGGTTTGAGTCAGAATGTCGGCAGCGTTATCCGCGGTAACCCCAGCACCGGCCATGATGCTCAGACGGTTATCGCAGTAGCGTACCATTTCGGCTAGCGTCTCTGCGCCCTCCAGTACCGAGGCTTGTAAGCCAGAAGAAAGGACCCGTTCACAGCCTGCCGCCATCACCACATCCAGAGCCTCGTAAACATTCACACACTGGTCAATCGCACGGTGGAAAGTGACGCCCAGCCCATCGGCAGCCTGCATGAGTGCGGCGAGCTGATTGTGATCGACTTTTCCTGCGGCGTTGAGTACGCCAATGACGACGCCTTGTAATCCAATCTGTTTGGCCGCATGAATATCAGCCAGCATGATTTCCATATCCTCTCCGGAGAATAGGAAGTCGCCCTGACGGGGGCGGATCATGGCATAAACCGGGACACTCGACAGGCGGGCTGCCTGACGCATAAATCCGACGCTTGGGGTCAGTCCGCCCAGAGAGAGGGATGAGCAGAGTTCAATGCGGGTTGCACCGCCCTGTTGTGCGGCATGAAGGGATTCAATGTTGTCGATACAGACTTCAAGATGGGTCAGCGCAGTCATGGTTCAGCCTTTGCAAAGAAATATCATTGCTGAGTGTAATCGCTGAAAGGAGCGCAGTCGAAGCGGAAGATCAAAGGAGCTCAGAAAAAAAGAAGCCCGGCACAATGGCCGGGCTCAGAAATCTAGCGCAAAGCTGGATTACAGGTCAGCAGTGTGCTCAGACAGGTAAGCTGCAACGCCGTTTGGAGAAGCGTCCATACCTGCTTTACCTTCTTCCCACTGTGCTGGGCAAACTTCACCGTTCTTCTGGTGGAAGTTCAGAGCGTCAACCATACGCAGCATTTCGTCGATGTTACGGCCCAGTGGCAGGTCGTTCACAACTTGGTGGCGAACAACGCCTTCTTCGTCGATCAGGAAAGAACCACGGAAAGCAACGCCCGCTTCTGGGTGCTCAACATCGTAAGCTTTACAGATTTCGTGCTTCACGTCTGCAACCAGAGGGTATTTCACTTGACCGATACCGCCGTTTTCAACAGCAGTGTTACGCCATGCGTTGTGAGAGAACTGAGAATCGATCGATACACCGATGACTTCAACGCCTTTTGCTTGGAAATCAGCGTGACGCTTGTCGAAAGCAATCAGTTCAGAAGGACATACGAAAGTGAAGTCCAGCGGGTAGAAGAAAACAACCGCTTTTTTACCTTCAGTGAACTGCTTGAAGTTGAAGTTTTCAACGATTTCACCGTTACCCAGAACTGCAGCAGCTGTGAAATCTGGTGCTTGACGACCTACTAGTACCATGTTGGTGCTCCTAATATTGGAATGTTTACCACCCCGTATGGGCAGTCCCTGATAAAACAGGACACACTATATCGAAAGTGCTACATTGAAAAAAGTGGAATAAATAGATTATTACAATCGAAAAATACGATGAGCAAATTTCCTTCACTGAAACAACTACATTATCTGGTGACTTTATATGAAACCCGTCACTTTGGTGAGGCAGCCAAGCAATGTTTTGTCAGCCAGTCTACCTTGAGTTCCGGGATCCAGAATCTGGAAGACTTGATTGGCTGCCAATTAATCGAGCGCGACAACAAAGCGCTGGTGTTTACGTCGGTTGGCGAAGAAGTGGTGATCCGGAGCCGGGAATTACTGGCCCGGACACAGGATATGATGGAACTGTCGAAAAGTGGCGATGATCAGATGGCAGGGCAGGTCCGTTTGGGGTGTATTCCGACCATTGCGCCTTTCCTACTGGGAGATTTGGTCCAGGCCGTCAACCGCCGTCACCCCCAGCTTCACCTGTTATTAAGAGAAGACACCACGGATAATCTGCTCAGCGCCCTGAGAAACGGCGAAATGGATGTGCTGATTCTGGCATTACCGGTGGAAATCAGTGGCATGCAAAGCCAGGTGGTGGGGCGGGATCCATTCAAAATGGTGCTCAGCAAAACTCAGGCTGTCCGGGTGGCATCGCCGCTGCGCTATACGGATTTGCCCGACGAATCTGTGTTTTTACTGGAAAAAGAACATTGTCTGACTGGTCATGCGGTCTCAGCCTGTCAGCTGACCAGTAAAGAGAAGATCAATCCTTTCGCTGCAACGAGCCTGCATACGCTGGTTCAGATGGTTTCCAATGGTTTGGGATCGACCTTTATTCCCCAGATGGCGATCAAGCATGGCTTGGCTGATAACCCGGATCTGGTCATTCTGGAACCACCGGGTGATGCAGCATACCGGGAAATCGGTCTGGTCTGGCGTCCGACTTCAAGCCGAATTCCGACTTTTCAGGCGCTCGCAGCGATTGTTGCCGACTTACTTTAAGTGCTTCCAAACGGGTCAGCAGAAAATATCTTTATATTTGGTGAATAATTCTGCTGATCTGCCATTCTTCTGAAGTATTGTCCTGTCTCGAGAAAAGCTCAAATCACTGATTTTGTAGATTTTTTCTGTTTCGTTCAGAAAAACAATTCTGTTTTGCATCATGAAAGTGATTCCCTGTGTGTATGACTCCTATAATTTTTGTCTATAAATGTATTGAGATTGAGCCGTTTGCATCCGGTTGCTAATCCGGCTGATGTTTTAAACGTTCTTTTTGCAATTCAGAATTGCACCCGAAACTGTTATTTAATTACGTAATCCTCAACATTTTTGAGGCCGTACAGAATGAAAGTCAAAAAAACGGAAATATCGCTTCAGGCTGTTTTAATTTGGTGTTTTGAGTAATAGCTCTACATTTCATAAATATATGATTTTAATTAAATTTATTTGTTTTGCTGTTTGGTTTGAGTTTTGGGGTGGTTTGCTTTTCTCAATTCATTCAGGCAACTTAGCTTCCATGTCGAGGCCAATTCTGGTCTAAGCTGAACATCAGCGAACGCCTTGTTTAGGTGGTTATTTAGTTACAGCTGTCTGTGGCTGAAGCAAATGGGGAGATTTCAATGGATAGGGACAATCAATATCAGTTTGGTCAGTTGACCTTGAAGGCATCACTGTCTGATTCGCAACGCGATATTTTAAGTGATGAGGCGATGGCATTTATCGACAAACTGGTGACCCGTTTTGCTGCCCGTGTCCCTGAGTTGCTGGCAACCCGTGAAAGCCGTCAGAAGGCCATTGATGACGGCCAGCTGCCGGATTTCCTTCCAGAAACCCGGGATATCCGTGAAAGTGACTGGACCATTCAGAATATTCCTGCCGATCTTCAGGACCGCCGTGTTGAGATTACCGGTCCGGTCGATCGGAAAATGGTGATAAACGCGCTCAATGCCAACGTGAAAGTCTTCATGGCTGATTTTGAGGATTCGTTCGCACCGGCCTGGAGTGCTGTGATTGATGGTCAGCGAAATCTGCGTGATGCGGTGAATCGCACGATTGCTTATACCCAGCCTGAAACGGGCAAAGTCTATGAACTGAACGCGGACCCTGCGGTCTTGATTTGCCGGGTGCGCGGACTGCACCTGCCGGAAAAACACGTGCTGTGGCAAGGTCAGCCCATTCCTGGGGCGCTGCTGGATTTCGGCCTGTATTTTTTCCATAACCACAAACAGTTGCTGGCCAATGGCAGCGGGCCCTATTTCTACGTGCCGAAACTGCAGGCCTATCAGGAAGCGGCCTGGTGGAGCGATGTTTTCAGCTTTGCTGAGGATGAAGCCGGTCTGTCCCGCGGCACCATCAAAGCCACTGTGCTGATTGAGACGCTGCCGGCCGTATTCGAAATGCATGAAATTCTGCACAGCCTGAAAGCGCATATCGTTGGCCTGAACTGTGGTCGCTGGGATTACATTTTCAGCTACATCAAAACACTGCGTAATCACCCGGACCGTATTTTACCGGACCGTCAGGTGGTGACGATGGAAAAGCCATTCCTGAATGCTTACTCCCGTTTGCTGGTTCGCACCTGTCACCAGCGTGGCGCCTTTGCCATGGGCGGTATGGCTGCCTTCATCCCGTCAAAGGATCCAGATCAGAATGCCTGGGTGCTGAATAAAATCCAGACCGATAAAGCACTCGAAGCGAAGAATGGTCACGATGGCACCTGGGTGGCACACCCGGGACTGGCAGATACTGCACGCGCTGTGTTTGATGAGTATCTGGGTGAACGTTCGAACCAACTGGATGTGACCCGTGAATCTGATGCGCCGATTACCGCGCAAGAATTGCTGGCCCCTTGTGAGGGGGAGCGAACGGAAGAAGGCATGCGCCACAATATTCGTGTCGCGGTGCAATACATTGAAGCCTGGATTTCCGGCAACGGTTGTGTGCCGATTTATGGCCTGATGGAGGATGCAGCGACGGCGGAAATCTCCCGCGCTTCAATCTGGCAGTGGATCAAGCACGGCAAGACGTTAAGCAATGGTCAGGTGGTCACAAAAGATTTGTTTGCGCAGATGCTGGCAGAAGAAATGCAGGTGCTCGAGCAGGAAGTCGGTTCATCCCGGTTTCATCAGGGCCGGTATCAGGAAGCTGCCTCGATGATGGCACGCCTGACCACCAGTGAAGCACTGGTGACCTTCCTGACATTACCGGGCTATGAATACCTTGAATAAGCCTGCCGTTGTCACAGTCAGGCAATGAAACGTGAGCGACCCGATTGAAATATGGCTGTCTGGAAAAAACCGGACAGCGGAAGCCCAAGAAACCCAATGAAAACTGAACCGCAGAACCTCCAATTTTGCGAATGATCGTCACATAATATGAGGGATTTATTATGACACTGACTCGCCAGCAACAGATTGAAGCCATTGAAAAGGACTGGGCTGAGAATCCGCGTTGGAAAAACGTGAAGCGTACTTATACCGCGGAAGACGTGGTGAACCTCCGGGGTTCCGTCGTCCCGGCGAACACACTGGCTCAGCGCGGTGCTGACAAGCTGTGGGATCTGGTGAACGGTGCTGCGAAAAAAGGGTACGTGAACTGTCTGGGTGCGCTGACCGGTGGTCAGGCTGTCCAGCAGGCGAAAGCTGGAATTGAGGCGATTTACCTGTCTGGCTGGCAAGTGGCGGCAGACAATAACACAGCCTCTTCGATGTATCCGGATCAGTCGCTGTACCCGGTGGACTCTGTCCCGGCCGTGGTGAAGCGAATCAACAACTCTTTCCGCCGGGCTGATCAGATTCAGTGGGCGAATGGGAAGAGTCCGGAAGAAGGCGGTATTGATTACTTCCTGCCGATTGTCGCAGATGCAGAAGCCGGTTTTGGTGGTGTTCTGAATGCTTACGAGCTGATGCGCAGCATGATTGATGCGGGTGCGGCCGGGGTTCACTTTGAAGACCAGCTGGCTTCTGTGAAGAAGTGTGGCCACATGGGCGGTAAAGTGCTGGTGCCGACGCAGGAAGCCGTTCAGAAACTGGTTGCCGCCCGTCTGGCTGCAGACGTTGCAGGCACAACCACGCTGGTGATTGCGCGAACCGATGCCAATGCTGCGGATCTGCTGACCTCGGATTGTGATGCATACGATGCCGACTTCATCACCGGTGAGCGGACAGCGGAAGGTTTCTATCGCGTTCGCGCCGGGATTGATCAGGCGATTGCCCGTGGTCTGGCTTATGCACCTTATGCCGACCTGATCTGGTGTGAAACGGCGACGCCGTGTCTGGAAGAAGCCCGTAAGTTTGCAGAAGCGATTCATGCGGAATATCCGGATCAGCTGCTGGCCTATAACTGCTCCCCGTCATTCAACTGGGAGAAGAATCTGGATGCTGCAACCATTGCGAAGTTCCAGCAGGAACTGTCCGACATGGGCTATAAGTATCAGTTCATTACCCTGGCAGGGATCCATAACATGTGGTTCAACATGTTTGAACTGGCCCACGCTTATGCGCAGGGCGAAGGCATGCGTCATTATGTCGAGAAAGTACAGCGTCCTGAGTTTGCGGCAGCAGAGAAGGGTTATACCTTCGTGGCGCACCAGCAGGAAGTGGGTACTGGTTATTTCGACAAAATGACCAATGTGATTCAGGGCGGAAACTCTTCAGTGACCGCGCTGACCGGCTCGACCGAGGAAGATCAGTTCTGAGTCCAGTTCTGAGCAGACTGATTGGATTTGACTGAGCAATCTATCCTAGTAAGACCGTTTCGCAGCTGTACTCCGCAAGGAGATTGCGATCAGCGTTATCTTCTATATCCAGGGGCTGGTCACGCAGCCCCAGAAAGATAGCCTTTGAATACCAATCGCAGTCAATCACTGGTCATCCTAGCGGGTTCAAATGTTCGATCACTGCGTTAGATTTTTTGATTGTAGAATGACGACTGATCTAAAAAATCTGCCTTTTTCTCAAACATTTTTCCTGCGCTATTTCTGAACATTGACTGACTTTGATTGGTATAACTTTGAAATTGTTATCGCCTTGGGAGCCGCTGGCTCCCCTTTTTCATTCTTCATCTTTCGAAGGTTCAGCCAGATCCGGCTGTATCAGCCTCGCCTGATTTTCCTGCCAGTACATCCGGCTTGCCGCCATCAATCTCGGGTACAGAATCAGAAAACTCTCTTCCAGTGCAGCGTAATGTGTCGTCAGAAACGGCGGGCATTCAGACAGTGCATGCAATTTGGGACGTCTGGCAGCCATCCGCGCCAACGCATGATGAATACTTTCAGCCCGGCGGTACTCCAGCAGCCAGGCTTGTTCCCACATCCGCGTGGTCATTTGCTGGTACGTCTCTGGTACGGGTTCGGCAAAGTCTTCGATTTCCGCTCTGGCCTGTGCAACAAATGCGGTGAGCGGTAACCTATGAAATGTCGTCCAGTGACGTGCCAGATAGTGATCCCAGATCATATCCAGAGCAATGCCACTCACCCGGCGGATTACCGGCGGAAACGTCTGACGCCAGGCCCGGACTTCGGGCTGGCTGTCAATAAAGCCGTCGACAAAGCGATGCAGCCGGATCCCCGCAGCCACTTCTGGCGAGTATTGCCTGTATGGGTCACCGCGGACAAAATCAGCCAGCAGGTTGCCGGTCAGATGGCTCTGGCAATGATCGGCCAGATGCAGATGTGCAAGGAAATTCATGGGCTGTACTTGTAAAAAACGTCATCGTCTGGGCCCCAGTTCTTCAGAGCGCATACCAATACTGTAACAGGGAAATGGCTGTGCTGTGCAATCGGAATGCCAGACATTGTAATGCCGGAAGATTCTTCCCCGATTGATAGAAAGCCTGTGCTGTGGTGTCCAACTTTTTAGAAAATCTGACTCGAATCGAAAGAAATGGCAACTTCAGGGGTCAACATCACAATGCGGCTGGTAGTTTTTTATACAATAAAAGGAGATGTCGCAGTCATGTTATGTTCAGGCAAGGTGAAGGTGTCATGCGAATCTCAAAAGCGATGAAGGTTTCTACAGGGGTGGCACTGGTCATTTCTGTGCTCAGTTGTTCTGTTTTTGCACAGCAAAATTCTTCACAAGATGAAGTCTCTGCGGTAGCGAAAATCATTGGCGGAACACCAGCCGAGCAGAATGCATTACCCTGGCAGGCTTTAATTTATATTGATTATGGCCGGGATGGGCAGGATATCTTTCAATGTGGCGGGGTGATTATCGATCCCACGACAGTCCTGACTGCGGCACATTGCATGGAACAGAACCAAGTTGTTGCTATGCCATTTGAAATTTTGGTCTGGGGAGGCATCACAACGACCAGCAGTGCCCGGGAGAGCAATGCCTATACAGTGGCCAGTGTGACCATCCATCCTGATTTTGACCCTGTTACCTTCGCGAATGATATTGCGTTGCTGCGACTGAATTCTGCACTCACCGGTGATGTACAGCCGATTCAGATTGCCACGATCAGTGAGCAGTTTGAGGCCGATCTGGCTTTCGACAATACCTATACCCAAGGGGGGGGCAATCCGGAAAATCTGCTGGTTTCCGGCTGGGGCCTGACGTCTACTGAGCCTGATGCCACAGTCTCCAATACCTTACAGCAGGTCCTGCTGTCTGGGGTGCCGGATGAGGTGTGTGATCGGGTCTGGAGCAATATTAATCTCGGGAACCGGGATCAGGTCGTTTGCGCGATTGCTCCGTCACCGGCGGTCGAGCGGGACAGTTGTCAGGGGGATTCCGGCGGACCCCTGGTGTGGCAAAACCCGCAGAATGAGGGCGATACGGACTTCGGACTCCGGTTGGTCGGGCTGGTGAGTTTTGGGGCTCAATGTGCCTCCGATGCGCCGGCAGTCTATACGGAAGTGTCGCATTACCGGACCTGGATTGGCTCTGTCGCGGGTGTCGGGCTGGATTTTGACCCCGATCCGGTATTTATCATCGATCCGTTTGAACGGGCCAACTTGAATCCAGAACCGTCTTTTCAAGGTTCAGAAACGCCCGTTCATTCAGGGCTGTCCCGTTCTGACAGCGGTGGTGGAAGTCTGGCGCCCGGCGGACTGTTGGGATTACTGTTCCTGTTGTACTGGCGCAGGAAAAAGTAAGTGACAGACAGCCTTTTCGCGTCTGAATGAGCGGCGCGAATTGTGCAGGAAAGCTGGCACGATGGACGGGCCTCACCTGTGGTGCAGGCCCGTTTCGCAATTCTAACCCTGAATATCATTTATGTAACAATTGACGATTTTTATCGGGCCTTATACTTAACCCACTGTAGTTCATGAGGGTAGTAGTGATGAAAGCCCCCATCGATAAGTGCCTGTTATTCCTTCTTTTCTGTGTTTTTCATGTTTCACCTGTTTTCGCTGAAACTGAGTCGCCGCCCATGGGGAACACGGAAAATCCACCTGAAGCCAGAATCATTGGTGGTATTTCAGCCTCGCCGGGGGAAGTGCCCTGGCAAGCGTTCATCAGCATCGATTTCTCCAGCAACGGCACAGAAGCCTATCAATGTGGCGGTGTGGTGGTTGATGCCAGAACTGTCCTGACCGCTGCCCATTGCATCATCAATGCCGGACGAAGAGCGACACCTGAACACGTCCGGGTCTGGGCCGGTATTACCTCACTGCTTGGGGCGACCAGTCGCAGCGTCACGCCTGTGATCGCCATTACGGTCCATCCGGCTTATAACAGCAGTAACTTCAATCATGACATTGCCATTTTGCAGTTGGCGATGGATCTGCCTGAAGCGGCAATCCCGATTCAGATTGCGTCTGTAGCCACACAACTGCGAGCCGATAATGCGTTTGCCAATACCTGGGTGGCGAATGGTGATCGACCAGGAAACCTGCTGGTGACAGGGTGGGGCAGTACAACGCCAAATCCGGACGCACCCGGGGCAACGCAGCTTCAGCAAACCTTGTTATCCGGCGTGCCGGATAGGAACTGCGACATGCTGTGGGGCAGTTCGGTGAATCCGCAGGTGTACCGTATTTTTGTGTGCGCTTCTCCCCCTTCTCCCCGGTTGTCGCGAGACAGCTGTTATGGTGATTCCGGCGGACCGCTGGTTTGGCAGGATCCGCAGGCGAGCAGTGATCCGGACTTCGGACTGCGTCTGGTCGGGCTGGTGAGCTTTGGTGAGGGGTGTGCCGGCAATTTGCCGGGTGTCTATACCCAAGTTGCAACCTATCTGGATTGGATTGCCGCGGTGGTGGGCAGCGGTTTTGTCGCAACCCCGGCTTCCGCTTTTGCCATGAATCCTTTTTTGAAAGATTACAGTCAGGCCGGGCTGGAGAACATTAATGTTCAGAGCAGTGGCGGCGGTGGAGATGACAGTGGCGGTGGTCTGTCGCTGTTCATTTTACTGGCCCTGACGGGGCTGGCCGTCCTGCGAACCCGACGCTGACAATCAAGCAAAGTATTTCATCCCATTGCTGCGGGCTTGATCTTGCAGTAAGGCAGCCTATACTAGCTGCCTGCTGTAAGTTAGGGCCCAAAATAATGCAAGTTTCAGATTTTCACTTTGACCTTCCCGATGAATTGATCGCGCGATATCCGCAACCTGAGCGTTCTGCGAGCCGTTTACTGCAATTAGACGGTAACAGCGGTGAGATTGCGCATCAATCGTTCAAAAATGTGTTGGATCTGGTTCAGCCAGGTGACTTGCTGGTGTTTAACAACACGCGAGTGATTCCGGCACGTCTGTTCGGCCGCAAGGCAAGTGGCGGTAAGCTGGAAGTTCTGGTTGAGCGGCTGCTGGATGATCAAAGCATTCTGGCACATGTTCGTGCTTCCAAGGCTCCGAAGCCGGGCACACAACTGCTGCTGGGCGAAAACGATGAATTCGAAGCCGAAATGGTTGCCCGCCATGACGCCCTGTTTGAAATTCGATTCAACAGCGAGCTGACCGTACTGGAAATTCTGGAACAGGTTGGCCATATGCCATTGCCGCCTTATATCGACCGCCCGGACGAAGATGCAGATAAAGAGCGTTATCAGACTGTCTATAACGCTAAGCCGGGTGCAGTTGCAGCACCCACGGCCGGGCTTCATTTTGATGATCAGCTGCTGGCAGACATCAAAGCCAAAGGCGTTGAATTTGCTTTTGTGACCCTGCATGTTGGTGCGGGAACATTCCAGCCGGTTCGCGTGGATAACATTCACGACCATCACATGCATGCGGAATACGTCGAAGTACCGCAGGATGTGGTGGATGCGATTCAGGCAACCCGTGCTCGGGGCGGTCGCGTGATTGCAGTGGGCACCACTTCGGTTCGTTCACTGGAAAGTGCGGCACAGGATGCCCTGAAAAACGGCACCGAACTGGTCCCGTTCTTTGGCGACACCGACATCTTCATTTTCCCGGGCTACGCATTCCAGCTGGTGGACGTATTGATTACGAACTTCCATCTGCCGGAATCAACACTGATCATGCTGGTCAGTGCTTTTGCGGGATATGAGCACACCATGAATGCTTATCGTCAGGCGGTTGCAGAGCAGTACCGCTTCTTCAGTTATGGGGATTCCATGCTGATCACGCGGCGGCAGGCTGAATAAAAAAACATCGGTTCGCGACATGTTTTTGCTTTGTGGCAATCCGTGTCGAACTTTCCCCGAATCTGACTGTCTGGCTTTCTGCCGGACAGTTTTCGATCTCATGGCAGATCACTGCTGCATCAGGCGAAGGGCCTTTTGCATAAACCTGGGTCGTCAGACCTGAATGTCAGACTGTTTCTCTGGCAATTGGAGGCTTTGTGAAATTTGAATTAGATAAATCTCTGGGACGCGCCCGTCGTGGCCGTCTGGTATTTGAACGCGGTACCGTAGAAACGCCGGCGTTTATGCCCGTGGGAACTTATGGCACCGTCAAAGGGATGACGCCGGAAGAAGTCAAAGATACCGGTGCTCAAATCCTGCTGGGGAACACATTCCACCTGTGGCTGCGTCCGGGTCAGGAAGTGATGAAGCTGCATGGCGACCTGCATGATTTCATGCAATGGCAAGGCCCGATTCTGACGGATTCAGGCGGCTTCCAGGTGTTCAGTCTGGGGGATATCCGCAAAATCACAGAAGAAGGCGTTCATTTCCGTAACCCGGTGAATGGCGACAAGATCTTTATGGATGCCGAGAAATCCATGGAAATTCAGTACGACCTGGGTTCAGATGTCGTGATGATTTTCGATGAATGTACACCGTACCCGGCGACGCATGATGAAGCCAAGCAATCGATGGAAATGTCACTGCGCTGGGCCAAACGCAGCCGGAACCATTTCGATAAACTGGGTAATGAGAACGCACTGTTCGGTATTGTTCAGGGTGGCGTGTACGAAGATCTGCGTGATGTGTCCGTGAAGGGCCTGACGGAAATTGGTTTTGATGGTTACGCGGTGGGTGGTCTGGCCGTTGGTGAACCGAAAGAAGACATGCACCGTGTGCTGGAGCATACCTGTCCGCAACTGCCGGAAGATAAGCCACGTTACCTGATGGGTGTGGGTAAACCGGAAGATCTGGTGGAAGGTGTGCGTCGCGGCATTGACATGTTTGACTGTGTGATGCCAACCCGGAACGCCCGTAACGGTCACCTGTTTGTCACTGGCGGTGTGATCAAGATCCGCAATGCGAAACATAAAACGGATACAAGTCCACTGGATCCGCATTGTGACTGTTACACTTGTCGCAACTATTCGAAGGCGTATCTGTACCACCTGGATAAATGTAATGAAATTTTGGGGGCGCGCCTTAATACAATCCACAACTTACGTTACTATCAGCGTTTGATGGAAAGCATTCGTCAGGCGATTGAAGAAGATCGTTTCGACGCATTCGTAGAAGAGTTCTACGCGCGCCGGAACCGCGAAGTTCCACCGTTGAAAGACATTTAACTATAACGAGGACGTGAATAAATGAGTCTTTTTGTTTCTCAAGCACATGCTGCTGCTGAAGGTGCACCACAGGGTGGCGGCATGCAACTGTTCATCATGCTGGGCCTGTTTGCAGTCATTTTCTATTTCATGATCTACCGTCCGCAGGCGAAGCGGGTGAAAGAGCATAAGAACCTGATGTCTTCTATGGGCAAAGGGGATGAAGTGCTGACGAATGGTGGTCTGGTTGGCAAAATCACCAAAGTGTCTGAAGAAAATGACTACATTGTGATCGCACTGAACGACACCACTGAAGTGACAATCAAGAAAGATTTTGTTTCTGCGGTTCTGCCAAAGGGCACAATGAAATCTCTGTAATTTATGGCTTTGAAGGATCTTCTCAGTGTTAAACCGGTATCCCTTGTGGAAGAACCTGATGGTGGTGTTCGCACTGCTGATCGGTTTGCTTTATGCACTTCCCAATGTGTACGGTGAAGATCCAGCGATCCAAATCTCCGGGGCGCGTGGCGCCTCGGTAGATATGTCGGCGCTGGATAAAGTCACCGCGCAACTTAATCAAGATAATCTCTCCTACAAATCTATCGCATTCGAAAATGGGACTATTCTGGTCCGGTTCCAAGACACTGAGACGCAAATCAGTGCCCGCGATTTAATGAATCAATCTTTGGGTGATGACTACGTTGTTGCTCTCAACCTTGCCCCATCAACGCCTCAGTGGCTGGAAATGCTGGGGGCATCACCCATGAAACTTGGTCTTGACCTGCGTGGTGGTGTTCATTTCCTGATGGAAGTGGATATGGATGCGGCCATGGATAAGCTGCTGACCCAACAGGAAGAGGCGTTCCGTACCGAGCTGCGTGAAGCCCGCATTCGTTACCGTTCGATTGATATCAAAGAGAATGGTGTTGAAGTGCGACTGCGTAATGAAGAGCAGGTTCAGCAGGCAAGACGTGAACTGTCCAAGTTACATCAGGACATGGTGTTCAGCGAAGGCAGCGGTTTCTCACTGAATGCACAATTTACCGAAGGCCGTTTGCAGGAAATCCGCAATTACGCCGTTGCTCAGAACATTACGATTCTGCGTAACCGGGTGAATGAACTGGGTGTTGCCGAGCCGCTGGTTCAGCGTCAGGGTGCAAACCGTATTGTTGTTGAATTACCGGGTGTTCAGGATACTGCACGTGCGAAAGAGATTCTGGGAGCAACTGCGACCCTGGAATTCCGTGAAGTCGATACTGGCGTTGATCTGGCCGCTGCTGCGTCAGGACGAGTACCGCCGGGCAGCGAAGTGAAATCCTCGCGTGAAGGTAATCCGGTTGTCTTGAAAAAACGTGTGATTCTTGAGGGTGCACACATCACAGACTCCACTTCCGGCAGTGATGAATATGGCCGTCCTCAGGTCAGCATCAAGCTGGACAGCGAAGGTGGCAGCAAAATGACCGCGTTCTCACGGAATAACGTGGGTAAGCTGATGGCCACGCTGTTTATCGAATATAAAGACAGCGGCAAGCGCACTCCGGAAGGCAAGGTGATTCTGGAGAAACATGAAGAAGTGATCAACCAGGCCACGATTCAGACGGTGCTGGGACGTGACTTCCGGATTACGGGAATTGATACCCCGGCTGAAGCGCAAAATCTGTCTCTGCTGCTCCGTGCCGGTGCACTGATTGCCCCAATCTCAATTGTTGAAGAACGGACAATTGGTCCATCAATGGGACAGCAAAACATCGACATGGGGATCCAGGCTTGTATCTGGGGCATGGTCGCAGTGATGTTGTTCACCCTGATGTACTACCGCAAGTTCGGTCTGATCGCTAATATGGCACTGGCCATGAACCTGATTCTGATCATTGGTGTGATGTCGATGATTCCGGGGGCGACGATGACGTTGCCGGGGATCGCCGGTATTGTTCTGACCGTTGGTATGGCGGTGGATGCCAACGTCTTGATCTTCGAGCGGATTCGTGAAGAGCTGCGCGAAGGACGGAGTCCGCAACAGGCGATTCAGCAAGGTTACGCGAATGCCTTCAGTACGATTGCAGATGCCAACATTACCACGTTAATCACCGCGATCATCCTGTTTGCTGTGGGAACCGGGGCAATCAAAGGCTTCGCAGTCACTCTGTCTATCGGTATTCTGACGTCAATGTTTACGGCCATTATCGGGACCCGCATGCTGGTGAACCTGCTGTATGGCGGCAAACGTATTGATAAGTTGTCGATCTAAGGAGACGCTGACATGTTTCAAATCTTGAAAGCGGATAAAGTGATCGACTTTATGCGTTGGTCAAAACTGGCCTTTGTGTTGTCTGCCGTCATGATCATTGCCTCGATTGGCGTGGTTGCGACCAAAGGCATGAACTGGGGGCTGGACTTTACCGGTGGTACGCTGATTGAAGTCGGCTTTGAGAATCCGGCTGATCTGGAGCAAATTCGTCAATCACTGGAAACGGCTGGTTTTGGCGATGCGATCGTTCAGAACTTTGGCACGGCCCGTGATGTCATGGTGCGTTTGCAGCCGCGTGAAGGCGTTGCTGGCGAAACACTGGGTAATCAGGTGCTGGATGCCCTGCGTGATGGGACGCATCAGCAAGTGGAAATGCGACGGATCGAATTTGTTGGCCCGAATGTTGGTGATGAACTGGCAGAAGCGGGCGGTATGGCGATTCTGGTCTCGTTGATTTGTATTTTGCTCTACGTTTCTATGCGCTTTGAATGGCGTTTGGCTGCGGGTGCTGTTCTGTCACTGACACACGATGTCATTATCACGATTGGTATCTTTTCTCTGCTGCAGATTGAAGTTGACCTGACCATAGTTGCGGCACTGCTGACCGTTGTCGGTTACTCACTCAACGATACCATCGTGGTGTTCGACCGGATTCGGGAAAACTTCCGGAAGATGCGTAAAGGCGGCCCGGCAGATATCATGAACAACTCCATCACACAAACATTAAGCCGGACGCTGATCACGTCAGGAACAACCTTGTTTGTTGTGATTGCACTGTTCATGAAAGGTGGCACCATGATCCACGGTTTTGCAACCGCATTGCTGATTGGTATCACGGTTGGTACTTACTCTTCTATTTATGTGGCTTCTGCACTGGCGCTGAAACTGGGGATTACCCGTGAGCACCTGATGCCACCAAAAGTTGAGAAGGAAGGCGAAGAATTTGATGCGATACCTTAAGGCAGGTATCTGGTGGTCAGTTCGCTGACCACTGTTCTTCAGTCGAAAAAAAGCCCCGGCCATTCAGCCGGGGCTTTTTCAGTTCTGAGGTCCCTGTTCGGGATCAGCCAGACTTATTTTTTCAGCGCTTCGCTGCCGTGTTCACGGATCTTGGACAGAATCGGTTTCACAACGCGAACGTTACCCGCCACGATGTTGCCGGACACCAGGTAGTTTGTGTTCCCAGTGAAGTCAGTACAAATTGCGCCTGCTTCACGTGCAATCAGTTCACCTGCAGCCATTTCCCATGGCTTTTGGCCCAGTTTGAAAACGCCGTCAACGCGGCCGGCTGCCAGATAACACAGATCCAGCGCAGTCGAACCGGACTGACGCATGTCATCACATTCAATAAACATGGCGTGCTGAATTTTTGAATAGCTTTCAGCGTGTTGTTTTGCCGCAAAAGGCAGGCCAGTTGCCAGAATGGTACCGGTCAGGTCACGTGGCTGAGAGGCACGGATACGCTGGTTGTTCAGCTGCGCGCCAGAACCACGAGTTGCAGTGAACAGTTCGTTACGGGAAGGATCATAAACAGCAGCAACTTCGGTGCGACCACGCATACGCAGGGCAACAGAAATTGCAAAGTGCGGCAAGCCGCGAACGAAGTTATTGGTGCCATCCACCGGGTCGATGATCCATTGGCATTCTTTGTCACGGCCTTCCTTTGTGCCAGACTCAGCACCCACGATACAGTGCTCAGGATAGGATTTCAGAATCGTGTCGATGATCATCGCTTCTGCTTCGTGATCGATATTGGTGACAACATCGTTGCCTTTTTTACTGACTTCAATGCCTTGTGGTTTTTCTAAAGACTTAGCGACATGGTCACCGGCTTTACGTACAGCACGGATCGCGATATTGAGCATCGGATGCATAGGATCTTCCCAACGGATGTTAAAGAACTAAAAAGCGGCGGGGAGTATATCAGAGACTGTGCAAAAGGGAAGCGGTTATTTTTCGTACGAAACTGACTATGCATATCTGTCCAATGTCTCTCTGATAATGTTTTCCCCACTTTAGGATTGGCTGTGCTAAAATCCCCCGGTTTTGGAATCAGAGTTGGAAAACACACCTTCATGTTAGAGCAAATCCGCGTGGTGCTGGTGGGCACCTCTCATTCAGGAAATATTGGTTCAGCGGCACGCGCCATGAAAGTGATGGGATTAAGTCAGCTGGTGCTGGTCGAACCGGCCTGTGAAATTGACGGACAGGCAATCGCACTGGCTGCCGGCGCGGCAGACATCGTTGAAAATGCCAGCGTTGTTGGCAGCCTGGACGAGGCGATTGCCGACTGCGGTCTGGTGATTGGCTCCAGTGCGCGCTCCCGCAGCCTGGAATGGCCGCAACTGAATCCGCGTGAGTGCGGTCTTCAATCGATTGAAGAAGCGCCTTCTCATCCGGTTGCGCTGCTGTTTGGACGTGAGCGGACCGGCCTGACCAATGAAGAGCTGCAAAAGTGCCACTGCCATGTGTATATTCCGGCAAACCCGGAGTACAGCTCGCTGAATCTGGCCATGGCGGTGCAGACAATCAGTTATGAAGTCCGGATGGCTTATCTGGCCAAAGAAGCGCAGGCATTCCCGGCAGAAGAGACGTTGGCGGAATATCCGAGAACCATGGAACTGGAGAAGTTCTTCGATCATCTGCAGGAAGTCATGGCGCAGACCCAGTTTATCAGCAACCGTTCCGGCATGGTGATGCAAAAACTTCGCCGTTTGTTTGTTCGGGCCAGACCGGAAGAACAGGAGCTGAATATTCTGCGAGGCATCCTGTCTTCAGTACAAAAATCCCTCTCTGGACAGAAAAAATAACCATAAATGAACAAGATAAAACCTGACTGTTTTACTCAGGTATATACTTGACCAAATTAGTCAGGTATGCGACACTGCTGCCATAGATTGAAGTGGGTAGCGGTGTGTTATGAGATTGACATCAAAAGGACGGTATGCAGTCACAGCCATGTTAGATGTGGCACTGCATTCTCAGGAAGGTCCGGTGCCTCTGGCAGATATTTCAGAGCGCCAGGGGATATCACTGTCTTATCTTGAGCAATTATTTGCTCGCTTGCGCAAAGCCGGTTTGGTTGCGAGTGTTCGCGGACCTGGTGGCGGCTATCGCTTGGGTGAAGAAGCGCATCAGATTGCAGTAGGCACTGTCATTGCTGCTGTCGACGAATCTGTTGACGCAACGAAATGTCACGGGAAAGGCGATTGTCAGGGCGGCGTACGCTGTCTGACCCATACCCTCTGGCATGATTTGAGCACCCGAATCAGTGACTTCCTGAACAATATTACGCTCGGTGAGCTGATGCAGGATAATGACGTTATCGAAGTTTCGGATCGTCAGGACCAACGCCTTCAGAAATCGTCCTTTGGAAATAAAAATACACACGACAGCGCCACTATAGGTGTCGATGTTCGCTCCTAGCGCCCAGCGGCCCGTGTTTTTGGAGATGAAGATGAAACTGCCAATATATTTAGATTATTCTGCGACTTGCCCTGTTGATCCACGTGTTGCCGAGAAAATGGTGCAATGCATGACAATGGACGGAAACTTCGGTAACCCGGCGTCCCGTTCTCATCGTTTCGGCTGGCAAGCCGAAGAAGCAGTCGATACTGCCCGTGAGCAAGTGGCTGACCTGCTGAATGCTGATCCACGCGAGATCGTATTCACGTCAGGTGCAACAGAATCTGATAACTTGGCGATTAAAGGTGTTGCACACTTTTACGCGAAGAAAGGTAAGCACATCATTACCTGCAAAACCGAGCACAAAGCAGTTCTGGATCCATGTCGCCAACTGGAGCGTGAAGGCTTTGAGGTGACTTATCTGGAGCCTGAAACCAATGGTCTGATCGATCTGGCGAAACTGCGTGATGCCATTCGCGAAGACACCATTCTGGTTTCGATTATGCACGTGAACAATGAAATCGGTGTGATTCAAGACATCACAGCGATCGGTGAAATCTGCCGCGAAAACGGTGTAATTTTCCACGTGGACGCTGCGCAATCTGCAGGCAAACTGCCAATTGATGTTCAGGAAATGAAAGTTGACCTGATCTCTTTGTCTGCACACAAAGTTTATGGCCCGAAAGGGATTGGCGCACTTTATGTTCGTCGTAAGCCGCGTATCCGTCTGGAAGCGCAGATGCATGGTGGTGGTCATGAGCGCGGTATGCGTTCAGGGACTCTGGCAACACATCAGATCGTGGGCATGGGCGAAGCATTCCGTATTGCAAAAGAAGATATGGACAAAGATCGTCAGCACGCACTGGCACTGCGCAACCGCCTGCTGGACGGTGTGAAAGACATCGAAGCGATGACGGTCAACGGTGACCTGGAGCAACGTGTTCCGAACAACCTGAACATCAGCTTTGCTTTTGTTGAAGGTGAGTCGCTGTTGATGGCGCTGAAAGACCTGGCGGTTTCTTCAGGTTCTGCCTGTACTTCTGCAAGTCTGGAGCCTTCTTATGTACTGCGTGCATTGGGTCTGGACGACGAGCTGGCACACAGTTCAATCCGCTTCTCTTTCGGTCGATTCACAACGGAAGAAGAAGTAGACTACGCAATTTCGCAAATCAGTTCCGCAGTCAACAAACTGCGTGAGATGTCACCGCTTTGGGATATGTACAAAGAGGGAATCGATCTGAACACAGTTGAGTGGGCGCACCACTAAGTTGCGATCTGCACGAATTCGAGGAAACTACCATGGCATATAGTGACAAAGTAATTGATCATTATGAGAATCCACGTAACGTGGGCTCTTTTGATAAAGATGACAAAAACATCGGTAGCGGTATGGTGGGTGCACCAGCCTGTGGCGATGTGATGAAACTGCAAATCAAGGTATCTGATGAAGGTATCATTGAAGATGCACGCTTTAAAACATACGGTTGTGGTTCAGCAATCGCATCCAGCTCTCTGATCACTGAGTGGGTCAAAGGGAAGACACTGGACGAAGCTGCATCGATCAAAAACTCAGCCATTGCTGAAGAGCTGGAACTGCCTCCTGTGAAGGTACACTGCTCGATTCTGGCAGAGGACGCCATCAAGGCGGCAGTCAGCGATTACAAAAAGAAACATCAAAGCAATTAATGAAATAAGGGTTGTTGTTTATGGCCATTACCATCACTGAAGCGGCAGCGAGCCGTGTTGCGGCTTTTCTGGAAAATCGAGGCAAAGGCATTGGCTTGCGTCTGGGGGTCCGGACATCAGGATGTTCTGGTATGGCCTATGTCCTTGAGTTCGTAGACGAACTGGATGAAGGAGATCAGATTTTCGAGCAACATGGTGTGAAAGTCATTGTGGATGCCAAAAGTCTGGTTTATCTGGAAGGGACAGAGCTGGATTTTGCCAAAGAAGGGCTGAATGAAGGTTTTCAATTCAACAACCCGAATGTATCCAGCGAATGTGGTTGTGGTGAAAGCTTCAACGTTTAATATTTGCTGACGGCAGACCCTGCCAGGGCGCGGACCCTCAGTGCCGCGCCACTTGCTTGTAAACCGATATCAGACGCCATATGAATCATTTCGAACTCTTTGGGCTACCTTTCCAATTTGAATTGGACGGTAGCCTTCTTGCCACTCGCTTCCGCGAATTACAACGCCGATTTCATCCGGACAATTTTGCGACCGCTTCAGAGCGTGACCGATTGATGGCTGTCCAGAAGGCAGCGCAAATCAATGATGCATTCCAGACGCTGAAAAATCCGGTTTCCCGTGCGGAGTATATGCTGGCAGAGAACGGCGTGGATATCCGTGCTGAGCAGCAAACCCTGCAGGATCCAGAATTTCTGATGCAGCAAATGGAACTGCGCGAAGCTTTGGAAGAGATTCCTTCCGCTGCTGATCCGCAAGCGGCTCTGTTTGATTTTGATCAGCAGGCCGTACGTTTGCAAAAAGCCCAGCTCAGTGAGCTGAAGGCCTTGCTGGAATCCGGTGAGTGGGAACCAGCAGCCAATGCAGTGCGAAAACTGAAGTTTATCGACAAACTGCGTACTGAAGTCGAGCGTCTTGAAGAGAGCATGTTCGACGACTAACTCTTTCAACTCTATTCCAGCGAAAGCCCACAGGAAGGACAATGGCACTGTTACAGATTGCTGAACCCGGTCAAAGTGCTGCACCGCATGAACATAAACTCGCGGTGGGGATTGATCTGGGAACAACCAACTCCCTCGTTGCTGCGGTTCGTAGCGGCGTGGCTGAGACTCTGCCAGACGAGCAAGGCAAGTCAATTTTACCCTCTGTCGTTCATTACGATGCGGACACGATTCGCGTGGGTGAACCCGCAAAATCACTCGCTCAACAAGATCCGGCGAATACCATCATTTCAGTCAAGCGAATGATGGGTCGTTCTCTGGCTGATATTCAGCAACGCTATCCGAATCTGCCTTATCAGTTTGAAGCGTCTGAATCCGGCTTGCCTCAGGTCGTGACCCGTCAAGGGAAAGTGAATCCGGTTCAGGTGTCTGCCGATATCCTGAAACACCTGAGTGAGCGTGCTAAAGCGACACTAGGCGGCGAACTTGAAGGGGTGGTGATTACGGTCCCTGCATATTTTGATGATGCTCAGCGCGCCGGAACCAAAGATGCGGCAGCGCTGGCTAATCTTAAAGTCCTGCGTTTACTGAATGAGCCGACAGCGGCTGCGATTGCCTATGGCCTGGATTCAGGTCAGGAAGGCGTAATCGCTGTATATGACCTGGGCGGGGGGACTTTCGATATCTCCATTCTGCGTTTGTCGAAAGGTGTTTTCGAAGTTCTGGCAACGGGGGGCGACACCGCACTGGGCGGGGACGACTTCGACCATCTGCTGAGCGACTGGATTCTGGCCCAAAGTGGCCACGAAGCGACACTGACGGCGTCTGAGCGTCGTGCGCTGCATGATGTGTCCACCGCTGCTAAAATCGCGCTGTCTGATCAGGATCAGGCTGACATTGATGTGCTGGGCTGGCAGGGAACGATTTCCCGGGTACAGTTTGATGCGCTGATTCAGCCATTGGTGAAAAAGACGTTGATGTCATGTCGCCGTGCTGTAAAAGATGCCGGTATCGATCTGGATGAAGTGATTGAAACTGTCATGGTGGGCGGTTCAACCCGCGTTCCGCTGGTACGGGACATGGTCGGAGGTTTCTTCGGAAAAACGCCACTGACTTCAATCGATCCGGATAAAGTCGTTGCGATTGGTGCTGCGATTCAGGCCGATATTCTGGCTGGGAATAAGCCTGATTCAGAAATGCTGCTGCTGGATGTGATCCCGCTTTCTCTGGGTATCGAAACCATGGGCGGCATGATCGAGAAAATTATTCCACGCAATACCACCATTCCGGTGGCCCGCGCTCAAGAGTTCACCACGTTTAAAGACGGCCAGACAGCGATGTCGGTTCATGTGGTGCAGGGTGAACGGGAAATGGTGGCAGATTGCCGTTCACTGGCGCGCTTTACCCTGCGTGGCATTCCTGCCATGGCTGCGGGCGCGGCACACATTCGCGTGACCTATCAGGTGGATGCGGATGGACTGCTGTCGGTGAATGCGATGGAAAAAAGCTCTGGTGTTCAGTCATCCATTCAGGTGAAACCTTCCTATGGTCTGACGGATAACGAAATCGCCGACATGATTCGCGACTCAATGACACATGCCCGCGAAGATAAAGATGCGCGGGCGCTGGCCGAACAGCGTGTCGAAGCGGACCGTGTGCTTGAGGGGCTGATTGCTGCGCTGGCTGCCGATGGTGAGACGCTGCTGTCGAAAGAAGAGCGTGATGCACTGGAAGCCGTGATGATGGAGCTGGTTCAATTGCGGCAGGGAGAAGACCCACGCGCCATTGAAGCTGGTATTAAGAAAACAGATAAAGCAAGCCAGGAATTTGCCGCGCGCCGGATGGATAAATCCATTCGAGAGGCACTGGCCGGTCAATCGATTGATGAGGTTTAGGCATGCCTAAAATTGTTGTATTACCCCATGTAGAACTGTGCCCGGAAGGGGCGGTACTGGAAGCCAAGAGCGGCGAAACCGTATTGGATGTCGCCCTGCGTAACGGGATTGGTATTGAACATGCCTGCGAGAAATCCTGCGCTTGTACAACGTGCCACGTGATTATCCGTGAAGGCTTTGACTCTCTTGACGAAAGTGAAGAGCTGGAAGATGACATGCTGGATAAAGCCTGGGGACTGGAACCTGAATCCCGTCTGGGCTGCCAGGCCATTGTGGCCGAAGAAGATCTGGTTGTAGAGATCCCGCGCTACACCATTAACCTTGCCAGCGAAAACCACTAATCTCCCTCCAGCCCGTTCACGTGCCGTGAGCGGGCTTGCTACACTCTAAAGACTTCTTCTTTTCATCAAAGACCTGCAGGTGAAATCATGGGACTGAAGTGGACGGATTCAAGAGAACTTGCCTTAGCCTTAATTGATGCGCATCCAGATGTCGATCCGCAGCAAATCCATTTTGTCGATTTGCGGGACTGGATCCTGGCGCTGGACGTCTTTGATGATGATCCGAAACACTGCGGTGAAAAAGTGTTAGAAGCGGTACAATTGTGCTGGATGGAGGAGATGGACTAACGCTGATTGCAACAATAGTCGATCATTCTCTTAATCTTGCTGCAAATGCCTTGTTTATTTGTGATTTTGTCGGCAAGGTGAACCAATCGCTTACGATTGTCAGTTCGGGCCAATCTTTTACCTGTAACCGACAAAGCTTTCCAGCGGGCCCTGAGGTCCGCTTTGTTGTTTTTTCGCACGGCTTATCTTGCTTCTTGCCGGAGCGACCCCCATAACCATGAATATTTGACGGGCGATGCAGTGCATTGACCTGAAAAAGCATGACCCACGGGTACAGAGCCAGGTGCTCTGATGAGATAAGCATGCCGTCGGCTGTGTTGAACACGGTATCCGGCGATGATTCGAGGAGTTTTTCATGTCTGCCACTATGTCAGTCTTCCTGACCGAAGAAACCGCAGCAGCGCAATGGGGCGAGAACGCCCTGATTTCCTTTACTGCTGAAGGTGTCCAAATTCATATCACCAATGATGATGTGCTCAACACGATTCAGCGGGCCGGTCGCCTGCTGGACGGACAGGGGATCAAACAGGTCAGCCTCAGTGGAGAGGACTGGGATCTGGAAACGATCTGGTCGTTTATTCAGGGACACCGGAACGCGAAGGCGGGCAATCAGGTCAGCTGGACTGCACTGGAAGATGCCGACGAGGCTGAACTTCAGGCGCGTCTGACTGCAACCAATTGGGTGCGCGATATCATCAACCAGAGTGCCGAGGTCGTGAATCCGTCTCATCTGGCAAATCGCGCGGGCGAATTTATCAAATCACTGGCCCCGGATCAGGTCACTTATAAAGTGATTAAAGGCAATGATTTGCTGGATGAAGGCTGGGTGGGCATTCACACGGTTGGCCGGGGTTCTGAGCGTTCGCCTGCTATGCTGATTCTGGATTACAACCCAACGGGGGATGCTGAAGCACCTGTGTTCGCTTGTCTGGTGGGTAAGGGAATTACCTTTGACTCCGGCGGCTACAGCATGAAACCGTCTGCGGGTATGGCTTCGATGAAAGCCGACATGGGTGGTTCAGCCATGGCGACCGGTGGTCTTGCACTGGCGATTGCCCGTGGCGTGGAAAAGCGGATCAAGCTGGTTCTGTGCTGCGCTGAAAACATGGTCTCTGGCCGTGCCTTTAAACTGGGTGACATCATTACCTATAAAAATGGCAAGACAGTTGAAATCCTCAATACTGACGCCGAAGGCCGACTGGTGCTGGCAGATGGTCTGATTTACGCCAGTGCCCAGAAGCCAAGCCTGATTATTGACTGTGCAACCCTGACGGGTGCCGCGAAAAATGCGCTGGGTAACGACTATCATGCACTGTTCAGTTTTGATCACGGCATGGCGCAAAGAGCGCTGATCGCGGCCAGTGAAGAGCATGAAGGCCTGTGGCCATTGCCGCTGGGCGAGCACCACCGTCGAATGATGCCGTCCGGGTTTGCGGATCTGGCTAATATTTCAAGCGGTGACTTTATGCCGGGCGCAAGCACAGCGGCGGCATTCCTGTCTTACTTTGTCGAAGACTACAAACAAGGCTGGTTGCATTTAGACTGCAGTGGTACATACCGCAAGTCGGCCAGTGATAAGTGGGGCGTCGGTGCAACAGGTATGGGGGTTCGCACACTGGCAAATCTTCTGGCGCAGGACATTTAACTTTATCTTTGAATTGAATTGACGCACAACAGGTTAACCTGTTGTGCGTTTTAACGCAGGGAACACCGTTATGCTTACCGTATTACTTTCCGCTGAACCGAGTCAGGGTGTCTGGGGCGACAAGGCGCTGGTTTCTTATCACAACGACAGTGCAGTGATTCACTTTCAGGGTGATTTTGTGCTGCGCCGCATCCAGCAGGCTGCCCGCCAGCTGTCCAACCAGGGAGCAACACAGGTTAGCTTGAGCGGCGATGGCTGGAGCTATGAGCGTCAGTGGGCGTTTTACTGTGGCTTTGTTGCACCCCGGAAAGCTGTTGAAGTGCAGTGGGCGTCTGACGATGAAGATGAAATCGAGCTGCTGAATGCGCGCCGCCGCAGCGCGGAATGGGTGCGTCAGGTGGTGAACGCGACTCCGGAAGATATGTATCCGGAGAAGCTGGCGAAAGACGCAGTTACTTTCCTGGAAAATATTGCCGGCAACCGCATCAGCCATGACATTCTGGTGGGTGACGAACTGCTGAGCGAAGGCTGGATCGGGACACACAGTGTTGGCCGCGCGAGCAGCCGCCCGCCAGTCATGCTGACGCTGGATTACAACCCGACTGGCGACGCCGATGCCCCGATTCATGCTTGTCTGGTCGGGAAAGGGATCACCTTCGATTCCGGGGGTTACAGCATCAAGCCAAGTGCAGGCATGGTTGCGATGAAATGTGACATGGGTGGCGCTGCGACTGTTGCAGCGGCACTGGCGTATGCGATTGAGCAGGGCCTGAAGAAGCGTGTGAAACTAATTCTGTGCTGTGCTGAAAACATGGTTGCCGGGAACGCCTATAAACTGGGCGACGTGCTGACTTACAAGAATGGCCTGACGGTAGAAGTCGTGAATACAGATGCGGAAGGTCGTCTGGTTCTGGCTGATGGCCTGCTCAAAGCCAGCGAAATGAAAGCACCATTGATCATTGATGCCGCGACGTTGACAGGCGCAGCAATGATGGCTGTTGGTCAGGACTACAATGCTATTTTCTCGATGCAACCTGAACTGCTGAGAAAAGCACAGCAGTTGTCTGAGCTGGTCAATGAACCGGCATGGCCGTTGCCGCTTCAGAAATGGCACCAGAGCTATTGCCCGTCAGACTATGCGGATACCGCGAACAGCCGGACGGTGAAAGGCGGTGGTATGGGCGGCGCTTCGAATGCGGCAGCGTTCCTGTCTCGTTTCGTCAGTGATGACAGCCGCTGGGTACATTTTGACCTGGCTTCCTGCTTCCGGGATGGTGCGGATGCCCGTTGGGCAGCCGGCGCGACCGGTCTGGGGGTAGCGAATATTGCTGCCTTGCTGTTACAGTAAGGCTCAGAGGGCAGGGAAGCCTGCCCGCCTGAAGTGAATCAAGTATAAGGAATATAATAATGACAATTGAACGTACCTTCTCAATTGTGAAGCCTGACGCCGTGGGACGGAACCAGATTGGCGCAATTTATCACCGGATGGAAAGCGCGGGCCTGACGATCGTTGCGGCCAAAATGCTGCACCTGACTGCCGAGCAGGCGCAAGGCTTTTACGCAGAGCATGAAGGCAAACCTTTTTATGAACCACTGATTGAATTCATGACCTCAGGTCCGGTCATGGTTCAGGTGCTGGAAGGTGAGCTGGCGATTTCCCGCTACCGTGAACTGATGGGCAAAACCAACCCGGAAGAAGCGGCTTGCGGCACCCTGCGCAATGATTTTGCAGAAAGTACACGACTGAACGCAGTTCACGGCTCCGACAGCCCTGAATCTGCTGCGCGTGAAATTGCGTACTTCTTCTCTGATGACGAGATTTGCCCGCGCGGGTAATACCAATCGCAGTAAATAACTGGTCATCCTAGCTTGCTAAAATGTTCGATAACTGCGTTAGATTTTTTGATAGTAGAATGACTACTGATCTAAAAAATCCGCCTTGTTCTCAAACATTTTTCCGACGCTATTTCTGATCATTTACTTACTTTGATTGGTATAAGCGTCGGCCAGAATCGAACGAACGGGAAGCGCAGGCTTCCCGTTTCCGTATGGAGTCCTCCACACGGCTCAACTATGCTTTCTGTGGGAAAAGTGGAAACGCATCGATAAAGTCTGTACAATTTCGCGCCTTGAATCTCCCGTATTCGGGCCACCCAAACGGATCTGTCATTTTTTAGTGAGGCAACAACCGATGACTAATGCCAAAATCAATCTGCTGGATTTTGATCGCGAAGGACTGCGGCAATACTTTGCCGATGAGCTGGGCGAAAAAGCCTTCCGCGCCGATCAGGTCATGAAGTGGATGTATCATTTCGGTTGTGACGACTTCGATCAAATGACGAACATCAACAAGAAGCTGCGCGAAAAGCTGAAAGCTGTCGCAGAAATTCGTGCGCCTTACGTGTCGGAAGCACAGCATTCCTCAGACGGCACCATTAAATGGGCGATGCGTGTTGGTGATCAGGATGTTGAAACCGTGTATATCCCGGAAGATGACCGGGCGACCTTGTGCGTTTCATCTCAGGTCGGTTGTGCGCTGGACTGTAAGTTCTGCTCCACAGCGCAGCAGGGTTTTAACCGGAACCTGAAAGTTTCAGAAATTATCGGTCAGGTTTGGCGTGCTGCCAAAGAAATCGGTGTTGAGAAAGAAACGGGTCGCCGCCCAATCACCAATGTGGTGATGATGGGGATGGGTGAACCGCTGCTCAACATGAAAAACCTGATCCCATCGCTGAAAATCATGCTCGACGATCTGGGATTCGGTCTGTCTAAGCGCCGTGTCACCGTTTCGACTTCGGGGGTGGTTTCGGGTCTGGAGCAAATGATCGGAAAAATCGATGTTGCCCTGGCGATTTCTCTGCACGCAGGAAACGATCAGCTGCGCTCTGAAATTATGCCGATTAATGACAGATACAACATTGAAACCTTCCTGGATGTTGTCCGCCGTTATGTGGCTTCTTCGAATGCGAACCGCGGGAAAGTCACCGTGGAATATATCCTGCTCGATCATGTCAATGACAGCATGGATCATGCGCGTGAGCTGGCCCAAACGCTGAAAAATACGCCAGCGAAAATCAACCTGATCCCGTTTAATCCATATCCGGGTTCGCCTTACCGTAAGCCAAGCAATTCCAGAATCGATCGGTTTATGAAAACCCTAATGGAATATGACTTTACGGTCACCGTGCGGAAAACGCGCGGGGATGATATTGATGCCGCCTGCGGACAGCTGGTAGGCGATGTGATTGACCGCACGAAAAGAACCATGGCCAAGCAAGCCCATGGTGAACCAATTCCGGTTAAAGCGGTCTCATAACCAAGAGATATCCCCCTGAAAAGGGCATTTCAGGGATGTATGCAGGGAGCAATGATGGTCCGTCAGAGACTGTATCCAATCACAAGCGGCATGATAGCCGCTTGTTTTTTAATGGGCTGTGTGACCGTAGAATCGCCAGCCAAGCGACAATCCGTTGATCCTGTTGCGGCTTCTGATGCCAGAGTGACGCTGGGCCTGAGTTATCTGGAGCGCGGCCAGTGGCAGCGCGCCCATCTGAATTTGCAAAAAGCACTCGATGCCGCCCCCGCTTATCCAAGAGCACAGCTGGCATTGGCACATTATTACCAGAAAGTGGGTGAAAATCGTTCAGCTGAAGCACTCTATGTCCGGGCTTTGCAAGATTCCCCAAAAAATGGCGATGTGCTTAATAACTATGGTGTATTCTTGTGTAGTGAAGGCCGCTACGGTGAGGCGATTTCGGCTTTTGACCGGGCCGTCCTGCAGCCGGATTATTTTCAGGTCGCATCCAGCTATGAAAATGCTGCTTTGTGCAGTATGAAGCAAGGGAATGCGACCGAGGCAGCGGATTATTTCAGAAAAACACTGGATCATGAGCCATACCGGCCAGTCGCCATGCTGCAACTGGCGAAAATAGAGATGAGCGACGGACAATTCCGTGCAGCCGATGACAGACTGGCTGAGTTCAGCCAGCGTTATGGTGAGACTGCTGATAGTCTTCTTCTTAAAATTCAGTTGTCCCGCCGGAATGGTCGCCTTGATCGGGTGGAAAAATATGCCGAATTGTTAAGACAACAATTTCCTGATTCTCAGCAATATCAGAATTATCTAGCCAATGAATACTGAACAGAACGAAGAACGAGTAACGGAAGACGTCATTCGTCCGGGCGACATACTCCGTCAGGCGCGTGAGCAGCTAGGCTATTCTCAAAAGGATGTCGCTAGCCGCTTGCGTTTGCGGGTATCAGTGATCGATGACATTGAGCAAAACAGATTTGATGAAGCACAAATGGCCACGTTTACCCGTGGTTATGTAAGATCTTATGCCAAGTTTGTCGGACTGGATGTAAACGATGTCTTGAGTAAGCTGGAGAGCTGTGGCCAGGGGCAACCTCAGGCGCAGACCATGCAAAGCTTTTCCCGCAAAACCAATCGCGAAAAACATGACAGCCGGATTATGGGGCTGGCCTGGATTTTCGGCGCCGTAGTCGTCGGAATGACCGCGGCCTGGTGGTGGCAGGCAGAGCAGAAAACCGAAACACCGGTGATCACCGAACAAACCAGCACAGGCTCTCAGCCATTGGATGAGTCTCTGGCGGGCACGACGGATGAACTCGGGACCATGAGTCGCGATGACGTGAGTGCAATTGCGGAAGGGATCACTCAGCCTCAGCCGTCGGAAACGGCCAATGCTGTGGGTGAAGAGTACAGCAACGCTGCGACAGATAATGATTTGCCTCTCAGCACTTTTGATGAAGCGGCGCAGAATCCAGGGAGTGAAACACAATCTGGCTTTCTTGCAGATGAGGCTGGCAACGGTCTCTTTGATGAGGCGACAGAATTGCTGACAGCAGAGGCGACGCCGGCAGAAGAAGTTCAGGTTCCAGATCTGAAACTGACTTTTGACGGTGATTGCTGGATTGATATCCGCGATGCAAAAGGCAAACAGCTTGAAACTGGGATTAAAAGTTCCGGTGATGTGGTTTCTCTGGACGGTCAGGCACCGTTTAAGATAGTGCTCGGTGCGCCGAGTGTTGTTACAATGAGCTTTAAAGGTGAACCAGTTGATCTGAGCGGCTATCCGGCCGGTAAAGTCGCCCGGTTGAAATTGCCGTTGTAAGCAGAGAATGAGAGATGCATAACGAGTCCCCGATTAAACGTCGTCCGTCTACCCGAATTTATGTAGGCAAAGTGCCGATTGGTGATGGTGCGCCGATTGCTGTGCAGTCGATGACCAACACCCGAACCACCGATGTCGAAGCAACGGTTGCACAAATCCGTGCACTGGAAAAGGTAGGGGCAGATATTGTCCGTGTCTCTGTGCCGACGATGGATGCGGCAGAAGCTTTTAAGTTAATCAAACAGCAAGTGAATGTGCCTTTGGTAGCAGATATTCACTTTGATTACCGGATTGCTTTACAAGTGGCGGAGTACGGGGTGGACTGCCTGCGGATCAATCCGGGAAATATCGGCCGCGAAGATCGCATTCGTGCGGTGGTTGACTGCGCCCGTGATAAGAACATCCCTATCCGGATTGGGGTGAACGGCGGCTCTCTCGAAAAAGATCTGCAGCTCAAATACGGTGAGCCCACCCCTGAAGCGCTGGTTGAATCTGCCATGCGCCATGTCGATATTCTGGATCGTCTGAACTTTGATCAGTTCAAAGTCAGTGTGAAAGCTTCCGATGTGTTCCTGGCCGTTGAATCCTACCGCAAACTGGCGAAAGAAATTCAGCAACCCCTGCATCTGGGGATTACGGAAGCGGGTGGTGCCCGTGCGGGTGCTGTGAAATCTGCTGTGGGCCTGGGGATGCTGCTGGCTGAAGGGATCGGGGATACACTGCGTATCTCTCTGGCCGCAGATCCGATTGAAGAAATCAAAGTGGGCTTTGACATTCTGAAATCGCTGCGCATCCGCTCCCGGGGCATTAACTTTATTGCCTGCCCGACCTGTTCCCGTCAGGAATTCGATGTGATCGGAACCGTAAACGAGCTGGAACAGCGCCTGGAAGATGTGACCGTACCGATGGACGTCTCAGTCATTGGCTGTGTCGTAAACGGTCCGGGTGAGGCGGAAGTGTCGCATATGGGCATTGCCGGCGGTAACCGCAAAAGTGCCTTTTATGAAGACGGTGTCCGTCAGAAAGAGCGCTTCGACAATGACAATGTGATCGACCAACTGGAAACGAAAATCCGTGCCAAAGCAGCAATGCTGGATCAGCGCAACCGGATTGACGTAATCGAAAAGTAAGCCTTTTCTGTTTACCTTGCCCCGGAATCCTGCGGGGTAAGGTTCACAACGTCCTGCAGAACCGATATATTCGGTTTAATCTATTCGAACTTAATCCCCTTCGGTGAATTGAGAATCAACGTGGCGAAACAAATTCAAGCAATCCGAGGCATGAACGACTGCCTCCCAGCCCAGTCTCCACTGTGGCAAAAAGTGGAAAATACCGTGAAACAGGTCGTCAGCGCCTACGGTTACAATGAAATCCGTATGCCGATTGTCGAAATGACAAATCTGTTCAAACGTGCCATTGGCGAAGTGACTGATGTGGTTGAGAAGGAAATGTATACCTTCGAAGACCGCAACGGCGACAGCCTGACATTGCGACCAGAAGGAACGGCGAGCTGTGTTCGTGCCGGGATTGAAAATGGTTTGCTGTACAATCAGGAACAGCGTCTGTGGTATATGGGCCCAATGTTTCGTCATGAACGACCACAGAAAGGCCGATATCGTCAGTTCCACCAGTTCGGTGTTGAAGTTTTTGGCATTGAAGGGCCGGATGTTGATGCAGAGCTGATCATGATGACGGCCCGTTTGTGGCGTGAATTGGGCATTGACAAGCATGTGCGTCTGGAGCTGAACTCCATTGGTTCTTCTGATGCGCGTGTTGCTTATCGTGAAGCGCTGGTTGTTTTCCTTGAGCAGCACATTGAAGCACTGGACGACGACTGTAAACGCCGGATGTATACCAATCCGCTGCGTGTTCTGGACTCCAAAAATCAGGCGGTCCAGGAACTCTTGGCGGATGCGCCGAAGCTGTCTGAGTATCTGGACGAAGATTCCAAAGCACATTTTGCCGGATTGTGTGAACTATTAGACGCTGCTGGCATCGAATACCAAGTAAATGAACGCCTTGTACGTGGTTTGGATTATTATAACCGCACTGTATTTGAGTGGATCACCAACAGTCTGGGTGCTCAGGGCACTGTCTGTGGCGGTGGCCGCTACGATGGCATGGTTGAACAACTGGGTGGCCGTGCAACGCAGGGCGTCGGTTTCGCCATGGGCCTGGAACGACTGGTGCTGATGATGGAAGAGCTGAAGCTGACCGACGTTCGTCGCAGTGTGGATGTTTACGTGGTGACGGCTGGTGAAGGTACGCTGATGGCGGGCATGAAGCTGGCAGAATCACTGCGTGAAACGGTTCCGGGTCTGCGAGTCATGAGCCACTTTGGCGGGGGGAACTTCAAGAAGCAGTTCAAGCGTGCGGATAACGTTGGTGCTGTGGTTGCCCTGGTTCTGGGTGAGAACGAAATCGCAGACAATACTGTGGTGCTGAAAGACCTTCGTGGTGGTGAGCAGCAAACTTTACCTCAGGCAGAGGTTGCGGCCAAGCTGGCAGAATTGATTTAAGAGAGGACAGGACGTGGACGTCAATACCACTGAAGAGCAACAGATTGAATCCATCAAAGCATGGATGAAGGAAAACGGGAAAGCCGTTGTTCTTGGCGCCGTATTAGGTTTAGGTGGCCTGTATGGCTGGCGTTATTACCAAAGTGAAGTTCAGACGGCCAAAGAACAGGCCTCGGAAGCTTACACTCAGGCCGTGCAGGCACTGGCCAGCGGTAACGACGAAGCGATCAGCCAGACACAAAGTTTTATTCAGAGTCATGAAAGCAGTCATTACGCGGTGCTTGCTGCGTTGCAACTGACCAAAGTACAGATCGAGAAAGGCGATCTGGAAGCGGCTGCCGAACAATTGAACTGGGTCACCAGTCACACGGAAGATTCTGCACTGTTAGCCGTTGCGCATACGCGACTGGCGCGAGTTCTGGCCGCACAGCAATCGTTTGATACTGCGTTGTCTGAGCTGGATAAAGTGACTGCAGAAAGCTGGCAGGGCAAAATTGCTGAACTGCGCGGTGATATTCTGCTGCAAAAAGGTGACAAGTCCGCTGCACGTAATGCTTATCTGGATGCGAAGGATCAAGGCGCTTCACCTGCACTACAGATCAAGCTCGACGATTTAGCCCAGTAAAGGCGACAGATGATGCGCAAGCGATTGAAGCAAGCTTTAGTTCTGGCCGTTGCCATTGGTGTGTTAAGTGGTTGTGCCAGTGAGGAAGAAGCGGTACAGATGGCGACTTTGCCAGCTGTAACCAATCAGTTCACGCCCGTGCAGGACTGGACTCGCAGCATCGATGATGGTGTACAGCACTTTTACTCTCGTCTGGTGCCTGTGACGGGGTATGGCAAGCTTTATGTTGCCAGCCGGAACGGTTTGATCGAGGCACTTGATCCGGTCACGGGTCAATTGGTCTGGGAACATCAGATCGACGCGGAAGAGAGTGCCAAGCTCTCTGGCGGCCTGTCTGTGGCATATAATAAAGTGTTTGTCGGCAGCGAAAATGCTGAAGTCATTGCACTGGATGCTGAAACGGGTGAAGAAGCCTGGCGTGCCAAAGTAGATGGCGAGGTGCTTGCAAAACCATTGGCCGATGAAGGCATGGTGATGGTCAATACCAGTCGGGGCATTCTGCAGGCCATGGATGCACAAACGGGTGCCACGAAATGGCAAATCAGCAGTGAAGTGCCAACCCTGACACTGCGTGGTGACAGCGCACCGGTGTCGATTTCCGGTGGAGTCTTCTGGGGACAAGCGAATGGTCGTTTAGCTGGCGCCTATATCCAGAATGGCCAGTTGATCTGGCAGCAACCTGTCGGGCAGCCTCAGGGCGCGACCGAGATTGATCGTCTGGTCGATGTCGATGCGTCGCCGGTGATTGATGGGGGCCGTTTGTATACAGCAGGTTATAACGGCAATCTGATTGCCATTGATCTGCGCAGCGGTCAGCAAGTTTGGAAGCGGAATTATTCGTCGGCAACAGATTTTGTGATTGAGTCTGGCGTGCTGTATCTGGTGACGGCAGAGGATCATCTGGTCGCTGTCGATATCCGCAGCGGGACCGAACTGTGGAAAAATTCCGAGTTGTCATACCGGATACTCAGCGCGCCTGCTGTGATTGGCGGGCGTCTGGTGGTCGGCGACAGTCTGGGCTATCTGCACTGGTTGGATCCGCTGAATGGTGAGTTTGTTGCTCAGCAACAAACAGACGGCAGCGGCATCTCAGTCCCGCCGCTGGCACTGAACGATGGTTATCTGGTAGTGACCCGAGAAGGCAAACTGAGCAAAATGCATTTGCCTTAGTCACAGGCCTATTCTGTGATAAGATTAACGCTTCGGCTCCTGTTTGTGTTCGCATCAGGGGCCGTTGTTATTCTACCCGTGGCGTCGTGATTGTCGTTTGAGACAAACATGGCTTCATTAAGATGATGAAAAGATAGAGGTAAGCTCATTATGATTCCTGTAGTTGCCCTTGTCGGGCGCCCGAACGTGGGTAAATCGACGTTGTTTAACCGTCTTACCCGCACCCGGGATGCGCTGGTCGCTGACTTTCCTGGCCTAACCAGGGATCGTAAGTACGGTCGAGCAGAGCTCGAAGAGAACGAATTTATTGTCATCGACACTGGCGGTATCGACGGAACAGAAGAAGGCGTTGAAACCAAAATGGCAGAGCAATCGCTGATGGCGATTGAAGAAGCCGACGTGGTCCTGTTTCTGGTGGATGGCCGTGCCGGACTGACGGCAGCGGACGAAGCTATTGCCAAGCACCTGCGCAGCCGCGATAAACCGACCTTCCTGGTTGTGAATAAAATCGACGGGATTGATGCAGACAGCGCTTGTTCCGACTTCTGGAAACTGGGTGTAACCGAAATGCACCAGATTGCTGCGTCGCAGAACCGGGGTGTCACCGCGTTAATGGAACGTGCGCTGGCGCCATTTGTGGAAGCCTGGACAGCGCGTCAGACGGAAGATGAAGAGTTCATCGATATTGAAACGCTGGATTCGGTCGAAGCGATTGAAAAAGCAAATCTGACCGAAGAAGATGCGGAAGCGGCTTACAAGCGTCTGCAGGAGCAGCCGATTAAGCTGGCCATTATCGGCCGCCCGAATGTGGGTAAATCTACACTGACCAACCGGATTCTGGGTGAAGAGCGTGTGGTTGTGTACGACATGCCGGGCACCACGCGTGACTCCATTTATATTCCAATGGAACGTGATGGACAGGAGTATGTCCTGATTGATACTGCGGGTGTTCGTCGACGCAAAAACATGAATGAAGCCGTTGAGAAATTCTCGGTGATTCAGACACTAAAAGCGGTTGAAGATGCCAACGTTGTATTGCTGGTGATTGATGCCCGCGAAAATATCTCTGATCAGGATCTGAGCCTGTTAGGCTTTGCCCTGAATGCGGGCCGTTCATTGGTCATTGCCGTTAATAAATGGGATGGTCTGGATAACGAAGTCAAAGAGCGTGTGAAGTCTGAACTGGACCGCCGTCTTGGCTTTGTTGATTTTGCCCGGATTCACTTTATTTCGGCATTGCATGGGACAGGCGTTGGTCATTTGTACGAATCTGTGCGGGAAGCCTATCAGTCTGCGACCAAACGAATCAGTACTTCTTTGCTGACCCGTATCATGCAAATGGCACAGGATGATCACCAGCCGCCAATGATTCGTGGCCGACGTGTGAAACTGAAGTATGCGCACGCAGGGGGTTATAACCCGCCGATTGTGGTGATTCACGGCAATCAGGTCAAGGAATTGCCTGGCGCTTACAAGCGATACCTGATGAACTATTACCGTAAAACGCTGGAGATGATGGGAACACCGATTCGTATTCAGTTCCAGAACAGTGATAACCCGTACGGCAATATGAAACGTCAGAAGCTGACTGTTTCTCAGGAGCGCCAGCGAAAACGACTGGCAACCGCGTTGAAGAACAGAGAACAAAATCAGTAATCCATAAGAACCCGGCCAGTGTGCCGGGTTTTTTTTGATCTGAATCTGGTGAAATCGATCCTGTGACGGGAACGATGGGATCAATTAACGCAGATTATGCTGCTCGTTTACGACGATGTGATCGCAGCGGAAATGGGGTAAGTAATTGTTAATCCACTCAGAAATCAATGAATCTGATCGAAGATGAATTTTTGGTTCATTCTGGATCTCGACGGGAAAGGGTGAGTTTTCTGTATTTTATCCTGTTTAAAATCCAAATACAGCATATGTAACTTATGCTTTCGGGAAGTGTATTGATAAATATTCTTTTCAGGGGTGATCGCTGATCATTCTGGACTTTGTCGTTGATCATGTCTTTGTTGCGGATCCCTGCTATCGTCATGTCAGTGGTATTCATCAGGGGGAAGACCATCGGATGTCACAGTCATTCTGTCCGGCTTGTCAGCTGCCGTTGTTATGGCAATTGGGCGGGTATTATTGCGCGCACTGCCAGAATAAATTCGTGAAGGAAGCATTCTGCGAAGATTGTGGCCACCTATTGGAGCGCCTTAACGCTTGTGGTGCCGACAATTATTTTTGCCCGCATTGCAATGTCCTCAAATCGAAGTCACGGGCGCGGATCACTTTTCGGATCGCAGCGGCTGATTCACAGAAAAATTCAGGAAATCCTTCTTCCTCAGCATAGATTTTCCGGACAAAAACGATCTGAGCCTGATTTTTGCCATTTTTTACTGCTGATTTTGGACTAATCTGTAGTCAGCCTCCTTGTTTCAATATAATCTTATTTGCCAATAATTCTCATTATTACTTATGGACGAGAAACGTAAGGGCTCAGGTATGAATAAGCACAAGTCGCTGCTGACAGTCGATGCACTGTCGGTGTCGTTCACGATGGAAAGTGGTACCGTAGATGCGGTGAAATCAATGAGCTTCACCCTGGAGAAGGGACAGACGCTGGCACTGGTGGGAGAATCCGGCTCTGGTAAATCGGTTACTTCCAGTGCGGTGATGGGGTTGTTGCCGAAGAATGCGCGTGTTTCACCCACAAGTAAAATCTGGTTTCAGGGCACTGAGCTGCTCGCTTTGCCGGATAAAAAGCTGCGTCAATTCCGTGGCGGGAAAATTGGGATGATTTTCCAGGAACCCATGACCTCGCTGAACCCTTATATGCCCGTTGGCGAGCAGGTTGCGGAAGCGATCCGGTGCCACCGGAATCTTTCCATGAAAGCTGCCATGGAAGAAACGCTGGCTTTGTTTGAGCGGGTCCATTTACCGGATCCCCGGAAACGTCTGCGTCATTATCCCCATGAATTCTCTGGCGGTCAGTTGCAACGGATCATGATTGCGATGGCTCTGGCGAATAAGCCAGATCTGCTGATTGCCGATGAGCCAACCACGGCGTTAGATGTGACAGTACAGGCGGAAGTGCTGGCTTTATTGAAAGAAATTCAGGCAGAAATGGGGATGGCCATTTTGTTCATCACCCATGATCTGGGTGTTGTACGGCATTTCGCCGACGATGTGGTTGTGATGTGTAAAGGGGAAGTTGTCGAGACGGGCTCCGTTGAGAAAGTGTTCCATCAGCCGGAAAATCCCTATACCCGGATGTTGCTGGATGCCGAACCGAAACCTGCCGTGCGAGATGATAACTCCACTTCTCCTCTGATATTGCAGGCTGAAGACGTCCGTGTGAATTATGTGCTGAAATCGAACTGGCTGGGCCAGCCGACCGAGTACCTTGAAGCCGTGAAGGGGATCAGTCTCCAATTACGTCAGGGCGAAACGCTGGGGATCGTGGGCGAATCCGGCTCAGGAAAATCAACACTGGGCCGCGCACTGATGCAGCTGCTACCTTCAACCGGAGATATTGCCTTTGAAGGCAAGAACATGAACCAGATGACTGCTTCGGAGCGATTTGAGCTCAAGCGGCACATGCAGATGGTCTTTCAGGACCCGTTTGGTTCTCTGTCACCGCGGATGACGGTCGGGGATATCATTACGGAACCCCTCACGGTCTTCACCAAGATGACACGTGCAGAACGGATGCAGAAAGCGCGTCAGGTTTTGCATGAAGTGCGTCTGGACCCACACAGTATCAACCGCTATCCCCATGAGTTTTCCGGTGGTCAGCGTCAGCGGATTGCGATTGCACGGGCGCTGATTTTTGAGCCGAAATTCATTTTGCTTGATGAACCAACTTCGGCGCTGGACCGTTCCGTTCAGCTGACGGTACTGGATCTTCTGAAAGATATTCAGCGCAAACACAATATCGGCTTTCTGTTTATCAGCCATGACTTGGCAGTGGTGCGTGCCATTTCTGATCATGTCATGGTGATGCAGCGTGGCGAAGTGGTTGAGCAGGGAACGCCTGATCAGATCTTTGACCATCCTCAGCAGGCTTATACTCAGCGTTTGATCAGCGCGTGTATGCTGATTGAAGACGCCGCTTAAACGTTAATCTGAATCGGGAATATCGCTCAATCGGTGACGGTGGAGCGAATATCACCATCGGCCAGTGTGGTTTTCAGTGTATCGCCGGTTTTCACCTGAGCAGCACTGCGGATTACCTGGCCGTTGTCATTTCTTGTGATGGAGTATCCGCGCGCCAGGGTGGCCAGCGGACTGACCGCATCCAGCGTTTCGGTCGCGATGGCGAGCTGGTGCCGGGCGTTGACCAGTCGACGGTCCATGGCATCCAGTAAGCGGCGCTGTTGCGCGTTCAACTGTGCAGACAGCTTTTCCAGTCGCTGTGCCGGCGTGTGCAATGCCAGTTGATACTCGCAGCGGTGAAGGTGTTGCTGACGATCGGCCACCTGCTTGCGTATGGCACGTTCCAGACGGTTTCTTAACTCATCCAGGCGCTGACTTTGCTGATTCAGCTGTACCTGCGGATGCTGGCGATCCAGGCGGTGCTGCCAGCGCACAAGCTGGCTCTGACGACCTGACAGATAATGGCGCATCGCGTGTCGCAGGTGCTGCTGACGCTGGTTGATTTTCTGAAGCTGAGCACTGAGATCACGGCTCACCAGTTCTGCCGCGGCAGAAGGTGTTGGCGCACGCATATCGGCCACAAAATCAGCAATGGTGACGTCCACTTCATGCCCGACGGCACTGATAATCGGAATTTGGCTGGCTGCAATTGTCCGGGCGACAATTTCCTCGTTAAAAGCCCATAAATCCTCGAGAGAGCCGCCCCCGCGTCCGACAATCAGAACATCGCACTCCTGTCGGGCATTGGCCCGGCCGATGGCCTGCGCAATGGAAATTGCAGCGCCGTCACCCTGAACCATGGTCGGGTAAATCACAATGGGTAACCCGGGATCCCGGCGTTTGAGCACATTGAGAATATCGTGCAGTGCTGCACCGGTTTTGGAGGTGATAATACCGACCCGTTTCGGTTCTTCCGGCAAGGGCTGTTTGAGATTCTGTGCAAACAAACCTTCTGCAGCCAGCTGCATTTTCAGTTGTTCAAACTGCTGCTGCAGGCGGCCATCGCCTTCTGGCTGCATGCTTTCGATAATCAGTTGGTAATCGCCACGCGGCTCATACAGAGAAAGTCTGGCTTTCACCAGAACCTGATTACCATTGGCCGGACGGAAGGTCACCCGCTGATTGTTGCCACGGAACATGGCGCATTTCACCTGAGCCCGTGCATCTTTGAGCGTGAAGTACCAGTGCCCGGAAACAGGCGCTGAAAAGTTAGACAGCTCGCCGATCAGCCAGACAACCCCCATCTCATTTTCCAGTAACAGACGCACCTGTGCGTTGAGGCTGGAAACAGTGAAAATACGCTTGTTCTGAGATGAAGCAGTCGGGTATAGACTCACGGCAACGGGACCTGTAATTGCAGGAATAGACTTAGCTGAGGATGGTGCCCGAAATTGGCAAGAGTATCAAATGAATGTCGTGAAAGGGGGGCTTGAAAAGTCGGCAGACGCAATGAGGGCAGGGAATTTGGCCCGCAGCTCGGTCACTTAACCGGAATATATTACTTATCAAGTAAAAAGTGTCAATTAAATTTTTTAATTTTTTTCTAGCCAAACGTTTGCTTGGTACGTATAATTCGTCCGCAATATTTTATCCCTTCTTTAAAACCTTACATGGTGTGAGATATTGCGATGTTACGTATCAAACAAGAAGCTTTGACCTTTGACGATGTCCTGCTGGTTCCGGCACATTCGACTGTACTTCCTAACACTGCGGATCTGCGCACCCGTCTGACCAAAACAATCTCGCTGAACATTCCGATGGTGTCTGCATCTATGGATACAGTCACTGAAGGCCGTCTGGCGATTGCGTTGGCACAGGAAGGGGGCATTGGCTTTATTCACAAGAATATGTCAATCGAGCAGCAGGCACGTGAAGTGCGCATGGTGAAGAAATTCGAAGCGGGTGTGGTTCAGGAGCCGGTGACGGTAAAACCTTACCAGACCATTCTGGATGTGAAGCGCCTGACCGAAGAAAACGGCTTTGCCGGCTATCCTGTTGTTGATGATAATCACGCGCTGGTGGGGATTATCACGGGTCGTGACGTCCGTTTCGTGACGGATCTGTCACAGACCGTTGAAAGTGTGATGACCTCTAAAGAGCGTCTGGCCGCTGTCAAGGAAGGCGCTTCCCGTGAAGAAGTGGAAGCTGTGATGCAGGCGCACCGCGTCGAAAAAGTGCTGGTTGTGAACGACAGTTTCCAACTGAAAGGCATGATCACTGCAAAAGACTTCCAGAAAGCAGAACGTAAACCGCATGCGTGTAAAGATGCGCAGGGACGTCTGCGTGTCGGTGCTGCCGTTGGTGCGGGTGCCGGTAACGAAGAACGTGTGAAAGCACTGGTTGAGGCGGGTGTGGATGTACTGCTGATTGATTCATCACACGGCCATTCTGAAGGTGTCCTGCAACGTATCCGTGAAACCCGTGCCGCTTTCCCTGAACTGCCGATTGTCGGCGGTAACGTCGCGACAGCCGATGGTGCGCGTGCCCTGATTGAAGCCGGTGTGAGCGCAGTGAAAGTGGGTATTGGCCCGGGTTCAATCTGTACAACTCGGATTGTGACTGGTGTAGGCGTGCCACAAATCACAGCCATTGCTGAAGCCGCTTCGGTTGCGAACGAGTACGACATTCCTGTGATTGCCGATGGCGGTATCCGCTTCTCTGGCGATATGTGTAAAGCGATTGCAGCCGGTGCATCCTGTGTGATGGTGGGCTCGATGTTTGCCGGTACCGACGAAGCACCGGGTGAAGTTGAGCTGTATCAGGGCCGTGCTTATAAATCTTACCGTGGCATGGGCTCCCTGGGTGCGATGTCCAAAGGTTCTTCTGACCGTTACTTCCAGACGGACAATGCAGCCGACAAACTGGTGCCGGAAGGTATCGAAGGTCGCGTGGCTTACAAAGGCCACCTGAAAGAGATCGTTCACCAGCAAATGGGTGGCCTGCGCTCCAGCATGGGTCTGACCGGATCGGCAACGATTGAAGATCTGCGCACCAAAGCTGAGTTTGTTCGTATCTCTGGTGCCGGTATGCAAGAGTCACACGTTCATGATGTGACCATTACCAAAGAAGCACCGAACTACCGTCTGGGCTAACCAGCGACAGACAGACCGGTTGCTCAGGCAGCCGGTCTTCGTTAACACGACAGATTTTTTCCGGAGCGGGTAGCCGCTCCTTCAGATTCAATTGATATTTGAGACTGCCCAATGACCACAAATATTCATGCGCAACGTATCCTCATTCTGGACTTCGGTTCTCAATACACACAGCTGATTGCACGTCGTATCCGTGAAATTGGTGTGTACTGTGAACTGTGGAGCTGGGATGTTGAAGAGGCGGATATCCGCGATTTCAATCCGAACGGTATCATCCTGTCTGGCGGTCCTGAGAGCGTGGCAGCAGAAAACTCACCGCGTGCCCCACAATACGTGTTTGAAGCGGGTGTGCCTGTTCTGGGTGTGTGCTACGGCATGCAAACCATGGCAGAGCAGCTGGGCGGTAAAGTTGCCGGTTCCGACATGCGTGAATTTGGTTATGCTCAGGTTGAAGTCGTTGAGCCAACCGCACTGCTGAAAAACATTGAAGATGCTGTGGCAGAAGATGGCAATGCGCTGCTGGATGTCTGGATGAGCCACGGTGATAAAGTGGTTGAAATCCCGGCTGACTTCGTGAAAGTCGCAGCAACAGAAACTTGCCCTTACGCAGCCATGGCAAACGAAGAGAAGCGTTTCTACGGCGTTCAGTTCCACCCGGAAGTCACCCATACCCGTCAGGGACAGCGTCTGCTGGAAAACTTCGTGATGAACGTCTGTGGCTGTGAAAAGCTGTGGACGCCGTCTTCTATCATTGACGACGCAGTGGCCCGCATCAAAGCGCAGGTCGGCGATGACGAAGTGATTCTGGGACTGTCTGGCGGCGTGGATTCCTCTGTCGTTGCGATGCTGATCCACCGTGCGATTGGCGACAGACTGACCTGTGTGTTCGTCGACAATGGTCTGCTGCGTCTGAACGAAGGCCATCAAGTGATGGAAATGTTTGGCGACCACTTTGGTCTGAACATTGTTCATGTCAATGCTGAAGATCGTTTCCTGTCTGCACTGGAAGGTGTGGATGAGCCGGAAGCGAAGCGTAAGATCATCGGCCATGTGTTTGTGGATGTGTTCGATGAAGAATCGAAGAAACTGAAAAACGCCAAGTGGCTGGCACAGGGCACCATTTATCCGGACGTGATCGAATCTGCGGCGTCGAAAACCGGCAAAGCGCATGTAATCAAGTCGCACCACAACGTTGGTGGTCTGCCAGAAGACATGGCCATGGGCCTGGTTGAGCCGCTGAAAGAGCTGTTCAAAGATGAAGTGCGTAAGATTGGTCTGGAACTGGGTCTGCCGTACAACATGCTGTACCGTCACCCGTTCCCTGGACCAGGTCTGGGTGTGCGTGTGCTGGGCGAAGTGAAGAAAGAATACTGTGACCTGCTGCGCCGTGCGGATGCAATCTTCATTGAAGAACTGCATAAAGCCGACCTGTACAACAAGGTTTCTCAGGCCTTCACTGTCTTCCTGCCAGTCCGCTCTGTGGGCGTGATGGGCGATGGCCGTAAGTACGACTGGGTTGTGTCGCTGCGTGCTGTTGAAACCATCGATTTCATGACCGCACACTGGGCCCACCTGCCATACGATTTCCTGGGCAAGGTATCTAACCGCATCATTAACGAAGTGGACGGTATCTCCCGCGTGGTTTACGACATCTCCGGTAAGCCACCAGCAACGATTGAGTGGGAATAACCCACATCATCAATTGCGAATCAAGCGATTTAGCTATTTGAATGAAATGCCAGTCAGTTTTGACTGGCATTTTTTATGGCGCTAAACATTCACGCTTTTCTGTGAGCAGCTGGCTCAGAAAATCAGCGACAGCTCTGATTCTTCGGGAGTGCGCCAGATCGGCATGAATCGCGAGCCAGATGGGCTGATCGCAGCCCAGATCACGCTGTACGCAAACCAAATCTTTGGCTTGGGCAATAAAATGAGGCAGTACCGCCATGCCAATGCCAGATTGTACGGCGCTGAGCTGAGCGGACATGCTGGTGGTGGTGATGCGGCAAGGTTTTCCGCGCAGCGTGCGTTCCAGCCATTGGGCGGCAGGGAGGTGCTGTTGGGTCTCTGACCAGCCAATAAAATCATCCTGTTCCAGAGAACTGCGTCGCTCGGGATCGGATCGGCGTTCTAAGTAGCTTTGGGATGCGTACAGGCCAAATCCCAGTTCGCCTAATCGCCGGATACTGACATGACCGCGTTCGGGTCTTACCATCCGTAAGGCCATATCGGCATCGCGCCGGTGTAAATTCACAGTCGAAACACTGGTCACAATTTCCAGCGTTAAGTTTGGATGGGCTTCAATGAGTCTGGGCAGTGCCGGGATGATGAGGTGGTCAGCAAGCCCTTGCGCTGTTGCCAGACGAACGTGCCCCATCACACTGTCATTCGGGCCGCGTGCGGCATCGCTCAAGGCATAGCCCGCCAGCTCAAGTGCCTCAGCCTGAGGCATGAGCGCGGCACCTTCATCGGTGAGTTTATAGCCCAATTGATCTCGGGTGAACAGCCGGACACCTAATGCCGATTCCAGTCGCTCCAGACGTCTGGAGGTTGTCGCAATGCCAAGCTTTAACACCTTTGAGGCGCTGCTCAGTGTGCCTTCTCTCGCGACTGCTAAAAAGATTCGCGTGTCATCCCAGTTCAAGTGCGGGCTGCCCGCTGGTTTTCCGTTATCGGAAAACTGATTGCGATTTTCTGCCATATCAAGCTCCATTTTTGGGAAATATACTGAAATACGTTGAACAAACCAAGGGAGAATCATGATGAAAAAACGCATCTTAGGGAACGGGCTGGAAGTGTCGGCGATTGGACTCGGCTGCATGGGAATGAGTGAGTTCTATGGCCCGCGAGATGATCAGGCATCCATGCGGGTACTTCATCAGGCCGTCGAACTGGGGTGTACGCTGCTGGATACTGCCGATACTTACGGCAACTTTCATAATGAAGCACTGATTGGTGATTTTCTGAAAGAAAACCGTGCTGAAGTTCAGATCGCCACGAAGTGTGGCATTGTGCGTCAACCCGGACAGTATCAACGGCGTATCGATAACAGTCCTGAATATATCCGAAGCGCGTGTGAGCATTCGCTTCGCCGCTTAGGCGTGGAGTGCATTGATCTGTATTACATTCACCGTTTAGATCCAAACGCGGCCATCGAAACCACGATGCAGACACTTGCGGCTCTGGTAGCCGAAGGAAAAATTGCGCACATCGGGCTGTCGGAAGTCAGTGCGAGCACGCTGAGAAGAGCGCATGCGGTTCACCCGGTTACTGCCGTTCAAACGGAGTATTCGCTGTGGACGCGTGATGTGGAAGCTGAAATCCTGCCAACCTGCCGCGAATTGAATATCGGCTTCGTGCCATACTCACCGCTTGGCCGGGGATTTCTGACCGGTCGTTTTCATTCACAGAGTACTTTCGAGGCCGATGATTCCCGAAAAGCATTACCGCGTTTCACGCCGGATAACCTGAAAGCCAACAGTCCACTTTCTGAAGTGGTGATGCAGATGGCGCATACCAAGTCATGTACGCCCGCACAAATCGCACTGGCCTGGTTGCTGGCGCAGGGCAATCACATCGTACCGATTCCCGGAACCAAGAGAATCGCGCACCTTGAGGATAATCTCGGTGCCGTCAATATCACGTTAACACCAGCGGATTTAGCACAAATCGAACGTGCACTCGGAGATTTTCAGCCTGCCGGGGCGCGCTACACCGAAGAAGGAATGAAAGGTGTGAACGTATAGGTCCATTTCTTCATGCCTGTGGAATAATTTTTTATTCAATCTGAGTCATAATTATTGCAAAAGGCGTCTGGAAAGACGCCTTTTCTGCACATCAAATCCAGGGAAAGAGCAGATTTTTCCTGTAGTTTAACAATCCATTCATAAAATCACGTGTGGATAATTATTCTGTAATTATTTATGAATCCAGTGCCTGTTGCTGATTTTTTGGCTCATATTAGTTTTACTGAATTATGACAATCGAGTAATCTCAAATCCTTTCATAACTCATTCGATTCATAAGGAAGTACAACTATGAGTGAGACCCTGAATCCGGCGAAGCATTCGCGGGGGGTGATTGCGTTCATTGAACGTGCGGGACAAAAAATACCGGATCCGGTTGTGATCTTCATGTTTCTGTTCGCTTTTGTACTGGTTCTGACCAGTCTGATCGGTGGGATGCAGTTTGAGGTCATGGGCGCTGATGGAAACGGCGTAACGCATACCATCAAAAGCATGACGGAAACAGAGCATGTCCGCTGGCTTTTCGATAACGCTTTGCTGCAGAACTGGCTGGCGTTCGGCCGCGGTGTACTGGGCGTGATTCTGATTGTGATGCTGGCTGTGGGCATTGCGGAGCATTCCGGTCTGCTATCGGCGCTGATTAAGAAAATCGGCCTGCGGATCAGCGATCGCTGGTTGCCTTACATGGTGGTTTTTCTGGGGATTATGTCCTCGATTGCCAGTGATGCGGGCTATCTGGTTCTGGTTCCGCTGGCAGGCCTGTTATATGCCGGTTTGGGTAAGAACCCGCTGATTGGTATGGCTGCGGCATTTGCTGGCGTTTCTGCCGGTTTCAGTGCGAACCTGATCCCCGCAACACCTTCTGATGTCATTCTTGGGGTCAACGCACGCATTTTTGCCGAGTCGCAGGGCGTTCCGTTTACAACGGCCAGCGGTGAACCGCTGAACCCGGCGACCATGCACTATTACTTCATTTTTGTGTCGACCATTGTGCTGACTGTGGTGGGCGGCTGGATCACCAATCGCTTTATCGCCCCGCGCTTGTCGGACATGGCGTTTCAATTGCCGGATGATCTGAAACTGGATGATTTCCAGCTGTCATCTCAGGAACAGAAAGGACTGCTGATGGCGGGTCTGGGCCTGCTGGCTGCACTGCTGGGGGTTTATCTGCTGGCAACGGGGCCACTGGCTCCTTATACCCATGCTGACGGACACAAAGTCACCCCGTATCTGGACAATGTGATTCTGCTGATTTCTTTTGTCTTTGTGGTGGTTGGCCTGTGCTATGGCATCACAACCCGGAAGTTTAAGTCGCTGCAGGACGTGGTGAAGGCCATGGTGAAGCAGATGAACACCATGGGTTATATTCTGGTGCTGACTTTCTTCTGCTACAACTTTCTGGCGATGCTGAGCTACTCAGGGCTGGGGACTTATGTGACTTATCTGGGCGCGACTTTCCTGGGCTCACTGGGTTTGCAGTCTTTCCCGATTGCACTGATTATCGGGTTTATTCTGACCACGGCATTGATCAACCTCTTTGTGGGTGGCATGACATCCAAATGGATGCTGCTGGGGCCGATTTTTGTCCCCATGCTGTATCAGGTCAACCCGAATATGACGCCGGATCTGGTCACGGCAGCGTTCCGGGTTGCGGATTCATCCACCAACATCATCACGCCGATGATGACATATGCAGGGGTGATTCTGGCCTTTATGCGGAAGTACAAACCTGAACTGAAGTTTGGGGATGTGATCAGCATGATGGTGCCTTACTCTGCGGCCTTCCTGGTTCTGTGGTCGGCGCTGCTGGTCGGTTTCTTTGCTTTCGGCCTGCCTTTGGGCTTCTGATTGTGTTCAATGTATTCATGGCTACGAAGACGCCCGGCATTTGCCGGGCGTTTTTTCGTGACGTCTGCAACCGTTAATGATCAAACCACTGGGCATGAAATCTCAGGTGTTCTTCGATAAAGCTGGCAATAAAGTAATAGCTGTGATCATAGTCCGGCTGCATCCGCAGACTGATGGGATAACCGGCCTGTTCTGCGGCCTTGAGGAGCGCGCCCGGTTTGAGTTGCTCGCTCAGGAATTGATCAGCCGTGCCCTGATCGATCAGTACCGGGAGGTGTGGGGTGCTGAGGGCCAGCAATTCGCAGGCATCATACCGCTGCCAGGTCATGCCGTCATCCGGTCCGAGATAATGGGCAAAGGCTTTCCTGCCCCAGGGACAGTCACTTGGGTGACTGATCGGACTGAAAGCCGACACTGAGCTGTAACGCTGCGGATTGCGTAACGCAATGACCAGCGCCCCATGGCCGCCCATCGAATGTCCGGCGATCGCCCGTTGTTGTGTGACCGGAAACTGCGATTCAATCAGGCTGGGGAGTTCATCGGCGACATAGTCATACATCTGATAATGTTGGTTCCAGGGCGGCTCGGTGGCATTCACGTAGAACCCTGCACCCAAGCCAAGATCGTCGGCCTGATTGGGATCATCCGGCACGCCCGCACCGCGCGGACTGGTGTCTGGTGTCACAATGGCAATGCCGAGGTCGGCAGCAATGCGTTGTGCGCCGGATTTTTGCATGAAATTTTCATCGGTGCAGGTCAGTCCGGAGAGCCAGTAAAGGACAGGCACCCGGCTGCTGTTTTCGATCTGCGGCGGTAAGAAAATTGCAAAACGCATGGAACACTGCAGATCTTCAGACGTATGCTGCCACTGCTGATGCCATCCGCCGTAGCATTTGTTACTGCTGACCAGTTCCGAAATCATGTCTGCCTCTAATAATGAATGACGGAGCGAATACTCTTGCCCTGATGCATTAGCTCAAAAGCCTGATTGATATCGTCGAGCGGCATGGTATGCGTGATGAAGTCATGCAGTGCAAACTCGCCCTTGAGATAGCGCTCGACGATATCCGGTAACTGGGTGCGGCCTTTCACGCCGCCAAATGCAGTACCGCGCCATACCCGGCCGGTAACCAGTTGGAAGGGGCGGGTTGAAATTTCCTGTCCGGCACCGGCCACGCCGATGATCACTGATTCGCCCCAGCCCTTGTGACAACATTCCAGGGCAGAACGCATTACATTGACATTGCCGATGCATTCAAACGAAAAGTCGACGCCGCCATCGGTCAGGTCGACGATGACTTCCTGAATGGGTTGATCGTAATCATTCGGGTTGATGCAGTCGGTCGCACCGAGTTTTTTCGCCAGCTCAAACTTATGCGTATTGATATCAATACCGATGATCCGGGATGCACCCGCCATGGTTGCGCCAATTATGGCAGACAGGCCAATGCCACCCAGTCCGAAAATAGCGACGGAATCTCCTTTGTGGACTTTGGCTGTGTTGAGTACCGCGCCCATCCCCGTGGTGACCCCGCAGCCAAGCAGGCAGATCTCTTCCAGTGGCGCGGCGGGATTGACCTTGGCCAGCGAGATTTCAGGTAAAACCGTGTATTCTGAAAAGGTTGAGCATCCCATGTAGTGATAAATGGGTTCACCGTTGAGTGAAAAGCGGGAGGTGCCATCGGGCATCAGTCCCTGTCCCTGCGTCGCCCGGATCTTCTGGCACAGATTGGTTTTGCCGGACAGGCAGAATTTGCATTCGCCGCATTCCGGCGTATAAAGCGGAATCACATGATCGCCCACCTGAACTGTGGTGACGCCGGGGCCAACCTGCTCGACAATACCACCACCTTCATGGCCCAGAATGGCGGGGAAAATGCCTTCCGGGTCTTCGCCGGATAAAGTGAACGCATCGGTATGGCAGACGCCGGATGCGACAATGCGGACCAGCACCTCGCCAGCTTTGGGCAGTTCAACATCGACGGTTTCGATCGTCAGGGGCTGATTTGGCCCCCAGGCCACGGCTGCCCGGGATTGAATGGTTTTCATCATTATGCTCTTCAGTCATGAAACTATTTCTATAAAGTAGGTGAGAATGCGCTGATCTGCCTCCTGATGATGGGACAGATGCTGGTGAGGGGCGAGTGCTTGGCTTATAATCGCCGACCTCGGAAAGCAGGACAGAGATTCAAAGTGAGTGACCTAAACAGCCAGGATGAAATCTTTATGCAGCGGGCCATTGAACTGGCCAGCCAAGCGGAAGCGGAGGGCGAAGTGCCGGTCGGCGCGGTCGCTGTGCTGAATGGTGAGGTTGTGGGTGAAGGCTGGAACCGATCGATTGGCCAGCATGATGCTACGGCCCATGCCGAGATGATGGCTTTACGTCAGGCGGGAAAAGTCTGTGCCAATTACCGTCTGTTGGACGTGGTGCTTTATGTCACGCTGGAACCCTGCCCGATGTGTGCCGCTGCCATGGTGCACAGCCGGATTGGCCGGGTTGTGTATGGTGCGCCGGACCCGAAAACAGGGGCTGCTGGCAGCGTCATGAATCTGCTCAGTTACGCTGGGGTCAATCATCATGTTGATTGCCAGTCTGGCGTGCTGGAGACCGAATGCCGCTACCAACTGCAGGCATTTTTCAAGCGACGCCGGGCAGAGAAAAAAGCCCTGAAAAAGCAAACCGTAGCCGGTGAGCCCCCTGCGGAATCGTCCGGAAAAAAATCTCAGTCAGAATAAAAAAAGAGTGGCGGTTGCCACTCTTTTGGTTTGGTTTACCGGCTGACACTCTTGCCGGATTTGGTGTTTTCGATCACCTCGTTCAGAGCCGACTGGACCTGATCTGTGGTTTCCGCTTCATCTGCCGTTTCATCGACCGGGGTAATGGTCTGCCAGTCATCGACCAGACGGATGCCATCGCCGAGAATCGGCTGGCTATGGGCCTGTTCATAGCCAATGATGCTCTGGTAGTAGCGGCGAATGTTCTCCACATACAGCAGCGCTTCGTCACCACGGGCATAGCCATAGTGGGTCTGGCGATAATATTTGCGCTGGCGCAGTAATGGCAGACGCTGTTTCACATCACTCCAGGCATCCGGATTCCCGCCCTGCTTTTTGGTCAGGCGGCGGGCGTCCATCATATGGCCAAAGCCGACATTGTATGACGCCAGCGCAAACCAGACTTTTTCATGGGGTTCGATGCTGTCCGGTACCCGTGCCACCATTTTCCTCAGGTATTCCGTCCCGCCGCGAATGCTCTGGTCCGGATCCAGCCGGTTCTGAACCCCGACCGATTTCGCGGTTGGCAGTGTCAGCATCATCATGCCGCGCACGCCGGTCGGAGACACGGCCCGTGGATTCCAGTGCGACTCCTGATAGGAAAGTGCTGCCAGCAAACGCCAGTCGAATTCATTCGCGTACTTCTTGAACATGCCTTCCCAGCGTGGGAGCTTTGTTTCTAAAGCGCGCAGGAATGCCCGGGTGTCCACATAGTCGAACTGATCCACGTGGCCAAAATATTTCTCTTCCAGTTTGGCCAGTTCACCGCTTTGTTTGAGTTCACCGAAAAATTCAATCAGCAGGGCATACAGGCTATCGTCATTACTCTGATGCAGATACCAGCCAATCGGCTGATCTTCTGTCAGTTCCAGGGCAACGGCGATATCCGGATGAATCCGCTGGCTGAGGGCGACATCCACAGAGTCGGCCACGGTGTAATCCACTTCCCCGACGGCAACCTGACGCAGCAGCTCTTCACTGTCGATTTCATCGACAGTCTGCCAGGTCAGGGTGGGGTATTCTTTCTTGATGGCCTGCAGACTTTTCTCATGGCTGGAACCGCGAACGACGGAAAGCGTCCCTTTATTCTGAGCCAGATCTTCCAGATCACGGGGGCGCCACTGCCCTTTTTTGTACACCAGAATCTGGCTGGCATAGTAATAGGCCGGGGCCGCCCGGAACGATTGAGTACGTTCTGGCGTCATGGTCAGTCCGGCTGCCAGCATGTCGACATCGCCCCGGGTGAGCGCAGGAAAGAGCCCGGACAGTGAAAACACGGGCTGCATCTCCAGCTTCACGCCCAGCTTGTCAGCAAAGCGCTGGGCCAGGTCATAATCCAGCCCGGTCGGGCCATCCGGACCAATGTAATAGGAGATTTGATTGTTCAGTGTCCCGACGCGCAATACACCACTGTCGCGGATCCGCTCCAGCTCCGTGCGGGTGTCACTTTCCCACTGGCAACCCGATAACATCAATGTTGTCAGTAGGATAACGACACAGTGCCGCAACGCTGCGGATAAAACTACTCGTCTCAATAATCTATGCTCATCTGTTTCATTAGTCGTTCTTTATACCAAAGGTCGCATTCAGGGCAAAGCAGAGCCCCTGTTGATCTTATCTGCCGGTCACAGACTGGGCGAAAATTTGCTCAATTTTGAGCGGGTAGTCAAATATACCTGCGTTTTGGCTGCCGAAAGAAAAAAAATAACGCAAACGGTTGCGTCAGGTGTTACGTCGTCCTTCGTTTTCCCTTATACTAGCGCCCGTTGTCATTTTCCTTTTCGGCAAATGAGAGAAAAAACAGTGCAGAACAAGGTGACATTGACGTGGCTCCCGAGCTGGGGTTCAGGCCAATATCACCTTCATTCAACTGCTAATCGAGAGTCGTACGCACATGGAAATTTTGCGTGGTTCACCCGCACTGTCTGAGTTTCGTGTCAACAAGCTGCTGGCGCGTTGTCAAGAATCTGGTTTGCCTGTCACGGGCATTTATGCCGAGTTCGCACACTTTGCAGAACTGACTTCGCCACTGAGCAGCGAAGCACGTGACACCCTGACCAGCCTGCTCACCTATGGCCCGACGATTGCCGAACATGAACCTGCCGGCACCCTGCTGCTGGTGACCCCACGTCCAGGCACCATTTCTCCCTGGTCGTCAAAAGCGACGGATATTGCCCATAACTGTGGCCTGAAACAGATCAAGCGTCTGGAGCGCGGTACCGCCTACTATGTGACGTCTTCAACTGATCTGAATGCGTCGCAACTGGCCGAGCTGAAAGGCCTGCTGCACGACCGGATGATGGAAGTCATGTTTGAGGACTTCGCTCAGGCTGAAGCTTTGTTCAGTCATGCTGAGCCAGCACCGGTGCAGAGTGTGGATATCCTTAGCGGCGGCCGCAAGGCACTGGAAGCGGCGAACCTGTCTCTCGGACTGGCGCTCGCTGAAGATGAAATCGATTATCTGGTTGAAAACTTTACCAAACTGGGCCGTAACCCGAACGACATCGAGCTGATGATGTTTGCGCAGGCAAACTCTGAGCACTGCCGGCACAAAATCTTTAACGCAGACTGGACGATCGACGGTGTTGATCAGGAAAAGTCGCTGTTTAAGATGATCAAAAACACTTACGAACAACACGGTGACTACGTGCTGTCGGCGTATAAAGACAATGCGGCAGTGATGGTCGGTTCTGAGGTGGGTCGTTTCTTCCCGGACGCAGAAAACCGTCAGTACAACTACCATCAGGAAGCTGCGCATATTCTGATGAAAGTGGAAACCCACAACCACCCGACGGCGATCTCGCCATGGCCAGGCGCATCTACCGGTTCGGGCGGTGAAATCCGAGATGAGGGCGCAACCGGTATCGGTGGTAAACCGAAAGCGGGTCTGGTTGGATTTACCGTGTCTAACCTGCGCGTCCCTGGCTTTGAGCAGCCATGGGAAAGCGATTTCGGCAAACCGGGCCGTATCGTCACTGCGCTGGATATCATGCTGGAAGGCCCACTGGGCGGCGCTGCATTCAATAACGAATTTGGCCGTCCGAACCTGTTGGGATACTTCCGGACTTACGAAGAAAAAGTCACCTCGCATAATGGCGAAGAGATTCGCGGTTATCACAAGCCGATCATGATCGCGGGTGGTCTGGGTAATATTCGTGAAGACCACGTTCAGAAGAAAGAAATTCCTGTCGGTGCCAAGCTGATCGTGCTGGGTGGCCCGGCGATGAACATCGGTCTGGGCGGTGGTGCGGCATCATCGATGGCATCCGGCCAGTCTGCTGAAGATCTGGATTTTGCATCTGTACAGCGTGAGAACCCGGAGATGGAACGTCGCTGTCAGGAAGTGATCGACCGCTGCTGGCAGCTGGGCGATGACAACCCGATTGCCTTCATTCACGATGTGGGCGCTGGTGGCATATCGAATGCATTGCCAGAGCTGGTGAACGACGGTGAGCGCGGCGGGAAGTTCCAGCTGCGTGATGTCCCGAATGACGAGCCGGGCATGAGCCCGCTGGAAATCTGGTGTAACGAGTCGCAGGAGCGTTACGTGCTGGCGGTTGCACCGGAGCAGATGGCCGTGTTTGATGCCATTTGTCAGCGTGAACGTGCCCCTTATGCCGTCGTGGGTGAAGCAACAGAAGCGCGCCACCTGACGCTGGATGACAGTCATTTCGACAACACGCCGATTGATATGCCGATGGATATCCTGCTGGGTAAGCCGCCAAAAATGCATCGTGACGTGACGTCTCAGAAAGTGCAGGGCACGGCACTGAACCGTGACGGCATTGATCTGACTGAAGCGACTCATCGCGTACTGCGTCTGCCGGCTGTTGCTGAAAAAACCTTCCTGATCACCATTGGTGACCGTACGGTGACCGGCCTGGTCGCGCGCGATCAGATGGTTGGCCCGTGGCAGGTGCCTGTCGCAAACTGTGCAGTGACCGCGGCCAGCTATGACACCTATCATGGTGAAGCCATGTCGATGGGTGAGCGCACGCCGGTTGCACTGCTGGATTTCGCAGCATCGTCCCGTCTGGCAGTGGGAGAAGCCATTACCAATATTGCCAGTGCAGACATTGGCGATCTCAAGCGAATCAAACTCTCTGCTAACTGGATGTCTCCGGCGGGTCATCCGGGCGAAGATGCGGGCCTGTATGAAGCGGTCAAAGCGGTCGGTGAAGAACTCTGTCCGGCACTGGGTCTGACGATTCCGGTCGGCAAAGACTCCATGTCCATGAAGACCAAATGGGAAGAGAACGGTGAAGCAAAAGAAGTCACGTCACCGCTTTCTCTGGTCATCACAGCCTTTGGCCGGGTGGAAGATGTCCGTAAAACAGTCACGCCGCAACTGCGGACCGACAAAGGGGATTCCAGCCTGCTGCTGATTGACCTGGGCTGTGGTCAGAACCGTCTGGGTGCGACCGCGCTGGCGCAGGTTTATAAACAACTGGGTGATCTCCCGGCGGATGTCGACAGCCCTGAACTGCTGAAAGGTTTCTTCAACGCGGTTCAGCGTTTGGTTCGTGAAGAGAAGCTGCTGGCTTACCACGACCGTGGTGACGGTGGTTTGTATGTCACGCTGGCTGAAATGGCGTTTGCCGGCCATACCGGTGTGGAAGTCGACCTGAACACAACGGAGACAGATGCCTGCGACGATGTTCTGGCAGCATTGTTCAGCGAAGAGCTGGGTGCTGTGCTGCAGGTGCGCACGGACGATCTGGCTGCCGTTGAGCAGACGCTGGCGGAATTTGGTCTGGCTGATTGCAGCCATGTGATTGGTACTGTGGTCGACGAAGATGTGGTTCGTATCTGGAACGGCAATGATCTGGTGCTGGCGCAGAGCCGAACTGAACTGCGGACTATCTGGGCGGAAACGACCTACCAGATGCAGGCACTGCGGGACAACCCGGCAGGCGCGCTGCAGGAGTTTGAAGCCAAGAAGGACAGCAATGATCCGGGCCTGAACACCCAACTGAGTTTTGATATCAACGAAGATATCGCAGCACCGTTTATTGCAACGGGTGCGCGTCCGAAGATGGCGATTCTGCGTGAGCAAGGGGTGAACTCTCATGTAGAAATGGCCGCGGCGTTTGACCGTGCCGGCTTTGATACCCGTGACGTTCACATGAGCGATATTCTGTCGGGTCGCACTGCACTGGAAGGTTTCAATGGTCTGGTTGCCTGTGGTGGTTTCTCTTACGGTGACGTGTTAGGTGCCGGTGAGGGCTGGGCGAAGTCTGTGCTGTTTAACGGCATGGCCCGTGACCAGTTCGAGCGTTTCTTCCATCGTGAAGATACATTCGCACTGGGTGTGTGTAATGGCTGTCAGATGATGTCGAATCTGCGTGATTTGATTCCGGGTGCAGATTTGTGGCCGCGCTTTGTCCGCAATGAATCCGAGCGTTTTGAAGCGCGCTTCAGCCTGGTTGAAGTGCAGCAGAGTGATTCGCTGTTCTTCAATGGCATGGCAGGCTCGCGGATGCCAATCGCTGTTTCTCACGGTGAAGGCCGTGTTGAAGTGCGCAACGGAGAACACCTGTCTGCCATTGAGCAGTCCGGTACGGTGGCACTGCGTTATCTGGATAATTACGGCAATGTCACTCAGAATTATCCGGCCAACCCGAACGGTTCACCAAACGGAATCACCGGCCTGACGACTCGTGATGGCCGGGTGACCATTATGATGCCGCACCCGGAGCGTGTTTTCCGGACCGTGGCGAACTCTTGGCATCCGGATGACTGGAATGAAAACAGTCCGTGGATGCGGATGTTCCGCAACGCAAGGAAGAATCTGGGCTAAGCGTCAGCTCTGACAGATTTCCCTTCATCCAAGGCCGCTGCTTCAGACTGCGGCCTTGTTGTCTGTGCCGCAGAAAATCGGTACGGATCCTCGGGTTGAACAGGATGAGCCGTTGAGTTTTCAGTCATAAATCGGTGATAATGAGGCTCTTTTCCGAGTCGGTCTCCGGTCTACAGACCTGAACCTGCCGACCCACGTCTGCTGCGAAGCAAAGGATATTGTGATATGAAAAAAATCGAAGCCATTATTAAGCCATTCAAACTGGATGATGTGCGTGAGGCCCTGGCAGAGGTGGGAATCACAGGGATGACAGTGTCAGAAGTCAAAGGGTTTGGACGTCAGAAAGGACATACCGAGCTGTATCGCGGTGCAGAGTACATGGTCGACTTTCTACCGAAGGTGAAGCTGGAAATTGTCGTCAGTGATGATGTGGCAGAGCAATGCATTGATACCATTATCGAAACGGCACAAACCGGTAAAATTGGTGACGGTAAGATCTTCATGTTCGACATTGAACGTGTGGTTCGGATTCGTACCGGGGAAGAAGACGAAGACGCGATCTGATCGGTGCCATCCAATCGCTTCAACGGCTGCCAGGCCACCTATACAGCCCCGTGATTGAGCGGGGCTGTTGTTTATGGAGCGATCTCTTATTGTTAAATTGATTATTTAATATTCAATTCTGCCCGCCGCATAGTTGCCATAAATGCTTATTTTTTCAGTGATTCCAAATCTGGGATCGGCTGATCCTTCATTTATTGTCTTCAAGGAGAGTCACTATGAATCACGTGTCATTGTCGACCTATGGCGGGCTGATTTTCTCCATGCTGGCAGCAACGGTTGTGGCGTTCGTTTTGTCGCCACTGCTCATCAGTACACATCAACACATCATCACTCTTTATCCTTCCGTGAACCTGCCGGGCTTGCCCGATCTTCTGGCCTGGTGGCCTTGGTATGCGGTTGCTGCCGTGGTGGCACAGGGGCTGAGTTTGTGGCTGCTGAACCGAGCTGTATTTCTGGGGAAATGTCTGACCTTGTTTGCCACTCTGGCCTTGTTTCCATTTGGCCTGTTTTTCCACATCTGCTATTGGCGCGATGCGCAGCGCATTCGGTTTGGCATGTTGCAGGAAGTCCCGTCTGAGCTGAAACCAGAACATCCACAGTTCGGCTTTTGCGATGAGGATCCACTGGCTTTCGGGCTGGCGGGTGTTGGGTGTTTGCTGCTGTTTGTTGGCGTGCCGTTTGGCATTCTGGCGCTGTTGGCCGGGATGATTATTTTTGCCCGGAATCTGGCCGGAAAGAAGAAAACTGCACTGCTGGTGACTTCTGATGCGCTTTACATCACGCCGAATCCCTGGCTGGGCTGTTACCGGATTCCATTAACACAGATTGCTCAGGTGTCTGTGGTGAAAAACCAGCTGAAGCTGGATATTCGCAAGGAAAGCGGGGAGCAACTGACATTACCAATCAATATCAATGTGCTGGATCGTGACTTACGCCGACAGGCGAGGCATATCTTGCTGGACAGGCTGGCCCACGCAGGCTTGCTGCATGAGCCAGTGGCCGTGTCTTAACCGTCACGGAAAGCGTACGAATCAGCTGTCCCCGACGGCAGGATCAGATAGGGTTCTGCCGTCGTTATACCGCCCCGGTTTATGGTTCATTGCCAGTACCAGGTTGAGCATCACCGCACCCAGTAAAGAGAGCATCAGAATGGTTGGCGTCATCAGGAAGAATGAGCCTACCAGAATGCTGATATCAATCCCCATCTGAAGTTTCCCTGCTGAAATCCCGAACTTTTCCTGAAGAAACAGCACCAGCACGTTAAATCCGCCCAGACTGGTATTGTGTCTGAACAGGATCAGCATCCCTAAGCCCATCAGTAATCCGCCAATTACGGCGCAGTACACCGGATCAAAGTGACTGATTTCCACCACACGATGCAGATTGTCCGTAATGATCGAGACCAGTCCGCCGCAGCAAATGCTGGTCAGGGCGAAACTCCGGTTCATGCGGAACCAGGCCATGATGTAAAAAGGAATATTCATGACGAAGTACAGCTGCCCGAAACTGAAATCAACAAAATGAGTGAGCAGCAATGCCAGGCCTGTGGTGCCGCCTGTCAGTAACTGTGCCTGTTGTAAGAAAAAAACGCCTTGTGCGACGATGAAAGTGCCCGTAAGAATGGCGATTAGGTTTTCCTTGCGAGAATGACCGCTGTGTTTCAATCGATACCTCCAAAAGATGCCCTGCACGGACCGGATATTGCCGGGAAGGGGTAAATGCGCGCGATATGATATAGAGCAGCCAGCAAAAAAGAATCCCGCGGCTGAACAAAAGAAAAGACAGCATGTAGTGAATAGTTTACGGTGATGTAAATTATTATTTTCGAGTCAGGGTTGCGTTCACAGATTTACTGTAACTGATTTGATGCAAGTTTGCGCTAACTTGAAATAGATTCATCTTCCCAATGAGAAAAACGAACAAAAAAGGGGATAAAAAAGCGGTTCAGGGGCTATCTGCGAAGGCGCAATTTCGTTAAAATACAGACCAATCAAGCGATGCAACGAAAACGTTTGCGTTCCCGTGGTGACTGGGGTTGTCTTTTCAGCATAAATCGGGAAAAATGCAAAATATTCCACGTTCACCTAAGCGTCTGACGCTGTCAGATACTTAGGTGAACGATTTTGAGAACTATCTGAGTCAGGAGAGACTGATGCTAAAGCGTGATATGAATATTGCCGATTATGATGCAGAATTGTTTGCTGCTATTCAGGAAGAAACGGCCCGTCAGGAAGAGCATATTGAACTGATTGCTTCTGAAAACTACACCAGCCCACGGGTGATGGAAGCTCAGGGTTCCCAACTGACGAACAAGTACGCTGAAGGTTATCCGGGCAAGCGTTACTACGGCGGTTGCGAGTATGTCGACAAAGCAGAACAACTGGCGATCGACCGTGCTTGTTCGCTGTTTGGTGCTGAATACGCGAACGTACAGCCACACTCGGGTTCTCAGGCGAACAGTGCGGTTTACATGGCGCTGCTGAACGCTGGCGATACCGTGCTGGGGATGAGCCTGGCACACGGCGGCCACCTGACTCACGGTTCTCCGGTGAACTTCTCCGGTAAGCTGTATAACATCATTCCTTACGGTATTGATGAAGCCGGCCAGATTGACTACGCAGAAGTGGAAGCGCTGGCGCTGGAGCACAAGCCGAAAATGATCATCGGTGGTTTCTCTGCCTACTCTCAGATCGTTGACTGGAAGCGCATGCGTGACATCGCAGACAAAGTCGGCGCTTACTTCTTTGTGGACATGGCGCACGTTGCCGGTCTGGTTGCTGCGGGCGTGTATCCGAACCCGGTTCCACACGCACATGTGGTCACCACCACCACGCACAAAACGCTGGCTGGCCCACGTGGTGGCCTGATTCTGTCGAATGCGGGTGAAGACCTGTACAAAAAGCTGAACTCAGCTGTTTTCCCAGGCGGTCAGGGTGGCCCGCTGATGCACGTGATTGCCGCAAAAGCTGTGGCGTTCAAAGAAGCCATGGAGCCAGAATTCAAAGCTTACCAGCAGCGCGTGGTAGACAACGCGAAAGCTATGGTTGGTCAGTTCCTGGAGCGTGGTTATAAGATCGTGTCCGGCGGGACTGAAAACCACCTGTTCCTGGTTGACCTGATCGACAAGAACATCACAGGTAAAGATGCGGATGCAGCACTGGGTGCCGCAAACATCACTGTGAACAAAAACAGTGTGCCGAACGATCCGCGCAGCCCGTTTGTGACCTCTGGTATTCGTATCGGTACGCCAGCGATCACCCGTCGTGGTTTCACCACTGAAGATGCAAAAGCATTGGCAGACTGGATCTGCGACGTGCTGGACAACATCGACAATCCTCAGGTGATTGAAGCGACCAAAGCGAAAGTTCTGGAAATCTGTCAGCGTCTGCCGGTTTACGCATAAGTTGGCACGACACAGATTTCTCAGCGCATATCGCGCTGATGGCGAGACGGCATCCATTGGATGCCGTTTTTTTGTCGATAAAAAATTTGGTTCCGGATCTCTCAAGGCGGTTGATTTGGGTTACACTGATTCGACGAAATTGAGGAGGCAAGATGCATTGTCCGTTTTGTGGTGCGAACGACACCAAAGTCATCGATTCCCGTCTGGTCGCGGATGGTCATCAGGTTCGCCGTCGTCGCCAGTGTCTGGCGTGCAGCGAGCGCTATACGACCTTTGAAACCGCCGAGCTGGTGATGCCACATGTCATCAAAACCAACGGCAGCCGTGAACCCTTTCATGAAGATAAACTCCGTGGCGGGATCGAGCGTGCGTTAGAGAAACGCCCGGTCAGTGCGGATGATATTGAGCGGGCGATTAATACGATTAAATCCCGCCTGCGTGCGACCGGTGAGCGTGAAGTGAAAACCGACATGATCGGCAATCTGGTCATGGATGCGTTAATTGAACTCGATAAAGTGGCCTATATCCGCTTTGCGTCGGTTTACCGCTCGTTTGAAGATCTTCGAGAATTTGGCGAAGCCATCGCTAAACTGGAAAAATAAATCAAAATGTTTACGCCAACCGATCACGCCATGATGCGCCGGGCACTCAGTCTGGCCAAGCGTGGCCGTTTTACCACTGCCCCAAACCCGAACGTGGGCTGTGTGATTGCCAAACATGACACCATTCTCGGGGAAGGCTTCCATTACCGTGCCGGCCAGCCGCATGCTGAAGTGTTTGCACTGCGTGCTGCGGGCGATCAAGCCGCGGGCGCAACCGCTTATGTCACGCTGGAACCCTGTTCCCATTATGGCCGGACCCCACCTTGTGCCGAGGCACTGATTCAGGCCGGTGTTGCTCGTGTGGTGTGCGCTATGGTCGATCCGAATCCTAAGGTTGCCGGACGGGGCGTTGAGATGCTGAAAAGCGCTGGGATTCAGGTAGAAACCGGTTTGCTGGAAGCTGATGCACTGGCCCTGAATCCCGGATTTATCTGTCGGATGAAAATCGGCCGTCCTTATGTTCAGCTGAAGCTCGCAGCCAGTCTGGACGGGAAGACGGCGCTGGCCAATGGTGTCAGCCAATGGATTACAGGGCCGCAAGCCCGTGCGGATGTACAGCGGTTTCGGGCGCAGGCGGGTGCGATTTTGTCGACCAGCGCCACTGTGCTGGCTGATGATCCGTCGCTGAATGTCCGCTGGGAAGAGCTGGGGGAGTCGGTGCAGGCTGAGTATCCGCTTTCTGAGCTGCGCCAGCCAGTCCGGGTCATCATCGACAGTCAGAATCGTTTATCCCCGTCTCAGCGTCTGTTCTCGCTGCCCGGCAGGATTATCCTTGCCAGAGCAAAGGCCGACGCACAGCGCTGGCCGTCGCATGTTGAGCAACTGGAGATCCCGCTGGATGAGCAGGGTCAGCTAGACTTATCGGCATTGATGCACGCCTTAGCGCAGCAAGATATCAACCACCTTTGGGTGGAAGCCGGTGCCTCTCTGGCTGGTGGTTTGATCAATGCTGGTCTGGTGGATGAACTGCTGCTGTATCAGGCACCCAAGCTGATGGGCAGCGGCAGCCGGAGTTTAATTGATTTGCAGGCGATGACGGCCATGTCGCAAGTCCCTGAACTGGTGCTCAACGACGTGCGGCAGGTCGGGCAAGACATTCGGATTCGTGCGACGATTGCCCCGGCTGCAACCAAGGAATCATAGAAAAATGTTTACAGGAATTATTGAAGCTGTTGGCCGCATTCAGGCGCTGACGGCGAAAGGGAAAGATGTATCCGTGACCGTGGAAAGCGGCAAACTGGATCTGTCTGACGTCAAACTGGGTGACAGTATTGCGACCAATGGCGTGTGTCTGACTGTGGTTGCCCTGACCGGAAAAGGCTATGTGGCTGATGTCTCGGTGGAAACTCTGAACCGGACAGCGTTTCGCGATTATCAACCCGGCCAGAAAGTGAACCTGGAAAAGGCGATGCTGCCGACCACGCGATTCGGTGGTCATATTGTTTCGGGTCATGTGGATGAGACCGGAGAAATTATCTCCCGCACCCTGACCGGCCGCGCCATTGAGTTCTGGATTAAAGCACCGGATCACCTGGCGAAATACATTGCCGAGAAGGGCTCGGTGACCGTGGATGGGATCAGCCTGACGGTCAATGCCATTCGAGGTGCCGAATTTAAGCTTACCATTGTGCCGCACACGGCGTCGGAAACGACCATGGATGATTTCCAGCCGGGTCGGAAAGTCAATCTGGAAGTGGATGTGATTTCCCGGTATCTGGAGCGTTTGATGCTCGGAGAAAAAGCAGCGCAACCGGAAGCCACAGACATCAGCATGTCATTGCTGGCCCGCAGCGGCTTTCTGGGCTGAGTAAACACATCAGTTAACATCGAATGAAAAAGAGGGATGGAAGATGGCGTTGAGTAGCGCGCAGGAAATTATCGAAGAGATTCGTCAGGGCAATATGGTGATCCTGATGGATGACGAAGATCGGGAAAATGAAGGCGATTTAATCATGGCTTCGGAGAAGATTACGCCGGACGCGATTAACTTCATGGCGACCCACGGTCGCGGCCTGATTTGTCTGACGCTGACAAGTGCGCGTTGCCAGCAACTGAAGCTGCCCCTGATGGTGCAGGACAATACTGAACAGTTCAGTACCAATTTCACGATTTCAATTGAAGCCGCCAGCGGTGTTACAACCGGGATTTCTGCAGCCGATCGTGCCCGAACCGTACAGGCAGCCGTCGCAAAAGATGCATCGCCGGCGGATATCGTGATGCCGGGTCATATCTTTCCGCTGATGGCGCAGGAAGGTGGCGTGCTGGCGCGTGCCGGTCATACCGAAGCTGGCTGTGATGTGGCGCGTTTGGCCGGGCTGGAAGCATCCAGTGTGATTGTTGAAATCCTGAACCCGGATGGCACCATGGCCCGTCGTCCGGATCTGGAAGTCTTTGCGGCTCAACATGGCCTGAAACTGGGCACCATCGCGGACTTGATTGAGTACCGCAACAATAACGAAACGACCATCGAGCGCGTAGCCGAAAGTCCGATTCAGACGGAGTTTGGTGAGTTTGATCTGATTACTTACCGCGACACCATTGATAATCAGGTGCACTATGCACTGCGCAAAGGCGATGTCACACCAGCCAATCCAACGCTGGTGCGCGTGCATCTGCAAGATACCTTTAAAGATATTCTGCACTCCGGCGCGTCTCAGTGGACCTTGCCTTCTGCGATGGCGCGCATTGCCGAGGAAGGCGGCGTCATGGTGATTCTGAACCGTCACGAAACGCCGGAAGGGATGCTGACCCGGGTGAAAAATATGGCGGCGCAGTCTGCAGGTCAACCGGGGGTGAAGCTGAATCCGAAGAATCCGTCCCGTCAGGTGGGTGTGGGTTCACAAATCCTGTCTGATCTGGGCGTTAGCAAAATGCGTTTGCTTTCTTCCAGTAATCAGCGTTACCACTCCCTGTCCGGTTTTGGGCTGGAAGTGGTGGAATATATTTGTCAGTAGGGATCCGCCGGACGGATTCCAAACTTAACCTTTTGTTTTTAATCATCTCTGGACCGGAATCGAGATCGCATTTTATCGGGGGTTCTGGCTTGACAGTCAAGTCAATTGGTATCACTCATAAATTGTGATAGACTCCCGCGGTTTCTCAATCCGGAAAGAAAAGACATAGTCACAGGAAGGCCCATGAAGGTAATTGAAGGCGCCATTGCGGCACCCAACGCAAAAATTGCTATTGTTATCAGTCGCTTTAATAGTTTCATCAACGAGAGCCTGCTGGAAGGTGCGCTGGACGCACTGAAACGTCAGGGACAGGTGAGCGACGACAATATTACTGTTGTTCGTTGTCCTGGTGCTTATGAGCTGCCGCTGGTTGCTCAGCAAGTCGCAAAAAGCGACCGTTATGACGCCATTGTGGCGCTGGGCTCTGTGATCCGTGGCGGTACGCCACACTTCGATTATGTTGCCGGTGAATGTAATAAAGGTCTGGCACAGGTTGCTCTGGAGTACAACACTCCGGTTGCATTCGGTGTTCTGACTGTTGATACCATTGAACAAGCCATCGAGCGTGCCGGTACCAAGGCTGGTAATAAAGGGGCAGAGGCTGCACTCAGCGCGCTTGAGATGGTAAATGTCCTGTCCCAAATTGAATCCTAATGGGGGTTAGTGTGAAACCAGCCGCACGTCGTAACGCACGACACTTTGCCGTCCAGGCCATCTATTCCTGGCAAATCACCAAAGAAAATGCTGCCGATATCGAGCTGCACTTTCTGTCTGGCGAACCGTTTGAAGAAGAAGCCCATCAGGCAGAGGCGCCGGTTCTGGCTGCCCCGCATACTGATGTGGAATACTTCCGTGATCTGTTCACCGGTGTGGTGCTGAATCATCAGGAACTGGACAGCAAGATGCGTCCATATCTGTCCCGTCCGCTGCAGGATCTGGATCAGATGGAGCTGGCGCTGCTGCGTCTGGCCGTGTACGAAATCATGAAACGTGAAGACGTACCTTTCAAAGTTGTGATTAACGAAGCCATCGAACTGGCAAAAGTGTTCGGTGCCGAAGACAGTCACAAGTTTGTGAACGGTGTGCTGGATAAGCTTGCACCTGTTCTGCGTAAAAAAGGATAATCGTTGATTCATCTGTCAACGAATGGAGGCCAGCGTTGCTGGCCTTTTTTCTGAGTTGAGCGACCTGATACCAATCGCAGTCAATCACGGGTCTTCCTAGCTTGTTCAAATGCTCGATAACGACGTTAGATTTTTTGATTGTAGCGTGACGACTTATCTAAAAAATCTGCCTTGTTCTCAAACATTTTTCCTGCGCTATGTCTGATCACTGACTGACTTTGATTGGTATGAAGCCAATCTGAACCGGCACCGGTTTCGCAAGACGACATCTGCGTGCAAGGGAAAACACTGATTCTGACCTTTTATGGCTAGTAATGAATTCGATCTGATTGCCCGATATTTTGCCCGCCAGCCTGTGCATCGACGTGATGTCGCGCTGGCGATTGGTGATGATTGTGCGCTGCTTGAGGTGCCTGTTGGCAGTCAATTAGCGGTGAGTACAGACTCCCTGGTCTGCGGCAATCACTTCCTGCCAACCATGGATCCGGCGCTGGTGGCTAAAAAAGCGCTGGCGGCCAATCTGAGCGATCTGGCGGCGATGGGGGCAACACCGGCCTGGGTGTCTCTTGCGCTGACGATGCCATCCGCTGACGAGGACTGGCTGGCCCGGTTCTGCGACGGCTTCTTTGAAATGGCCGAATACTATCAGGTCCAGCTGATTGGTGGCGATACCACCAAAGGCCCGCTCAGTCTGACTTTAACCGTTCAGGGTTTGGTGCCTCAGGGGCAGGCATTGACGCGCCACGGCGCCAGCGTGGGCGATCTGATCTATGTCACCGGAAATCTGGGGGACAGCGCAGCCGGTCTGGCGGTGCTGCTTGAGCAAGCACCGGACATTCCCGCGGCGCTGGCCACACACATGCTGAACCGCCATTATCAGCCGCAACCGCGCGTGCTGGCGGGTCAGGCATTGCGGGGTATTGCTTCTGCGGCGCTGGATGTTTCCGACGGACTGATTGCTGATCTCGGCCATATTCTGGAGCGTTCTGGAGTTGGCGCTGTGATTGAGCCGGATCTGTTGCCGGTTTCACCTGAACTGCTGGCGTTTTGTCAGGACAATCTGAATCAGGCGCTGAAGTTGGCTCTGACCAGTGGTGAAGAATACGAATTGTGCTTTACTGTGCCAGCTCATCATCGCGGGGCACTGGATGTTGCATTGTCTCATAGCGGGGTCAAAGCGACCTGTATCGGCCAGATCCGGACCGGAGACAGCATCGTGCTTGAAAGAAACGGGCAGCCCCTCGACTGGCAGCTGCATGGATACGATCATTTTTCGGGGTAAGTTGTGCGAGATCCCAAATTGTATATCAAATTAACCAACCCTTGGCATTTGCTGGCGACCGGGTTTGGCAGTGGCTTGTCACCTGTCGTGCCGGGTACGGTCGGCACACTGGCGTCGGTGCCTTTTTATTACCTGCTGATCCAGTTGCCTTATCCGGCGTATCTGGGGATTACTGTGCTGGCGGCGGTCCTCGGTGTGCTGATTTGTCGCAATACCGCGCAGGACATGGGAGTCCATGATCACGGCAGTATTGTCTGGGATGAGTTTGTCGGCTTTTGGATCACCATGGCCATTGCGCCGCCCATGGGTATCCACTGGGTGATCAGCGGCTTCGTGTTGTTCCGTTTTTTCGATATGGTCAAGCCCTGGCCGATCAGCTGGCTGGATAAAAATGTTCATGGCGGGCTGGGGATCATGGTTGACGATATTCTGGCCGGGTTTATGGCCATGATCTCCCTTTGGGGGCTGGGTCATTGGATGGGCTGGTAAGTCAGCTGCTGTGATTGCAGAAAAAGCCGCTCGGGAGCTGAACGGCTTTTTTGTCCGGTATTGAATCATGCTCAGGTGATGAAACCACGCTAAGCTAAACTGAATCCCGCCGGTTCAGGGGCTGACGTGTTGCATGAAACTTCGACCTGTTTTTGTTCTGTTCTTTTCCTTTTTAAGCTGGGCCGCCGCGGCGCAAATCTATCCTTCGACCGGTGCCGCCTGGATCGATCCCGGCCAGTGGGAAGAGCCCATGGCGACCACACGTTTTGATTCGGCGGATGCGGTCCAACGCTGGGAAAGCCGCCATGCCGATCTCGTGATGGGGAGCTGGGCGTCGCCGGAACTCAATTCAAAAAGATTGGTTCTGTTACCGCTGCGCCCTCAGTATCTGAGTTGTCAGCCGGATGCGCAACAAGCCTTGCTTGCGCAGCAGACTCTGCGGGCCGGACTGGATCCGGAAGCGCTGTATCTGCATTATGCGGAAGATACCCGTCTGTCTCTGTCTGCCAACAATCTTGCCCTGAACCAACGCATCGAGGCCCGCCCGAAGCTCTTTGTTCAGGCACAGAATGGCACTTTGTCGCCAGCCGTTCTGCCCGTTTCCATTCCAGCCGATCAGCGTCTGGTTGTTTTCACGGATCACCCGTTTACCCGCTTTGAACTGGCTGCAGAGGTGCTGCCCAGTGAGGTTTCCTGGCATGATGAAACCCAAGTGTTACAGCCACTGGAAGTGATCTGGCAGCCTGATCGTCCGACGGCGGTGAGCGGGAGCTTTACCTTTCCCGAAGGGTGGCAGGCCCGTGTCTGGCCCGGTCTGGGAGAGTCACAGTGGGCGCTGACTTTGCAGTGGCCGCAGGCCGTGACTGTTGCCGCTCTCCATCCGCAGCCATGGCTGATCCGGGGATCTGAAACGCTGACGATTCCGGGGTGGGATCCCCGGAACGACAGGGACAATAACGGCATACTGAGTGATGAGGAATTCGAACAACGCGCCAATGCGGCCGCGAGTGCACGGTTTCCGTATCAGGCGCGGGTGATCACAATTGACGACGCTGCCCCCGCTGACTGTGTCTACCAGACCAATCTGACGGATCCGGCGGTCCGAAATCTGATTCAGGGATGGTATCGATACCATTGGCAGCGTGAAGCCGCTGCGGGAGGGGATTTATCGCCCGTTCGTCCCTGGCTGGGCAGATCGCTGCAACGGATTCTGAGCGGCGGTAAGCTCCTTGAATTGCCTCAGATTGCCGGGACTGCCGAAGCGGAACAGGCCTATTTTGATGGGATGATGGACATGCTGACACAAATGAAGCGTCAGTTGTCTCCGCCGCTGCTGGGAACGGATGTCTCAGGGCTGTCGCTCTGGCAGGCCGGTTCGCCGGGTGCCCGTCTGCGCGAGGTCGTGGATGTCTGGATCCGGCCACGCTATTTGTCGCCGGCCATGGGCCTGGCCAGGTTGCAACGCAGCTGGCGGCACTTTGCACTCAGTGCGCAGGGAGTACAGAGCGTGTTGATGGTGGCAATGGAGGATGGGCACAGCCGATTGCATCCGGGAGATGCTGGCGCTTGGTACCGGGATGTCGAAACCGGATTGGCGCTTTATTACCTGTTCAATCTGCCGCAGCAAACCTATTACCACAACTGGGGGTACAGCCGCCGGTATGACAGCGCCAACACGACGATGCGGGACTGGTATCGTCCCGGCTTGCCGAAAAACTGGGTCTATCAGCCGACAGGGATGCTGAAGGTGGATCTGGGTCAGCCTGTGGCTGCGCCGAAAGGATACAAAGCGGTCTGGTGGCAGGGCGATGATGTGATTGGAAAGAGCGGGGATCGCACATTTGGGGACGAGCCGGTTCTGCCCGCGCACTGGTTCTGGCTCTACCGTAGTGGCTGGTTTGGAAAAATGCCAGCAGAAGGCGTGATTGCACGCCGTTATGAACATGGGTTGGTTGTATATCGCGCGGTGCAGCAGGCCGGAGAAAGTCGTTTTCTGGAAGCCAGACCGATCCGGATCTCATTGCCCGGCACGTTTGAGCGGATCTTTTATGATGGCAGCGTGAGCGAGCCGCTGAACTATCTGGAACTGGGAGGCTATGAAGGGGCAGTGTTGCACGACGTCGGGGAATAAAAAGTGTGGCAAGGTGCTTCTGAAGCAACGGAGCATTTTAAGACGGCTGGGGAGCCAGTCAGATTCAGTTTCACATGAAAGAGAATCTGACTGGTTGGACGGGTGGACTGAACCTGCTTAACTGAGCAGCAGGCTGTCGTCTGTCAGTTCTTCTCCCCGGACTTTACTGAACATGTCGAGCAGGTGCTTGACGTCCATGTCGGCCCGTTCCTGACCCGCCACATCCAGTACAATATTGCCCTGATGCAGCATCACGGTACGATCCCCGTAAGCCAGTGCATCCTTCATTGAGTGCGTCACCATCATCACGGTCAGGTCAAATTCTTCAACCACTCGGTTGGTCAGTTCCAGCACGAATGCAGCCATGCGAGGATCCAGTGCCGCGGTATGCTCATCCAGCAACAGCAGTTTGCTCTCTGCCAGCGTCGCCATCACCAGACTGACCGCCTGACGCTGCCCGCCGGACAATAAGCCGATGCTGTCGCTCAGACGATCTTCCAGGCCCAGGCCCAGAATACTGATGCGTTCCTGAAACAGTTTCCGGCGCTGGGAAGACAAGGCCAGCTTCCAGGTCCGGCGGCTGCCCCGTTGCATCGCCAGCGCCATGTTCTCTTCAATGGTGAGCGACGCACAGGTGCCCGCCAGCGGATCCTGAAACACGCGTGCGGCATACTGAGCACGTTCATGAACAGACTTACGGGTGACGTCGACCCCAGCGATAACCACTTTGCCGTCAGACATTGGGGTTTCGCCGCTGATCGCACCAAGTAATGTTGATTTTCCTGCACCATTGGAGCCGATGACAGTGACAAACTGGCGTTCCGGCACGGTCAGGTTGACCCCACGCAGGGCCTGATTCTCAAGGATTGTGCCTTCATTGAAGGTAACGCGGATGTTATTCAGTTCAATCATGGTGTTCCTACCTTCTCCGTTGGCTTACGCGAGCTTCTTTGCGGTCAGGGCCTGTTTCTTTTTGCGCTGAAAATTACGTTTGAGTTTCGGCGCAATCAGGGCCAGCGCGACCAGTACCGCAGTGATCAGGTTCAGGTCAGAAGCCTGCAGACCAAACATGCCGGTGCTGAGTGCAAATGCGACCGCCAGACGGTACAGGACAGAACCCAGAATCACCGCCACGACAGCCACCCAGATTTTCCGGCCTGGGATCAGGGTCTGACCCAGAATGACCGCAGCCAGACCCACCACAATCGTCCCCACCCCGGAGGTGACATCGGCAAAGTTGTTGGTTTGGGCAAACAGGGCACCGGAAAAGCCAACGAAAGCGTTCGACAGAGCCAGTCCAAAATAGGTATACAACGCCGTGCTGCCACCCTGCGCACTCACCATGCGGCTGTTAACCCCTGTGGCACGCAGGCCAAGACCAAAATCACTTGCCAGCAGACGAACCACAAACCAACCACTGAAAATGACCAGTGCCAGCACCACGGCCAGGCGCACCAGCCCGGCATCGATACCGGTTTCAAAGGCGAAATTTTCGAATGGCGTCAGAATGGTTTCATCCCCCAGCAGTGCCAGGTTCGGACGGCCCATAATCCGAATGTTGATAGAGAAAGCCGCAATCATGGTCAGAATACTGGCCAGCAAATGCAGGATCCCGCAGCGCACGGCCAGAAATGCAGTCACCAGACCACACAGGCCACCGGCCAGAATCGCCATCATGGTCGCAATCCATGGATTCACACCCGCGATGATGGCTGTCGCAGCCACAGCCGCTCCCATCGGGAAACTGCCGTCGACCGACAGATCAGGAAAGTCCAGCACACGGAAGGTCAGATAAACGCCCAGAGCGACCAGACCATAAACCAGACCGATTTCAAGCGTACCGATCAAAGCAAAGAAAGACATCTACAACTCCTTATTCCTTGCCGACACCGGCTGAACGCCGGTGTCTGAGAGAGACGGGTGGGATTATTTGGCAACCGAAGTTGCACGGCTGAGCAGATCCTGAGAGAAGGTGATCTTCAGTTTGGTTGCGGCTTTCTCATTCAGCGCCAGATCTGAGCCCATCGCCACTTTTACTGGCAGCTCAGAAACTTTCTTTCCTTTCAGCAGGGCATCGACATAATCGGCAGTCTGGACACCGACCTGATAGTAGTCGAAGCCCAGGGCAGCCAGGGCACCGCTTTCAATATAAGTGGTGGATGCACCGATGACCGGAATCCCAGCCTGATTGCCTGCATTGACCAGGCCTTCGACTGCACTGGCAACTGTATTGTCTGTCGGAGCGTAAAGTGCGTCTGATTTGCCAGCGACGATTTGTGCTGCAGACTGTACATCTGCGCTCTTCAGCGCTGTGCCTTCAACAACTTCCATGCCATTTTCCTTGGCCGACTGACGCAGCAATTCAACCAGCGCAACTGCGTTCGCTTCGCCTGGGTTATAAACCACACCAATCCGTTTGGCATCGGGCAGAATTTCTTTGATTAATTTGACGTGCTGGCCGACCGGTGAAAGGTCAGATAATCCGGTGACATTGCGTTCAGGCTGTTCGGTATTGCGGACCAGCTTTGCGCCAACAGGATCAGTCACAGCGGTAAAAACGACAGGAATAGAGCGGGTCGCTGCGGCTAAAGCTTGTGCGGTAGGTGTGGCAATGCCCACCAGAACATCGGGCTGATCACCGACAAACTGCTTGGCGATCTGAACGGCGATGGCTGGGTTCCCTTGCGCGGTCTGATAGGTAAATTCCAGATTTTTACCTTCTTCGTATCCTTTTTGTTTCAGACCATCCAATAAGCCCTGACGGGTCGCATCCAGTGCCGGGTGTTCTACGATCTGAGACACAGCAACTTTTGCCACGTCAGCAAAGGCTGGTGAAGCGCTCAGGGCCAGGGCAGCGGCGATGCAGGCCGCAGAAAGCAGTTTGGTTCCCTTCATACATACAATCCTTGTTCTGGTGATGACCGGAATGGGAGCAGGACAATGTCTTTGATGACCCCCATCATTGGCATAATGTTTTAGCTCAATGAGAAAAGAAAGAACATCCAAAAATTAACAACAATGTAACAACTGTTAGGTCTATCAACCTGTCGTTCATATCAATACTAGACTTTTATTTTATGAAACTGCTGTATTTTTGGTTAGAAGTTAGACGATTTCTGTATGTGGTAGCGGTATGTTTTAAATTCGGATTTTTGTGACTGTCGCAATGCATGGCGGGGAAATGGCAAAAATGAACGAAGCTTTGACTGTTTTATGAGCAGTATCAGAATGGAGGACACATCAAGGACGGGTCTGTGCAGGCAGCCCCATCAGACTGCCTGCGAGGAAGTTTTATTGAGTCTCGCCGAGGCATTGAAGCTGGCTGTTGCGCTGACCCATCTGGGCAAATGCCGCTTTCATATTGGCTTCCTGGACATAACGGGGCGGCAGTGGCTGGACTTCAACCTGATAATCCGGGGCACCGGCTGGCAGCGGACTGTCTTTGGTGACCGGGGTGACCATGACCACATTCAGCGCCGGATTTCGGGCCAGAATCCGGGATGCTGTGCCTAGTCCTTCTGCGGTATGGAAGCGGCCGGCGACATGCAGAATCTGGTGGCCGGGATGGGTTTGAAGGTAATTGACCATGCTCTCGGCCATGGTGTCGTCCCAGCTGGTTTGAGCTGCGAATTGTCTTTCTGTTTGGGCTTCATCACCATGGTGCATTGACTGAGTGAATTTCTCTTTATACGGGTCATTTTCCAGCGTAAGTGACTGAGCCACCCATTGCCGTTCGGTTGCTGGCAGCCGGTTTAAGTAGTCCGCGCCGTAACGTCCTACACAGCGGACAATGGATTTCGGGGCATTGGCTGCGATCACATCTAACTGATTCAGCCGGGCAAATTCCACCAGCGGGCGATAGTCAGATTCATAGTTCGGCCAGGCATTGCCTTGCTTGATCAGCACCTGTTCCCCAATGTCGCCCTGAAGATATTCATCCAATAGCGCCTGATTGTCCCGGGTGAACTGCTCCATGGATAAAGCCAGGTTGGGTTGGTTGGCGTAGAGTGCAGCCAGCAGTCGGGTTTGCATCAGGTGCGTTCCGGGATGGCTGTGCCATTCACCGACCAGGACAATATCCGCTTGCGACAGGGCATCAGCAAGCTGTTGTTCCGTCAGAGGATTCCCTTGCGGGGAGCGGATGCTGTAGTCATATAAGGTGGACGGAAGTGGTTTACCGGCCGAGGGCGTCTGAGCGGCGCAACCACTCAGCAGGGCTGCCAGCAGAAAGGCGTAGCCAGTCTTCATGAATTTTTCCTTATCGCCGAAGCTTCAGTGCTGTAAGTCCCTGAGAAATAACATTGGGTATCAACAGCCATCCAAGATTTCAGTATGGCTTTGTAAGAAGGGATCGGACAATGTTATCGCGTCAGTTTCTGATTTGTCGGCGATATGATAGTGAAGACTGGCAAAAGACTCAATAGTAATGAGAATTAATTTCAATTACATGGACGGCGAGATCAGGCCGACGGCACCCGGTACACCCGCAGGGTAAAATCAGCCTCGCAGTGAAAATCCTGTTGCTGTTTCAGATGCGTCCAGACCGATTCCGGGGTTTTCCAGGCAAATGGCGTCATTTGCATCAGGGCTGTGGCTTCATCCCCATTGAGGGACATTTCATAATGCAGCTGAGTTTCGTGCGCCAGTGTCAGTCCCGGTAACGCTTCCGGCTGAATATCATGCAAGCGAACGTCCTGATAAATCAATGCCTTCAATTGATACAGATGACGGGCGGCCGGTGTGACGGTCAGTAAAATCGCGCCGGGCTTCAGGGTGCGGGCAATCTCTTCTGCCTTACAGGGCGCATAAATCCGCACCATGGCATCCAGGCTGTGCTCGGCAAAAGGCAGCCGGTGGCTGGATGCGACACAGAAACGGCAGTCTTGATAGCGCTTGGCCGCATACTTCACGGCAACTTTCGAGATATCCAACCCATGGATAACCAGCGACGGATGGGGTGCCTGCAATGCAGTAAACGCGGAGGTGTAATAGCCTTCACCACAACCAATATCCAGGAGTTGCTCGCTGTCCGGTGCCATGAACTGCTGGAGTAACGTCAGGACATTTTCCCGCATGGGCGCATAATGTCCGCCTTCGAGAAATTGCCTTCTGGCTTGCATCATCTCTTTGTTATCGCCGGGGTTCTTCGAGCTTTTATGGTGTGCAGGCATCAGGTTGACGTAGCCTTCTTTAGCTTGATCAAACTGATGGTTTGCTTCACAACGCCAGTGATTGCCTGCCTGATGCAGGGAATGATGACATAGCGGACATTGGTAGGACATAGAAAGCACCGAATCTTCAAACGGCGCATTGTAACGTGTTTAGGGGCAACAGAGAACATGCAGCCTGTTCGACATCAGGATGATCATTGAAAGACAGTGAAAGCTGAAAAGGGTGATCATTTTCACAAATAAATATCCTGCTTTTTCAATGACCCATAGACGTATTCTGATTAAGGATATATTCAGGTATGGCAGTTACTCTGGATGCGCATAAAGTGAATCTCTCCTCTATGCTTTGTTGGGTGATGAAATCATGAAGAATCTGGCATATCAGGATTTGGCTGCCTTTCCCCTGTCGCCCGGTTCATTGTTGTTCATCCCGATTTTTGCGTGATTATCCGCTCCATATTCAGAGCGGTGATTGACCACACACTCAAGGAAACAAAAATGAAAAAAACACTAGCAGCGGCAATAATCTCCAGTATTTTTGCAAGTGGTGCGAGCTACGCAGCAAACATTTATCAGGGCGAAGATGGTAGTGAAGTTAATGTTTATGGCCGTCTGGGCTATAACATCACGGATAAAGACACCAACGCTGACGATACCAACGGTGAATTCGATGCACGTATCGGTCTGGGTGGTTCACAACCGATTAATGATCAGTTCTCTGTGATTGGCTGGGGTGAATATCAGGTTGGTGCTGCGGAAGGCGAAAACGCGGGTGGCGACAGCCTGACACCACGTTATGTCTGGGCAGGTATCGACGGTAAAGAGATGGGTAAAGTGACCGGGGGTCGTGTGGCTTCTGGCCTGATCATGTTTACCGACATTGTGGATGTGTTTGCGCTGTCTGATATTGCTGCTGCACGTCAGGTCAGCAGTGTTGATGATACGGCTGTTCAGGTTTTCCGTCAGGACGCGACCCTGCAATATCAGAACAGCTTTAACGGCCTGGATTTCTCGGCGGGTTATATCTTCGGAAACGATGATGTGAACGCGTTTAACGAAGTTCTGGACTACGGTATGAACGTTGCCGTTCGTTATAATCTGGACCTGGGTCAGGGCGGTAGCCTGGCACCTGTACTGGCTTATCAGTACAACGAAGATAAAGGCGGTAACGAGTACAACTTCTGGGGTATCGGTGCGACCTATAAAATTGGTCAATTCTCGCTGGGTGCGGAGTACTCAGAAGATGAGCTGGATACCGGTGCTGCGAACAAGAGTAAAGACGAAGTGTGGGAAGTCGTTGCAATCTATAACCTGAACGATGACTGGACACTGCGTGGTGGTTACCGCAATCTGGAAAACACCGATGGTGATGAACTGGAACTGAAAGACACCACGCTGGAAGCTCAATATCACCTGACCAGCCGCTCTTCACTGTTTACAAGCTATGTTTTCCGTGATGGTAAAAATGGCACGAGTGGTGGATTTGGCGGCGACGCTGATGAAGATTTCTACCAACTGGGTCTGCGTTACGAATTCTAAACAGAATATACCGAACAATCGATTCGATCAGGCCGGCGCATCAGCGCCGGCTTTTTTCTGATCTCAGCCGGTTATTGTCTGGCTTTGTAATCCGCTTTGTCGAGATTGTGTTTCTTCATTCTCAGGTACAGCTTCTTGCGGGGAATTTGCAGGTAGCCGGAAACCTCGTTGATGCGACCACTGAACAGGTAGAGCGCATCTTCAATCACTTGTTTCTCGTAGCTGTCGATCAGGTCATCCAGCGGGCTGCTCATCTGCTCCAGCGGCTGTGTTCGCTCCTGACCGGCCAGCTTCACGATGCCGATGGCGTAGAGTTCTGCGACATTGCGGAGCTCCAGAACATTGCCGCGCCAGTGATGGCGGTTCAGAGTATTGATATAGGCTTTATCAATCACAGGAACGCTTTTATTCAGTTTCTGGCAACTGGCTTTCAGGAAGTGTTTGAATAATGGCGTAATATCGGTTGCGCGCTGGCGGAGTGGTGGCGCAAGGAACCGCACCTGGCTGAGGAAATAGAACAGCTCCGGAACCAGTAACTCTTTTTCGACAGCAGCTTCGGCGGTGCCTTCCAGAATCGCCAGCACACGGACTTCACGTTTCCCCAATCGCTCTTGTTCCAGCAGGAAACGACATAGCCAGCGTTGTGTGTCGGCTGGCATGGCTGGCAGGTTATTGATACAAATACTGCCGCTGCGGGCATTGATCATGGCGCGCTGCAAATCAGGTGTGCGTTCGACTTTGGTGCCACACAGCTTAATCCACGGACCGTTGGCCAGATGACTGTTACTGTGCAGAAGCCGGGCAATGGTATGACGACCGGTACCACATTCCCCTTCGATCAGGACATCTTTGTTGTTATTGGCAGCCTGGCTGATCTGTTCCCGGAGTTTGATCATCAGCGGACTGTCGCCCAGCAGCTCATCGCTGGTGGTCTGCTGCAATCTTTTCCGGTGGGCAATCAGTTGTTTGCGTTTTGGCAGATGCTTTTCAAGCAGGGTGATCAGTGCTGCAGGTTGCAACGGCTTTTGCAGGAAATCGACCGCACCACTTTTGAGCGCGTCAACCGCCATCGGGATGTCACCGTGGCCCGTGATCATGATGACCGGCAAGCTGTTGTCCAGCGATTTGACTTGCTGTAAAACTTCTTTACCGCTGGTCACGGGCATATACATGTCGGTAATGACTACCCCCGGCCAGTCTTTGTGTAACTGTGCCAGTGCCTGCGCCGGATTCGTGGCAGTTCTTGCCCGGTATCCCGCAACTTCAAGCAGATGCTGATAGGCATCAACGACATCCTGATCGTCATCAATAATCAGCACTTCAATGTTATCGGAAATCGTCATACTTCTCTAACTCCAAAACAACCATAGCCCCTCCTTGCAATGTCGAAGCAAGGTAAATATTGCCGCCCAGCCTGTTCATAATCGAACGGCAAATGTTGAGCCCTAATCCCAGTCCGACATCTTTTGTGGTGGTAAAAGGGGTGAATAATTTTTCGATGATGTCTGGTGCAAACCCGCAGCCCGTGTCACTGACTGCAATTTGCAAAATTTGGTTATCCGCCGCGGAAGTCAGGAGGGCCACCTCAATCTCACGGCGTTCATGGCCTGCAACCGCATCGCAACTGTTCATGAACAGATTAACCAGCACCTGTTCAAACTGGACCGGATCTGCGGTCACCAGATACGGGCTGTTGATTTGGCAGATTAAGTGGGTTTGCTGCACTTTCAGTCGACTTTCAATGAGTTGCCGTGCCTGATTGATTGATTGCTGGACGTCGATTCCCTGCAGGGGACGGTTGGCCGACTGTTTTTTGGCGAAATTCCGCAGGCTGGAGATAATTCTTCCCATGCGCTCGGTCAGGCTTTCCATTTTGTCCAGACTTGCGGGTAATTGCGAATAGTTGTCTTTGCCAACAGCCATTTTTGTGGCGAATAAATGAGTCGACATGGCGGAAAGCGGCTGATTCAGTTCATGGGCCAGTGAGGTCATGGTCTGGCCGACAACCGCCATCTTGGCGGCCTGAATCAATTCGTCCTGCGTTGCGCGCAGATCGGATTCAATCCGTTTCCGGTCTTCAACTTCTGCTTTCAGCTGGAGGTTGCGCTTGGTGAGTGATTCTGTTTTTTCATGGACCATACTTTCGAGCCAGCGAGCCGCATTTTCCTGCTCCGTAATATCGGTCATGGTGATAATGACCTTGGCTTCCCGGCCCTGGTTAAACTGACGGAAATCCAGCCGCAGATAACCCTGTTCCTGATGGTTGGTATGGCGGATGGTCAGGCTGCACGCGCCATTGTTCTGCAGCGGACTGCCAGGCAGAAACAGGCTCTTCAGCCGGCTTTCCATGGCCGGTGGAAAAAGTGCCCAGAGCGTATGATCGGCCGGAATGGTGTCGGTGTGGAACAGGGCGAGGGCGCTGGGGTTGACCGATTCAATCACACCGGACAAATGACAGGTAATAATGCTGGCCTGTGTGTTATTGATCAGGTTCAGCGCATTGGTTTGCTGCATTTCCAGCATTTGCTGACGGAAGTGGCGCAGACTGTTTCCCAGCAGGCCGATTTCGTCATCGCCGTCGACCTGAATGGTGGCATTGAGATCGCCCTGAGCCACGGCATACAAGTCATGGCTCAGTTGGTTCAGCCGCGTCACGATCCCCCGGCTGACCAGATAGACGGATAACAGGACGGACAACGTAATCGCCAGCAAAACCACCCCCAGCAATAGGTAGCTGCTGATGATCACCGATTGGCGGGTATGGTCGTTTAACGTCAGCAGCGAGCTGTCTGCCTGTTCTACCATGGCCTGAATGAGTTCTTCCTGATAGTGCAGACGATTTCTGATGCGCTTGTCAAAATTCTGGATGAGTAGCTCTAATTGAGCCAGTTCCTGAAGCTGGAGTTCCAGTGGCCCGCTCGGCTGAACCAGTGTGATAATCTCATCCAGATGCTGTCGGAATGCGACAGTCGACGGATAATGGCTGAGCAGATCGCTCAGCGATTTTAACTGTTTGGTTTTATGGCCGATAAAATGGAACGCATTGACAATATCCCGGCTCTGATGCTGCAAAAAGATATCTTTGACCAGCTGATTTAATTCGTTTTCTTTCACCGTGATGGATTGCAGCAGCGCAAATTCGTTGATGGTTTCCCGGATGCGCTCGCCGTCCAGTTGCTGCGGGTCAAGCCGGGTCAATTGCCATTCCAGTTCATGCCGGATCGGAGCCAGCTCTTCCACAATATTTTGATGTAACCAGTTCAGGCGCGTTTCTGACTGGGCCATCGTGAGTATTGCATTGGCTCGCCGATTCAGCAGAACGGCGTAGGTCTGAATTTCACTGAGCAGGGTTTCGTGCTCGATTTTGAGCGCAGGATAAGACGACAGGCTGGCCGTATTCGAGATGGCCTGAGAGATCTGTTCTGCCTGTATTGTAATGGCCTGATTCAGCTCAGCATGCAGGACAGGATCTTCATTGGCACTGATTTGATGAAGCGTATCTTTCAGTGCGGCGGTGTGGCGTTCCAGATGATAGCTGGCCCGCAGGGTCGGCAGGTTTTTACTGACGATGGCGTCAATCTGATCATCCAGACTTTCCCAGGTGATCAGAGCAATCAGACTGACACCGATACTCAGAAAGGCCATCAGGCTGATTGCACTGATCAGTCGGTTGCCGATTGTTTTTCGTTTCAGCATTATGGCGTCTGCCTTTGAGCCATGAGAATTTCCTGAGACAAGAGAATCGATTTCTGGAGTTGCTGGCTCATGGTTTGCTGCAACTGTTCGAAGATCTGCGCTGCGGCTGCATCGTGGATCGGGTCATTCAAAGCCGTAAACCGTGGTGAACTTGCTTGTTCTGCATTAATCACCGGCGTGGAAGCCAGCGCGACCGCGAGTGCGAGTTGCGTTTGCTGGGAGTCGGATAAATCGCCGGACTGCCGGATTTCATGAATCAGTCGCCAGGCCTGGCTCAGTAAGGGCAATTGCTTACTGATGCTCAGGTCGAAGAGTTGTTGAACCAGCATGGCCCGCTGTTGCAACAAGAGATGATCTAACGGAAACGGGGAAACGCCAAAATCGGGTTGCTGATTGCGGCTCATCTTATAAAGAGGCGCTTCATGGATACGGGCCTGAATATCGTCAGAAAGCATGAATCGAACGAAGAGCTGGCCTGCCGGATCGTCGGCACTGCGATCCAGCGCAGCGATAAAACCGGGCAGGATCAAACTTTTCGGCTGATAGCGGAATTCAACAAAAGGAAACAGCGCTTGCTGGGCTTTGGCATAGCTGTCGATCACCAGGCCAATCCCGGCCTGACCGCTGGCAATGATGTTGCTGACTCTTTCACTGTTGGCGGTCACAGCATTGAGGTTGCCACCAACCTGAAGCAGGATTTGCCAGCCCTGATCCCAACCATGGCGTTGTAACAGGTTTTCAACCATTTGGTGGGTTGTGGTGGAGCGGGACGGGCTGCTCATGACGAGATGATCGTGATACAGCGCGTTTGACAGCATCTCCCATTGCTCTGGTGGGGGGAGCTGATGACGGTCCAGATAGCGTTGATTCCAGATCATACCGCAACCCGAATAGCCTAACACCGCCACTTGCTCTGTATCATGGATCCCGCGTTCAGCGATCATGTGGCGGACCGGAACCAGGGCGTTTTGCTCGGTCAGGGGCTGAAACAGCCGGGTCGAAGAAGAAAATACGACATCAATGCCGTGATTTGGCGTGGACAGTAAAGCCAGCCCGTCTGATTCCCGTCGCTGCAATACCTGAACATCCAACTGCGGGTGTTGCTGCCTGAAACTGTCGATACTGGGGGAGAGATGCGCCGGATTATAGGTGGTCAGGATCACGAGCTGATTCTTTTCAGTGGCACCCGCAAGGCCAGAGAAAAGCAACAGTGTTGAGAGAAGCCACTTGAACATGTCGTCGTATCCTTTCCAACGTCACAAGATAGATTATGCCGCCTGTCCCGAGATGGGCTGTTTCAGGCATAAGCTGTATCGTGTTTATGCGTTTATATACAAGTTATCGAAACCGGGAAACAGTTCTTTCCGTGAGCTGTTAACTGATTTATTAATATGCTACCGCTTTTCCCGGTGACCAGAGAAACTTTGGGATTAAATTGACCCAATTCTCCATGAATGTTGCTTTGGATCACATCAATCTATCAGAGTCCCGGATTTCACCAAGGGGAAAAGTGAAAAGAACTGTGTCAATAATATGACGGCTGGCTGACAAAAAGAAGCATGCAGGTTTCAGGTGATGTTGATTGCTGCCAGATGACAGCCAGAGCTGCCACCTGATTCAGTACGGGAGAGGGGCTTTTGTCTGGGGTTAAGCGTTGAGGATCTGCTGAATTTCTGTCGCAGATAAATGATATTGTCTCGGGCATTTTTGCCATACCGTCAGCATACGGCGGTATTTGCTTTGCATCGGAACATGACTGTTGAACTGGTGCTCGGATGGCAGGAAGCCTGGATACAGATGTTCAATCTGAGTCAGAAAACGAACATAATGCATTTGCTGAGGTTCGCTTTGGGCATCAAAGCCGAGAAATAGCAGGCGCCGGCTGTCAATCTCATGATTGTTCAGCTGTTTCTGTGATTCCTGCATCGCATGATGCATTTCCATCACATTGATGATTTCTTTACACTCTGCTTCAGAAAGTGCGCCAAAGTCTTTGTCGAGTTCCCGTAACTGTAAACCGTAGCCACGCTCGACAATGGTTTGCAGCCGCTGATACTTGGCCGCGTGATCCGGCTCTAACTGAGCCATTAAGCGGTATTGGTTAGACAGAATGAGACGTTGTGCGTTTGTCATTTCCATAGCGGTGTCCTGCAATGTTTTTACTGAAGTAGCCGGTTGCTCGGAAGCTGCCCGGATATTCAGCATAGCAGGATGACCACAGCAACTTTTGATCTGACCGGGTATTCTTATTCAGTTTTTTATCAGATTGTCTTGGCGGCATCTCTGCCCGGTGAATCGCGAAACGATGCCGCATTCGAATTCAATAAAGGAAGCAGCAATGACAGGTCTCCACTGGGGCGGGTGGGCCGTTTGGCTCATCATTCTTCTCTTCACTTATCCAAAAGAGTTTTACCCGAAGTTCAGGCAGGAAAGAGATTATCAGCATCTGGTGCTGGGATCGGCCGTGGCGCTGTTTGTCCTCTGGAGCCTGAGAGCAGGGCTGGTAGATGGATTACAGGTCCATTTTCTGGCGTTAACGGTGCTGGCCTTGTCTCACGGCTGGCGCATTGCTATCTGGATCAGCGTGATCCCAAGTTTGTTGCTGGCTGCTTTTGGTCTGGTGGACTGGCAGGATCTGGGCATGATGAACCTGACGGGGGTTATTGCGCCCGCGATGATCAGTTACGGTATTTTCCTGCTGAGTTACCGGTTTCTGAACCGACATTTGTTTGTTTACATCTTTGTCGCGGCATTTTTCAACGGCGCATTATCACAAGTGGTCTATATGCTGCTGACCGGGGGATGGGTGTGGCTGGAAGGAGACTTCAGCGGTCAGTATATCGTGGATAATTTCCTGATACTGATCCCGTTGCTGCTCTTCCCGGAGGGGTTGCTCAATGGCATGGCAACGACGCTCTTGGTCGTCTACAAACCCGAGTGGGTCAGGACGTTTTACGAGCGGGATTATATCTACAACAGGGATAAGTAACAGCAACAGTGCAGGCGGGCATTTCAGAAGCATTGCGCTCCCGCCTGCATCGTCGCAATGCGAGTCACGATGATAGTCAGGGTCTTCCCTTCTCTCTGCACCGACATCAGTACATCACATTGGGGTGATATTCCGATAAGATCGCTTTCACCTTTTCCATCACCTCTTTCGACGGCGGTTTCACGCCTTCCAGCGGATAGTCGTAGCCCATGGCTTCCCATTTATGGGCCCCGAGCTGGTGGTAAGGCAGTAACTCAATTTTTTCGATGTTATCCATGTCCTTGATGAATTCGCCCAGCAAGCGGACTGAGGTTTCATTGTCGGTAAAACCGGGAACAATGACATGACGAATCCAGGTTTTCTGACCGATTTGATGCAGGTATCGGGCAAAGTCGAGGATGCGTTTATTCGGCACTCCCACCAAATCGTGGTGAATGTCGTCGTCGATTTGTTTGAGATCGAGTAAGACGAGGTCAGTCACTTCCAGTAATTCATCAATCACTTCGGTGTGTTTACGCACATAACCGTTGGTATCCAGACAGGTGTGAATGTTCTCGGCTTTGGCGGCGCGGAAGAAATCGCGAATGAATTCAGGTTGCAGGACGGCCTCACCGCCGGATGCGGTTACTCCGCCGCCGGATGCGTTCATGAAATGCCGGTAAGACAGTGCCTCTTTCATCAGTGCTTCGACCGTGATTTCCTGTCCGCCTTCCAGATCCCAGGTATCCCGGTTATGACAATACTGGCAGCGCAGCAGGCAGCCTTGCATAAAGACAATGAACCGGATTCCCGGACCATCAACGGTGCCACAGGACTCGAATGAATGAATGCGGCCTTTTACGGACATATGCGCGCTCCAGAACAAGTATGACGAAGGGGCTTTTTGATGATAATCCCCGCGGCTCAGGAAGTCGCGGGGATTTTGGATGGCCGGACAGCAGACTGCCCGGCATGGGTGTTACAGCGAGTCAGTGAAGGTACGTGCAATGACGTCCTGCTGCTGTTCTGTGGTCAGTGAGTTGAAGCGGACCGCATAACCAGACACGCGAATGGTCAGTTGCGGATATTTTTCCGGGTGCTTCACGGCATCTTCCAGTGTGTCTCGGTTGAGCACATTCACGTTGAGATGCTGTCCCCCTTCAATGCCACGCTCGTGATGGAAGTAACCATCCATCAGACCTGCCAGATTCGCCCGGCGGGTATCATCCGATTTACCCAGTGCGTTCGGCACAATCGAGAAGGTATAAGAAATACCGTCTTTGGCGTGCGCAAACGGCAGTTTACCGACGGACGTGAGCGAGGCAACAGCCCCTTTCTCATCCCGGCCATGCATTGGGTTCGCCCCCGGTGCAAATGGCTGGCCTGCTCGGCGACCATCCGGCGTGTTCCCGGTTTTCTTCCCGTACACCACGTTGGAGGTAATGGTCAGAATCGATTGGGTTGGCACGGCATTCCGGTACGTTTTCAGCTGGCGGATCTTGTTCATGAAACGCTCAACCAGGTCGCAGGCAATGTCATCGACACGGGCATCGTTGTTACCGAACTTCGGATAATCCCCCTCGATCTCGAAGTCGGTGGCAATGCCGTTTTCGTCACGCACTGGCTTCACTTTGGCATACTTGATGGCCGACAGGGAATCTGCGGCAACAGACAAACCGGCAATCCCGCATGCCATGGTCCGGCGCACATCTCTGTCATGCAGGGCCATCAGTGCAGCTTCATAGCTGTACTTGTCGTGCATGTAGTGGATAGAGTTCAGCGCGGTGACGTATTGTTTCGCCAGCCAGTCCATGAAGGAATCCAGGCTGGTCATCACTTTGTCGTAATCCAGTACGTCCTCTGTCATTGGCGCAGAAGCCGGACCCACCTGAATTTTCAGTTTCTCGTCGACACCTCCGTTGATTGCGTACAGTAGTGTTTTCGCCAGATTGGCGCGGGCGCCGAAAAACTGCATATGTTTCCCCACGACCATAGGCGAGACACAGCAAGCGATAGCGTAGTCATCCGACTCGAAATCCGCACGCATCAGATCGTCGTTTTCATACTGAATGGATGAAGTGTCGATCGACACTTTCGCACAGTATTTCTTAAAGCCGATCGGCAATTGCTCAGACCAGAGAACCGTGATGTTCGGCTCAGGGCTCGGGCCCATAGTATAGAGGGTGTTCAGGAAGCGGAAGCTGGTTTTCGATACCAGTGTCCGGCCATCCACGCCCATACCACCAATGGATTCTGTCGCCCAGATAGGGTCGCCGGAGAACAGCTCATCATATTCCGGAGTCCGCAGGAAGCGAACCATACGCAGTTTCATGACGAAATGGTCGATCATTTCCTGCGCCTGTTCTTCGGTAATGATGCCGGCTTTCAGATCCCGCTCGATGTAAATATCAAGGAAGGTTGATGTCCGGCCCAGCGACATCGCGGCACCATTTTGTGATTTCACTGCGGCCAGATAACCGAAGTAAGTCCACTGAATCGCTTCCTGTGCGTTTTCTGCCGGACGGGAAATGTCGAAGCCGTATTTGGCTGCCATTTCTTTCATCTGAGCCAGAGCGCGGTGCTGCTCAGCGATTTCTTCACGGAGCTGCATCGTCATGTGCAGATCTTCGCCATTTTCAAATTGCGCCTGCAGCGATGTGAATTGCGCCAGTTTGTCTGCCATCAGGCGATCAATGCCGTACAGGGCCACGCGGCGGTAATCCCCGATGATACGGCCACGGCCATAGGCATCCGGCAGACCGGTCAGCACACCGGATTTCCGGCACTTCATGATGTCCGGGGTATAGATATCAAACACACCCTGATTATGCGTTTTGCGGTATTCGGTGAAGATTTTCTTCACTTGCGGATCCAGCTCGCGGTCATAGGCTTTGCAGGAGCTTTCCACCATCCGGATCCCGCCGTTCGGGATAATGGCACGCTTCAGCGGCGCTTCAGTCTGCAAACCGACAATGGTTTCCAGCGCCTGATCGATATAGCCGGCATCGTGGGCAGTGATGGTTGAGATCACTGAGGTATCGAAATCAACAGGGGCATGGGTTGCGTTCTCCTGTTTGATGCCTTCCATGACCTTGTCCCACAACTGTTGGGTTGCAGCCGTTCCTTCACTCACCAGAAATGCTTCATCGCCCTCATAAGGGGTGTAGTTGTTCTGAATGAAATCACGAACGTTGACTGCGCTTTGCCATTCACCACCGGTGAAGCTTTCCCAAGCTTTTGCAAATTGCTCTGCCATATTATACCTACCTGTTATTCGTCAGTAGAAAGTGTTCCAGGTGCTGCCTTTGTCGCGCAGCGTCTGCATATGTAACCTTTTTCACCATCCAGTGCTTTGATGTGCCGCACCCAATGGTTTGAATCTCAATTTCTTGCCGCTTATCCCAGCAAGGCCGGAATGCCGGGAATCATGCCAACAGCCAGCATGGCGCCCAGACACACCAGTAAGGTCAGGCCGGGAATGATCAGCCGGTCGGCCAGAGTCAGGTGATTCGGGCGGTCTTTGTCCCCAATCAGGCCGTTGTTATCCAGCAGCATGGTTACTGCCCAGCCAAAGACCGGATTCACGGCCATGGAGGCAAAGATACAGATCCCCGCCGACTGGCTGGATTTCGAATCTTTCACCATCTGCATTCCGGCTTCGAGCAGGGGCAGGAAAACACCGGCCAGCAGCGCGATAGTCATGACCGGCGGCCAGATCGCGATATCCATCGGATATCCGATAATCGCCACCACAATACAGATGCTGCCCAGTAAAATCGCACCTGCCGGAATCGGGCGTTTGGCAATTGCGGCCGGGATCATATAGGTGCCCCAGGACGAAGTGACATTACCGCCGCCAAATGCAGCCCCGACAATCTGGCGAACAGAGCAGCCGGTCATGGTGTCGTCGACATCCATCAGGACCTTGTCGGTTTTCTCAGGGTAGTTCATTTCCTGAAAAATTCGGTGGCCCAGAAAATCAGGCGACCACATCGCAACTGCCAGCAGTGCAAAAGGCAGGGATGCAATGAAGTGTTCAACCGTCGGCAGGCCCAGCTTCCAGCCAGTTTCAGTGGATCCCCACCAGTACGCCGGGTTCAGGTTTGGCAGGCCCGGTGTGGTGTGGAACTCAAACGGCGCGCCCAAAAGCGCAGCAATGATACCGCCAGTGACCGCGCAGACCGGAATTGCCAGCCAGCGTTTCCCAATCCGGGCAAGAAAAGCATAGAGCACAATGCTGACAAAGAGGATCAGCGCTGCGATATAACCCATATTGATCTCGCTGCCCCAGCTCAGCAGGCTTTTGATTTGCCCGGTTGACCCCACAAATCCCAGGAAAATCAGGAGTCCCCCGGCCACCCCATCGCTGGTCAGTTTCACCAGACGGGAGCCGCCTTTACAGAGACTGAGCGCCAATCCGAATCCGCCAAGCAGGATGGCCAGTGCCAGCGGGTGACCCCCGGCGGCGGCAATCATCCCGATCATCGGAATCATCGGGCCGTGATTCCCGGCCAGATTGGCTCGCGGATTCAGAAACCCCGAAACCAGAATGCAAAACAGTGAAGCGGAAACCAGCATTTCCACCCGCACGTTTTCCACCACGAATTCAGGGCCGAGACCGAAGGCTGCGGCATAGGCAGACATCACGGCGGAATACATGGCGATAATGCCGATCGTCCCGGCAACGGCGGGTACCAGATCTTCCCATTCGAACCGGAAATCACGGCCGGGCAGATTCAGTCCCCAACGGCGGGGTTTCATGATCTGCAGCTCATGATCCAGATAACGGCTCCGGTTCGGGAAAGCACTGGCAGGTTTGTGGTGGGCCGAATAGCTATCGGTTTCCACTTCGGTATGGACGTCACCGTATTGAATGTTTGATGACATAAGGGCCTCGTTCTACAAGTCAGGAATTCTTTCAACTGCACCTTTCATCGGGCCTGAATCCGGTGCGGATGCTGATGGAGCATCGAATAATGATTATGGGGTTAGTTTACGCGTGCGCCGTGCAGGCAAAATTGATCCTGATCATCAGCCATTCCGAAATGAAGGAAAACTACATCAACAACGCGTCTATCAGAGACGCGAAAAGGGTTTTTTAGAATTTACTGTAATTAAATTACGAAATTTTCGGGGGGAGAGAGAATGAAGGCCACTCATCAGAAGACGTGAAAACGTTTTCAATCGGAGTCAACTCAGGTCTCGGGCCTGATTTCTGCAAGCGTCGTCAAGTTATGGCGAATTTTCTTTGCCCTGCTGGCTTACATGAACAGTTAGAGAATCTGCATGTTTTTCCATTTTGACCGGACCGGAATCATGCCGTGGGCAAGTGTGGCGGCGAATTTTTGCATCGGCCTTCTTGCGACAGAAGATGGTGAATCTCTGTCATTCTGTCGTTCACTGAATTTCATGGTTCCCGATGGTGACTCCCTGTCCCGCATTCATTTATCGGTTCAGCACGGGCATTTCAGGCATTCGCACTGAGTAAAAGTGTGATTTAATCGTATGAAACTGGTTTTTTATTTGTTTTGTATGCGTTTTTATTGCGTCTGCGAAATAATCGTTTGTCGCGATTTAATGATTAAATATGCGATTTTTTCATCTTATAATGCTAAAATTCGAAAGTTAACAAAATGTTGTCATTGTGGGTTTGTGGTGATACCTTCGACAAAGGGCTGGCAAAACAGACTATCTCACTGCAAAGACAGGGTGAAAGCCGGAAATCGCAGAATAGCGACTAACCCGCTGATAAAAAGATAGTGTTGAGTCGTGTTGGGCGTCAGGCCAAACCGGGTCTTCAGCTTCCAGATATTGATCAACGCATTTCGGATGTTGGCATCATGTGAACGATGCTGATGGCGACGGTTCTGTCGTCGTGCATAACCGTTCGCGGGGGCAGTATTCAATCCATTCAGCCAGTTTTGCATGGTTTGATTCATCGCAACGCTGGGTTTGACAAAGCAACAGGAGACAAAGCGCATGACAGATGCAGTAGCGCTTGAAGTAAAGGAATTACATAAATCTTTTGGCCAGAACGAAGTGCTGAAAGGGATCTCACTGACGGCGCACCGTGGGGATGTGATCTCCATTATTGGATCTTCAGGTTCAGGTAAAAGTACATTTCTTCGCTGTATCAACCTGTTGGAAACGCCAACCCAGGGAGAAATCTGGGTGAATGGTGAACTCATTAAAATGAAAAATAATCGCCGGGGTGAGTTTTTACCGGTTGATGAACGTCAGGTACAGCGGATTCGCTCCCGGCTGGCCATGGTTTTTCAGGGCTTTAACCTGTGGTCGCACATGACCGTGCTGGGCAATGTGATTGAAGCGCCGGTTCACGTTTTGGGGGTTCCCAAAGCCGAAGCGATTGAAAAAGCAGAAGCATTACTGAAGAAAGTCGGTTTGTATGAAAGACGTCATTATTATCCGGGCCATTTGTCTGGCGGTCAGCAGCAGCGTGCTGCTATTGCCCGTGCATTGGCGGTGGATCCGGAAGTGATGCTGTTTGATGAACCTACCTCTGCACTGGATCCGGAACTGGTTGGGGAAGTACTTGGCGTCATGCAGGATTTGGCGCAGGAAGGCCGGACCATGCTGGTGGTGACACATGAAATGGCATTTGCCCGGGATGTGTCCAATCAGGTGATGTTTTTGCATCAGGGGCTGGTGGAAGAGCAGGGTGAGCCATCTAAATTGTTCCAAAACCCGGATTCAGAAAGATTAAAACAATTTATTTCTTCGATTTACTAAACTTAGGCTTGAGTTTTTCTCTGGCCCAACAATGAACGACGTTGCCCATACTACAACTTCGGTTCACGTATAAAGACTTGTATCGTGAATTGCAAATACAACAGGAGTAAGACAATGAAAAAATGGATTTTGGCCGCCGCAGTCGTTTCCGCTCTGGGTGCCACTTCGGTGCAGGCAAAAGAGTGGAAAGAGATTCGCTTTGGCATTGAAGGCGCCTATCCTCCATTCAGCTGGACAGAGCCAAGTGGCGAGCTGAAAGGCTTCGACGTCGATATGGCGAATGCTCTGTGTGAAGAGCTGCAGGCAAAATGTAAGATCGTAGCCCAGGACTGGGATGGCATTATTCCGTCACTGCTGGCGCGTAAGTACGATGCCATCATCGCTGCAATGTCAATTACGGACGAGCGGAAGAAGAAAGTCGACTTCACCGGCAAGTACGCGCTGATTCCGAACAAATATGTGGCCAAAAAAGGCACCGAAATTGACTTCAGCAAAGAAGGTCTGAAAGGTGTGAAGATTGGTGTTCAGCGTGCAACCACGCATGATAAATACCTGACAGATAACTATGGCGATGCAGTTGAAATCGTTCGTTACGGTTCTTTTGATGACGCTTATCTGGATCTGAAAGCGGGCCGTATTGCTGCCGTACTGGGTGATGCTTCTGCACTGGAAGAGGGATTGCTGAACAAAGATGGCGGTGATGGCTATGAGTTCATTGGTCCTTCGCTGACGGATCCGAAATGGTTCGGCGAAGGTTTCGGCATCGCAACCCGGAAGCAAGATAAAGACCTGACCGAGAAGCTGGACAAAGCCATTCTGTCGCTGCGTGACAAAGGCGTTTACAAGCAAATTCAGGATAAATACTTCACTTACGACGTATACGGTGAGTAATACCAATCGCAGTAAATATCTGGTCATCCAAGCTTGTTCAAATGCTTGATAACGGCGTTAGATTTTTTGATTGTAGAATGACTACTTATCTAAAAAATCTGCCTTGCTCTCAAACATTTTTCCTGCGCTATTTTTGACCATTGATTTACTTTGATTGGCATAAGTTCTGAACTTTACCGAGACATCGTCCGTCTCCCGGTAAAGCGATGGACCATTCAGAGTGCCGGTATCTCCGGCACTCTTCAGCCATCGCAACTCTTTGCAGTTTAAAGGAGTGACCCCTTGCTGGATTTAAAAGGATATGAATGGTCGCTGGTGGAAGGCGCATGGGTAACCTTACAGGTTGCGCTGTTGTCTTTAATACTGGCGATGGTGCTGGGCATGTTAGGTGCGCTGGCAAAACTGTCCCGATATCGTGTTGCCAGACTGACGGCGACCACCTATACCACGGTGATCCGCGGCATCCCGGATCTGGTGCTCATGATGCTGATCTTCTTTGGCGGCCAGGTGCTGCTGAACAACAGTCTCTATGGCGTCAATGAGTGGCTGAATCATTACTTCTCAGCGTCTGACCCCAATCATGAATGGACTTCCTATCTGCCGGATTATATTGAAGTCAGCCCTTTCATCGCAGGGATCCTGACTATCGGATTCATTTTTGGTGCTTATATGGCTGAAACCTTCCGTGGCGCGATCATGGCGGTGGACAAAGGTGAACTGGAAGCGGCGAAAGCCTACGGCATGAGCAGCGCGATGTCTTTCCGCCGCGTGTTGCTGCCGCAAATGATTCGTCATGCTTTGCCTGGTTTTGGCAATAACTGGCTGGTCCTGCTGAAGACCACGGCACTGGTTTCTATCATCGGCCTGGATGATATGGTCCGCAAAGGTTCACTGGCAGCGGGCACGACTCAGATGCCGTTTACCTTCTATATGGCGATTGCCGTGCTGTTTTTGGTGTTTACCTCGCTTTCTACTTCGGTGCTGAAGTGGGCAGAGCGTCGGTTCAGTATCCATACGAGGTAAGACATGGATTTTAGTATTCTGACGGAAAGCTGGCAGCTGTATCTGCAAGGGTTTTACACCACACTTTGGATGGTGTCTCTGGCGCTGGTCATTGGCCTGGTGGTCGCCATTCCGATGGGGGTTGCACGGAACAGCAAGAACCCGGCGATTTATGGTCCGGCCTGGGCGTACATTTATTTTTTCCGGGGCACCCCGCTATTGGTTCAGCTGTATCTGATTTATTACGGCATCAGCCAGTTTATGAGTGTGCAGGGCACCTTATGGGAAGAAGCCTGGTTCTGTGCGCTGGTTGCCTTTGTGTTAAACACCGCTGCGTATACTGCGGAAATTGTTCGCGGTTCGATCAACAGCATGCCGAAAGGGGAAGTGGAAGCCGCGAAAGCCTATGGTATGAGCCACTGGCAGGCGTTCAGCCGGATTATTCTGCCCAGTTCACTGCGTCGTGCATTACCTGCTTACAGTAACGAAGTGATCTTTATGATTCACGGCTCTGCTGTGGCCGGGATTGTCACCATCGTCGATCTGACCGGTGCCGCCCGGATTGTAAACTCCCGCTATTATGCGCCGTTTGAGTCCTTCCTGTTTGCTGGCTTGTGCTACATGGTCCTGACGTTCACAGTGATCTGGACATTCCGGAAGCTTGAGGGCAGATACCTGCGCCACATGAAAGCATTAAGCTGAATCCTTACCAATGAGAAATCCCGGCCTGTCCGGGATTTTTTTTGCCTGCTGAATGGTCAGGCAGGCGCTGCCAGAAAAGACAGTATGACTTGCAAGACTTGGGCTACAGGGAAGCAGCAACGGGGGAGGGACACAACGGAAATGATGACGGCAATGGCTTCCAAACGTTATGACTTTGTCTGGAATCAAAGCCGGTGCCTCAGGCACCGGCTCTATTTTTGTTGTAAGTGACCGATCAGACGGCCACGTGTTCGTAAAGAGTGATACCCGTCAAAGCAGCCACTTCATCAATGTACTGGCGAATCCGTGGTGGAAAAGTCAGTCCTTTCACAACCGTGAGATTCCGCAGCGTCGGGAACAGATTCACATCATCCAGGCTGAGCTGGTTGTTGCGCTCAGACGGCAAGGTCAGCCAGTCGAGTTCAGCCAGTAAGTGCGACATCGTTTCAATATGAGCCGCGCTGTTGGCATAGGCTTCCGCAAAGCTTTGCCCCATTGCGGCTGATTTATTGCCTTCAAACCAGTCTTTCGCTTCCTGACACTGGAACTCAGGTAAATCAATCATGAGCCAGCGCGGATAGACCAGACGGCTGTTTGCAGGGCGTGCGGCGGCGGTCCAGGCGGCAATTTGCTCTGAATGCCGGGCTTCAGTCAGACGAGGCGTGCCATCCTGCGTATCCAGATAGTGAGCAATATCCAGGCTTTCAGCCATATAGCTGCCATCCGGTTTCTGAAGAATCGGCACCATGTTGGCACCCACTTTATCGATCCGTGCCTGCACATCATGGTTCTGCAAATAAACCAGCTCGATGTCAGACTGTTTCAGACCGGCGACCATCATGGCCTTGATGCAATACGGGCAGTGATCAAAAACGAAGAGTTTCATGTTCGGACCTCGGTTGGACAAACAGCCCCGGCTTGCGGGGCTGTGAGGAGATTATACCAATCGCAGTAAATAACTGGTCATCCTAGCTTGCTAAAATATTCGAGAACTTCGTTAGATTTTTTGATTGTAGAATCACTACTTATCTAAAAAATCCGCCTTGTTCTCAAACATTTTCCCGGCGCTATTTCTGATCATTGACTTACTTTGATTGGTATTAGGATTCGCTGAAGACAGACCAGATAGGCGCATGATCGGACGGTTTTTCAATCCCGCGCAGCTCATAATCGATCCCGGCTTCCTGACAGCGTGCTGCCAGCGAAGGCGTCGCCAGAACGACATCAATGCGCAGGCCGCGGTTATCGTCAAAGCCTTTGGAGCGGTAATCAAACCACGAGAACTGGTCATCTGCGGTTGGGTGCAGTTGACGGAAGGTATCAACAAAGCCCCAGTCCATCAGTTTTTTCAGCCAGTCGCGTTCAATCGGCTGGAAAGAACATTTGCCGGTTTTCAGCCAGCGCTTGGCATTCTGTTCACCAATACCGATATCCAGATCGATCGGGCTGATGTTGATGTCACCCATGACGATCACTGCTTCATCGGCGCTGTGGTGGGTTTCAAGGTAGGTCATCAGATCGGCATAGAATTTTTCTTTCGCCGGGAATTTCACTTCGTGACTGATGTTTTCACCCTGCGGGAAATAGCCGTTCAGGATAGTGACAGGAGTTCCGTCGGCCTGCTCGAAAGTCGCCATGATCATCCGGCGCTGGGCATCTTCGTCATCGGTCGGGAAACCTTTCCGGACATGGACCGGCTCCTGCTTGCACAGCATCGCCACGCCGTAATGACCTTTCTGGCCGTGGTGATAGACCTTGTATCCCATGGCTTCCACATCAGCCAGTGGGAAAGCTTCATCATGTACTTTGATTTCCTGCAGGCCAATGACATCGGGCTGATGCTTGTCGATGACGGCTTGCAGTTGATGGAGTCTTGCTCTTAATCCATTGATATTAAAGGAAATGACTTTCATTTTTCTTCTGTTCTGTCGGCATGTGATGTGCGGTCATCCTAGCATAGTTGGATTGCGGAGCGTAAGCACCGAAACCGGATGTTCGAATATCTTGACGATCTCTGCCGGATTTTATGCGCCGACTGCGAAACAGGTCTTGCCTATAATCCAGTTCAGGTTGAAAAAATGCTGAGGTAACGATGGGAAAGCTGATTCAGGGTGTCTGGCACGATGTCTGGTACGACACAGAAAAAAGTGACGGGAAATTCGTTCGTGAAGATGCAGGATTTCGCCATTGGCTGACTGCGGATGGCCGTGAAGGGCCAGACGGACAGAAAGGATTTCCGGCTGAATCCGGTCGTTATCATCTGTATGTGTCGCTGGCCTGTCCGTGGGCCCATCGCACACTGATCCTCCGGAAACTCAAAGGCCTGGAATCACATATCGGGGTGAGTGTGGTTAGTCCGGAAATGCTGGAACATGGCTGGGAATTTAATCAGCCTGAGCCGCTGTATGGCTTTTCTTATATGCACCAGCTTTATTCCAAAGCCAAAGCGGATTACACCGGACGGGTCACGGTGCCCGTATTGTGGGATAAGCAGACTCAGACGATTGTGAGTAATGAATCTTCGGAAATTATCCGGATGCTGAACACCGCGTTCAATGCGATCACCCGCAATCAGGACGACTACTACCCGCAGGCGCTTCAGTCGGAAATCGATCAGTGGAATGATTTTATCTACCCACATATCAATAACGGCGTGTACCGCTGCGGTTTTGCAACCACACAGGCCGCTTATGAGACGGCATTCACCGACTTGTTCAGTGCGCTGGATAAAGTCGATGCCCATCTGGCAAACCACCGCTATCTGGCGGGCAGTCAAATCACAGAAGCAGACTGGCGGTTATTTACAACGCTGATCCGGTTTGATGCGGTTTATGTCGGACACTTCAAATGTAACCGGCAGCGTATTGCCGATTATCCGAATTTGCAGGGCTATCTGAAATCCCTGTATCAGGTGCCGGGCGTGGCAGAGACAGTCGATTTTTATCATATCAAGCGCCATTACTATTTCAGCCATCAGATGATCAATCCAACGGGTGTGGTTCCGGCAGGCCCAGTGCTGGATCTGGATTCTCCGCACGGACGCGATGCCAGCCGTTTCTAGTGCAATAGCGGGGCCCAGGTCTGAATCCGGACCGGGCCCAGTTCCCGACGCAGCGATCGGTATTGGCCGCTTCTGAACTGGCTTTCAGGCAAGTGGCTGATTTGCCCTCTTAACAGCGTGCGCCATTGGCTCAGGAGGGGGGGCAGCGGCATAGTACTGACGGCAGCAAGCTGCCGTGTGAAATCGCACTGAAATGCTGACTGTGGTATTCGGAGCAGGCAATCGATCTTGCCCAGATTCGCCTCAGTGCAGTCCGGGTAATCACGCAAGATTGCTTCAAACTGCAGCAGAGCCTGAGCAGGCTGAGACTGACAGGCCGATTGTGCGGCCCTGAGCGCAGACTCCAGTTTGCGAAGCGCTTCAAAGGCACAGTGGTTTTCCCGCAGAGCCTGCATTCTCAGCTGGCTGTGGCCATCGAAACGGTCTCTGTGCTTCAGCACCTGACAAATGTCGGCGATCAGGCCGGTTTCCCCGAGTTGTAACAGTAAAGGAAGGGCCTCAGCCAGAATCACGGACGGCAGTTTGTTGAGGCAGCCAAAGTAACCGGACAAACCCAGCATCAAACGGCGTTTGGCTTTCAGCGTTGCGCCCTGAGCCAGCAGCAGCCGGGCATCCATGATCTGCCGGAAAGCATTCAGAAAGGGCCGCTGCGCCGGTAAGACCCGATGATGCGCACGCTCGGTGATTTGATGGAGCTTGTGCCTGAGCTGGCGACGCACTTTCGCTTCAGGCTGGCTGAAGTAATGCTGTTCGAATGCAGCACAGTACTCCGCCAGACAGATAATCCATCCGACATCAATGATTGGCAGATGAGTCGCCAGTGTCATCCCGGCCTGAATCAATGGCTCGCCCTGTCCTGTCTTTGCCGCCAGTTGGGCGAGCTTCAGGGCACGATGGCTGGCGGCGGGATTGAGTTTGAGTGCCCGGTTTGCCGTGAGCATTGCCTCATGATACTGGCCGGTATCGGACTGATAGCTGGCCAGGAGATCCAAGGCGTCCAGACACATGGGTGATTTCTCTACCAGCCGGCGGAGCAATTGAATCGCACTGTGTTTGTCCGTGGTGTGGGCGAGCAGACGAGCTTCGGCCAGCGCCACTTTTGCCGAGGGGTGATAGGTCTGAAACAGCGCGATATAGCGTTTCGCCTGTGCCCAATCCTCTTTGTCGAGCAGCATATCCAGCAGCAGACTTTCCAGCTGATAATCCGGTCCGTGTTTGAGCAGCTGTTCTTTACAGTAGCGAATCCCCTCATCAAAGCCTTTTTCACTCACCTGATGATACACCGGTTGCCGTGCCTGACTGTTGCGCCAGGCTTGAGTGAGTTTTTCCTGCAGGGAGCGGAGTGGCATCGGCAAGGTCATGAATGCATCCGGTTCGACCGCCAATGCACTTAATACCACACGGGCACTGGCATCCGCAGAAAAGATCACCAGACCGCAATCCGCACTGAGCAGTTGTTTTTTGCGCAGCAGACTGATCAGTTCGCTGCCGTTCAGCGTGTGATCGAGATGATAATCCACCAGAATCAGCTGGTATGCCGCCTGCTGGCATTGGCTGATGGCCTCGCGGTAGTTGGAGGCTGTATCAATGTGGCGAATCCCGAATCGCAGCAGCATGCTTTTCATAAAGCTTTGTGCGCTGTGTTGATCATCAATCACCAGAACACGCAGTTTTGGCCACGGCGGGGAGGTGAGATTGATACTTTGGACTTTGTCAGGCATACCGCTGTCCTCTTCAACCCTGATGATCTGATCAATGAGATTTTTGTTTGAGTTTAGCCTTTTTTTGTGGCGGATTTTTGAGAAGCGGTGTCTCGGGTCATGAAGATCGCTGAACGTCGCAGAAGTGAGATAGGGCGGTTTGCAGGCAATAAAAAAGCCAGTGCAATGCACTGGCTGAAAAAATGGTGGAGGGAGAAGGATTCGAACCTTCGAAGGCGGAGCCGTCAGATTTACAGTCTGATCCCTTTGGCCACTCGGG